>CAUQSL010000013.1:0-49481 GCA_963520775.1 uncultured Peptostreptococcus sp.
ATTTAATAGATTTTGTTGATTTAAATTATCACCAACGTTATTTGACATAGAGCCATTTAAACTCTTTGTCTTGATGATAGAGAGTTTTTTTTGTAAAAAAATACATAATTTATGGTAAAGTATATATAGGAAGGTGGTTGGTATATATGTTATTATTTGATTTAGTTTTTAATAAATTTTTTCAGTTGGTATACAGGATAAGTGTAAATGACCTAGTAGATATACTAATAGTTGCATATTTATTTTATAAGATATTAAGATTCATAAAAGATACACGAGCAGAACAGTTATTTAAAGGAGTTGTAATATTATTAATAGTTACACAGATAAGTGGAATATTTAAGTTACATACACTCTACTGGATACTTGTAAAAATATTAGAGCTAGGATTTATATTACCATTCATAATTTTCCAACCAGAGCTAAGAGCAGGTCTTGAGCACTTGGGCAGAAATACTAACCTATTTAGATTTGGTTCCCAAACTAAGGATTCATATGAAATTGATACAGAAAATACTATAGGAGAAATCCTAGATGCAGTATATGATATGGCAGCGAGAAAAATAGGAGCCTTACTAGTCTTAGAAGGCAAAACCAAGCTAAATGAAATTGTAGAAACCGGCACAGAAATCGATGCCAAAATAACAAAACAGATTTTATGTAATATATTTATACCAAACACTCCCTTACATGATGGAGCCCTTATCATAAGAGAAGGAAAAATAAAATCAGCAGCTTGTTTTTTACCTCTTACACAGAGGAAGGACTTGAGTAAAGACCTAGGAACAAGACATAGGGCAGGGATAGGAGTAAGTGAGATTTCTGATGCCTTGATATTGATAGCATCAGAAGAGACAGGTCATGTGTCTATAGCTAGGTCGGGTAAAATATATAGAAATATAAGCAAGGAAAGATTAGCTAATATATTAAAAAATTTCTATAAAAATAATACCGAAGAAAAAGGATTTAACATAGTAAAAGACATTTTTAATAAGTAGGAGGAGCTAATATGGGTAGGTTAAGTGATAAAGTAAAGGGAAATATTAAAACAAAAATAATATCTATATTAGCGGCACTAGCCTTATGGTTGTACGTTCTGGCGGTAGTTGATCCAGATGAAAGAAAAGTCATAGAAAATATACCCATTACTGTCAATAGAATAAATCAGATTGAAAAAGAGGGTTTTGTAGTATATCCAAAGTTAGATATTAGCACAGATATAACCTTATATGGAAAATTATCAGAATTACAGAAGCTGAATAAAAATAATATAGATATATACGGAGAAATAGATAATCCTGTTGAAGGAAGTAATATTGTAAGTTTGAAAACTAATATATCAAACAGAGTATCAAGAGAGTTAAAGGACTCATCAGTAGCAGTAAATCTTGAAAAAATAACAAAAAAAGAAGTAGACATCGTAGTTAAGCTCAAGGGACCACTTAAGGATGATGCTATTAACATAAAGACAGACTATAAAAAAATTAGTCTTAAGGGGGCGAGGTCCCTAATAGAAAGACTTGAGTATGTAGGAGTAGAACTAGATACAAGTAATTTGGATAGGGAATCTAAGTTTGAAAAGGAACTTGTGGCTAAGGCCTATGACAAAGAAGGTAAAAGTCTAGACTTAGATATGACTAGAACTAAGATAAGGGTATCTGGAGAATTTAGGATTAGTAAGATCCTACCTTTAAGAATAGATTATAGAGGTAGTATGTTTGATATTAATTCTTATGCTCTATCACCAGAAAATGTTAGTGTAGTAGCAAGTAGAGAAACTTTAAAAAATATAGATTATATTAAAACAAAAAAACTAACAGATAGTGATATTGAAAATTTACTTAATAAGAATATAGAACTTATCCTACCTCAAGGAGTAAAGCTAAAAAATGAAAACACAAAAATACTATTAACTAAGAAATAGGAAAAAGTAAATTATTACTTGATAATTTCTGATAACGACCTTATTTTTTAAAATATATGAATTTGATAATCAACTAAATCATATAAAAATTTTTGTTGAAAATACAAATAGATAAATATTTCGAAAATTTAAATTTAATAATAATATAAAGTTTATAAAGGAATTTGCTTAATAATATTAAAAAGTTACTAAATTGTTAATTTAATATTTTTATTGCAAGTTCCTTATTTTAGTTATAAAATAATAGATAAGAAGGATTAATTAATATTTTTTTCTCAGCTATTACCATTTGAAAATTTTGAGTTCTGAATTTTTTAAGAGTCAGGAGTTGGGATATAAGAAGGCTAAATTTCACATGATAAAGGCCTTGTTGGATTTTATTAATTAATAATCGATCAAAAGGACATCTAATTAATCAAAAGGATATCTAATTTATTAAAAAGTATAGGCATAGGTATAGTACATATTGGATATCATGAGCCATGTAAACCTATACTAGGTATATAAAACTTATATTTCTTGCCTAGGTTAGGAAAAAGTTTTTTTGAATCTGTGCATACAGATACAAGGTTTTTAGTTACTTGATATGCTTATCAAATGATTTATTAATTATAGTTATATAGGAGGATACAATGAAGGAAGTTTACAGAATTTTAACTATTAATCCAGGCTCTACATCTACTAAGATTGCTGTGTACGATAATGATAAAGAAGTTTTTGAAAAAACTTTAAGGCATTCATCAGAAGAAATAGGCCAGTTTGAGCATATTTCTGATCAGTTCAATTTTAGAAAGAGTGTTATAGAAGGCGAATTAAAGGCTGCTGATATCAAATTGGAAGACCTTGATTGTGTAGTTGGAAGAGGTGGATTGTTAAAGCCTATAAAGGGAGGAACTTATAGTGTTACAGAAAGTATGTTAGAAGACCTTAGAATAGGTGTTTCAGGTCAGCATGCTTCAAATCTTGGTGGTATCATTGCAAACGAATTCTCAAAAGAATTGGATATACCTGCCTTTATTGTGGACCCTGTTGTAGTTGATGAAATGTCTGATCTAGCTAGGATATCAGGTACTGCTAGCATAGAAAGAAAGAGTATATTCCATGCTCTTAACCAAAAGGCCATAGCTAGAAGGTACGCAAGTGAAGTTGATAAAAAATACGAGGACCTTAATTTGATAATAGCCCACATGGGTGGAGGAGTATCGGTAGGAGCTCACAAGAATGGTTCAGTGGTTGATGTTGCAAATGCTTTAGATGGTGAAGGCCCATTCTCACCTGAAAGAAGTGGTGGAATACCTGTTGGTTCAGTAGTTGATTTATGCTTTAGTGGAAAATACACTGTTTATGATATTAGAAAGATGATAACTGGTAACGGAGGTCTTGTTTCTTACTTGAACACAAATGATGCAAGAGAAGTTGAAGCAATGATAGAAAAGGGAGATCAGAAGGCTGCCCTAATATATGAAGCTATGGCTTATCAAATATCCAAGGAAATAGGTGCTTGTGCGGCAGCTTTATCTGGAAAGGTAGATGCAGTTTTGTTGACAGGAGGAATAGCCTATTCTAAGAGTTTTACAAAGATGATATCTGATAGGGTTGATTTCCTAGGACAAGTCAAGATATATCCGGGAGAAGATGAAATGATAGCCCTGGCCTTAGGTGGATTAAGAGTTCTAAGAGGAGAAGAAGTAGTTCAAAATTACGATGAACAATAAGATATAGGGTCTTTGAGTATTTATCACAGCTTGGGTTGAGTATTCGGATAAAGGAGAAGGCAAAAAATGGAAAAAACAAAGAGAATAAGAATAATAACAGGTCACTATGGAAGTGGAAAGAGTGAGTTTACAGTAAACTATGCATTACAATTAAGAAAAGAAGTTGAAGGTCCGCTTTCTATTTCCGACCTAGATGTTGTAAATGTATACTTTAGGTCTAGGGGTAGAAAAGATTTTCTTGAGGAAAACGGAATCCATCTAATCTCTAGCTCTGTAGATGCACCAACATTAGATATACCTGCACTTTCTGCTGAAATACATACACCACTACTAAATAAGGACCACAATAATATCGTGGACCTAGGTGGTGATAAGGTAGGGGCAACTGTTATTGCAAGGTATAGAAATATGATTAAAGATGACGAGTACGATATGTTCTTCGTTGTCAATGCAAATAGGGAAAAAACACAAAATGCACAAGAAGTTATGAAGTATATTGATGAGATTGAAGCTGCTTCTAAGCTTAAGGTTACAGGTCTAATCAATAATACTCATATGCTCAAGGGTACTACTATGGAAGACATAGAAAAAGGACAAGAGGTATGCAGGGAGGTATCAAAGCAAAGGAATATCCCAATAAAATTCATATCTTGTCTAGAATCACTAGTAGATCAAATTCCTGAAGATTATGAAGGGGATAGGATTCCAATCCATTTATATTTAAGAGATGAGTGGATGATGTAGTTTGTGTTTTTATAAATAATTTTAGATTTATTTTATTTTAAGGAGGCAATACAAATGGCTAAAGGTAGAGTGTCTTTTGATCAAAAGTACTGTAAGGGTTGTGGTTTATGCATCTCAGTATGTCCAAAAAAGATTATTGAGCTTGATATGTCAAAGGTAAATTCAAAAGGATATAATCCGGCTCACGTTGAAAGAATGGAAGAGTGCATAGGATGTGCAAGTTGTTCAATGATGTGTCCAGATGCAGTAATCACAGTAGAAAGAGATTAATTTAGGGGGGATTTTAAATGGCTAAGATACTAATGAAAGGTAACGAAGCATTCGGTAAGGCAGCTATGGTTGCTGGATGTAGATATTTCTTCGGTTACCCAATAACTCCACAAAGTGAGTTACCTGAATATTTATCAAGAGAATTACCAGCAATAGGCGGAACATTCGTTCAGGCTGAATCTGAAGTTGCTGCTATAAACATGGTTTACGGTGCTGGAGGATGTGGTGCTAGAGTACTTACTTCATCATCATCTCCTGGTTTAGCACTAAAGCAAGAAGGTATTACATACTGTGCAGGTGCAGAAGTCCCTTGCGTTATCTTAAATGTAGTTAGAGGTGGCCCTGGACTAGGATCAATTCAACCTTCACAGTCAGACTACTTCATGACAACTAGAGGTGGTGGTGATGGAGACTACAGAACTCCAGTATATGCTCCAGCAAGTGTACAGGAAGCCTGTGATATGATAATTGATGCATTTGATGTTGCTGAAATATATAGAACTCCAGTTTTGGTCCTACTTGATGGTATGATAGGACAGATGATGGAGCCAGTTGATTTTGATAAGCCAAGAAAGCAAAGAGAACTTCCTTCTAAGGAAGGTTGGGCTACTACTGGTACTAAGGGTAAGAGAAAGCCAAATATTATAAACTCTCTATATCTTTCACCAGAAATTCTTGAAGAGCACAACTATCACCTACAAAGAAAGTATGATGTGATTGAAGCTAATGAACTTCAATATGAAATGGATAGAACAGAAGATGCTGAACTAGTATTTGTTGCATATGGTACTATGGCGAGAGTTGTTAAAAACTGTGTAAATGAAATGAGAGCAGAAGGATATAAGGTAGGTCTAATCAGACCTAAGACTGTATGGCCTTATCCATACAAGGCATTTGATGAAATACCAGCATGTAAGAACCTATTTGTAATTGAAATGAGTTTAGGACAGATGGTAGAAGATGTTAGATTAGGTTCAAATGGTAGACATCCAGTTCATTTCTACGGAAGACCAGGTGGTATGGTACCAGAACCAAAGGAAATAATGAGAAGAGCAAAAGAAATCATGGGAGGTGTTAAGTAATGGCTGTTATATTCAAAAAAACATCAGGATTAACTGACGCACAAACACATTACTGTCCAGGATGTACTCACGGTATAATCCATAGACTAGTTGCTGAAGTATTAGAAGAAATGGACGTTGTGGGATCTGCAATAGGTGTAGCCCCAGTTGGATGTTCAGTTCTAGCCTACAATTATTTTAACTGTGATATGCATGAAGCTGCTCATGGTAGAGCACCAGCATGTGCAACAGGTATAAAGAGAGTTAACCCAGAAAATACTGTTTTCACATATCAGGGAGATGGAGACCTTGCATCAATAGGTGCAGCAGAAATAGTTCATGCTGCTAATAGAGGTGAAAAGATAACTGTTATATTTGTAAATAATACTACTTATGGTATGACAGGTGGACAGATGGCTCCTACAACTCTAATTGGTGAAAAGGGAACAACTTGTCAATCTGGTAGAGACCCAGAACAACATGGTTACCCAATTAGAATGTCAGAAATGCTTGCAACATTAACAGGTGCTAGATATATCGAAAGAGTAAGAGTAGATACTCCAGCAGAAGTTAGAAAGGCAAAAAAATGTATAAGAAAGGCATTTGAAGTACAAAAGGCTGGTTTAGGATTCTCTATGGTAGAGGTACTTTCTACATGTCCTACAAACTGGGGTAAAACACCTGTAGATGCCCTTCAGTGGCTAAGAGATAATATGGTTCCTTACTATCCAGTACAGAACTTCAAGGATATTGATATAGAAGCTGCATTAGCAGAAAGAGCAGCAAAGGAGGAAATATAAATGAGTACATCTAGAGTTATTTGTGCAGGTTTCGGTGGCCAAGGTGTAATGTCTATGGGCCAGTTAATGACTTATGCCGGAATGCTTGAAAATAAAGAAGTTTCTTGGTTGCCATCTTATGGTCCAGAAATGCGTGGTGGTACTGCCAACTGTGCTGTTACTATTTCTGATCAACCAGTAGGATCTCCTATCATAACTGATGACGCAACTGCTGCTATAATTATGAATTCACCATCATTGACTAAATTTGAAGGAGATATAGTTCCTGGTGGAGTTATACTAATCAATAGTTCCCTAGTGCATGAAAAGTGTAGTAGAGATGATATAGAAGCATACTATGTAGATGCCAATGACCTATCAAATGAATTAGGTAGCTCTAAGTTTGCTAATATGGTAATGCTAGGAGCTTTCCTTGCAGTTGACTCTAGTGTTAATATAGAGTCAGTTCTTGAAGCCTTCAAGAAAGTTTTTGGAAAGAGAAAAGAAAAATTCATACCAGTTAATAGACAGGCTTTAGAAGCTGGATACAATGCTGTTATGTCTCAGAAAAAATAAACAACTAAATCCTAGTTAGTATTAGTACTAATACTAATACTGGATAAGGGGTGTAGATTTTAATTCTACACCCCTTTTAGTGCAAAGAAAGTTATTAGTCTATGGTAATATTGTTTGGCTGTAAAATAAGGTTGTATAATATTGATTGTATGATATTTAGCCTTGGTGATATAGAATTTATATATATAGAAAAAAATTTTGCAAAAAAGGTTAGTATACATCAATTCTATTGAAAAATTTAAATACCAACAGACAAAAAAGATAAATAAGAGTAATTCCAATATCAGTATATCAGTGACGGATCTGATTGATAGAAGTTAGAAGATATACATAAGAGATTAATAGAGACATTGAAAAATTGCAGCCTGTATAAAATTAGAAACGATACAATAAGAGATTAATAGAGACATTGAAAAGTTGCAACCTGTATAAAATTAGAAACGATACAATAAGAGATTAATAGAGATATTGAAAAGTTACAGCTTGTATAAAATTAGAAGCGATACAATAAGAACTTAATAGAGATATTGAAAAGTTACAGCCTATATAAAAATAGACAATATAAGCCTAAAATATATGTATAAAGTGGTTTTTTGTGATAAAATAAATAATATATGATTAGAAATTATCCAATGAAAATATGAGGATAAGATATATAGAAATTCAGAGTTTATTACAATAAAAAATGGAAAGATATAATAAGGTGGTAATATAAATGAGAAAATATTTTGGTACAGATGGAGTAAGAGGAATTGCCAATACAGAATTAAATTCATCTCTTGCCTACAGGCTAGGTAGGGCTGGAGGATTTGTCCTAACAAAAGAGTCTAAAAATAACACTAGGGTAAGGGTTGTAGTAGGAAGAGATACTAGAATATCAGGAGATATGTTAGAATCTGCCCTTATAGCAGGCTTAATGTCAGTTGGTTGTGATGTAATAACTGTAGGCGTGATACCAACTCCAGGAGTTGCTTACTTGACAAGGAAGTATGGTGCTAATTGTGGCGTTGTTATATCAGCATCACATAATCCGGTTGAATATAACGGCATAAAGTTTTTCAATGACAAGGGATTTAAGTTAGATGATAGTATTGAGTTAGAAATTGAAAAACATATAGATAATGAAAATCTACTAGATAAGTGGCCAGTAGGAGTAGATGTAGGCAGAAAGATTTATGAACATAATGCTGTAAGAGACTATGTAGATTATATAAAATCTAATATAGAAGGGGACTTGAAGGGTTTAAAGATAGTTTTAGACTGTGCTAATGGTGCAGCTTATAAGGTAGCGCCGATGGCATATAGGGAACTAGGAGCAGAGGTTGTAGAAATTAATTGTCAACCGAATGGTAATAATATAAATGATAATTGTGGTTCGACCCATCCTGAGTCACTACAAAAGAAGGTTTTAGAAGTAGGGGCCCATATGGGCATGGCCTATGATGGAGATGCTGATAGGCTGATAGCTGTTGACGAAAAAGGAAATATAGTAGATGGGGATAAAATTATGCTTATAAGTGCCTTAGATATGAAGTCCAAGGGCAAGTTAAAAAATGATACCCTAGTAGTTACAGTAATGAGTAATATTGGTCTGAGAATTGCAGCTAAAGAAAATGGAATTAACCTATCGACAACAAAGGTTGGTGATAGGTATGTACTAGAAGATATGATAAATAAAGGCTATAACCTAGGAGGAGAACAATCAGGTCACTTGGTATTTTTAGACTACAATACTACGGGGGATGGAACGATGTCTTCTCTTATATTGGCGTCCATAGTAAAATTCAAGAATAGGTCTATGTCTAGTCTAGCAAGTGTAATGGACCAGTATCCACAAGTGCTAGTAAACGTCAAGGTTAAAAATGAGTATAAGAATACCTATATGGAAATTTCAGAGATAGCTGAAAAAATAGGAGAAATAGAAAAAGAAATGGATGGTCAGGGAAGAGTCTTAATAAGACCATCTGGAACAGAGCCACTTGTAAGAGTGATGATAGAAGGTAAGGATGAAAACCATATTTATAGGTTAGCAAAAGAGCTTGCAGACCTGATTGATGAGAAAATAGGCTTAAATTAATCCTTATAACAAGTATAAAAAGACAAGAAAAGTTATTCAAAAAAACTTAATCTTGAGTCAAAAATCACACAAGTAGGTAAAATCTTGAAGTAAAGTTACTTAAATATACATAAGTAATTGTAATTTAACTGCCAATTTGATATAATAAGGAGATGTACGCACATCTCCTTAAGTGGCGGTTATATTTAGGCTCATATTATGTGTATCTATGGTCACAATAAAGTTTGCTGTCATTTATAAAATTTGGAATTGTATATATTGTAGCTCATTTTATACTAATAATAATCGGGCTTTCTTTAGTATTTTAGGTTTTATAAATGTTAGTAAAGTAGATGTGTATTGAATCTGTATCTTAGTTAATACAGTAAGATACCATATGCACATTAGAAAGAGATAGTTTAGCGTAAATAAGATAACGAGTGTTTAAGATAAGAGGAGAAATTATGCCGAGAATTAGAGTGAAAAAGAGCGGTCCGCTAAAGGGGACCTTGAAAATAGAGGGGGCAAAAAATGCTGTATTGCCTATAATTGCAGCTACGATACTAGCAAGGGGTAAGTGTAAGTTAAAGAGCGTACCAAGCCTAAGGGATGTACATGTAATCTCAGACTTATTAGCCTATCTTGGTGCAGAGGTGAATTATTGTGATGGATGTCTAGATATAGATACCTCAAGTATAAATACCTATGAGGCACCATATGAACTAGTAAAGAAGATGAGGGCATCCTTTGTAGTTATGGGTCCATTATTAGCTATATTTAATCGTACAAAGATTTCTATGCCAGGAGGATGCGCGATAGGGACTAGACCAATTGATCTACACCTAAAGGGATTTAAGGCTTTGGGGGCAGATATAATTATGGACCACGGTTTTATAGAGGCAAGGGCGGATAAGCTAGAGGGAAATAAGATATATCTTGATTTTCCATCGGTAGGAGCTACTCAAAATATAATGATGGCATCGGTACTTGCTGAAGGTGTAACTATTATAGAAAATGCAGCTGAAGAACCTGAGATAGTTGATTTAGCAAATTTTCTTAATGAAATGGGTGCATCGGTTAGGGGTGCAGGTACCAATACAATAAAAATAAAGGGTGTTAAGTCTCTTCATGGGGCAGAGCATACAATAATACCAGATAGGATAGAGGCTTCTACCTATATGGTAGCAGCGGCTATGACAAGGGGTGACATCGTATTAGAGAATGTAATAATCGATCATCTTAAGCCTGTTATAGCAAAGCTGTCTGAAGCTGGGGCAAAAATTGAAGAAGGCGAAAATTCAATTAGGGTGATAGGTCCCGAAAAGATTAAGCCTATTGATATTAAAACATTACCACATCCTGGATTCCCAACGGATGTACAGGCACAGTTTATGGCAATGTTAACGGTCGCTCAGGGAACGGGAGTAGTAATGGAGACTGTGTTTGAAAATAGGTTCATGCATGTAAATGAATTTAATAAGATGGGAGCCAATATTAAAATCGATGGTAGGAGTGCAGTAGTTAATGGTGTAGACTCACTTATGGGGGCTGATGTAATAGCCACTGACCTTAGGGCTGGTGCTGCCCTTATACTATGTGGTCTAATAGCTGATGGGATAACTAATGTTGGTGAGATTTATCATATACAAAGAGGTTATGTAGATATAGATAAAAAGCTGAGAAGTATAGGCGGAAATGTTGAAATAGTTGAAGATTAGTTGGTCGCATACGGAGGTTTGAGATGGCAGGAATGGATATTGGAATAGATTTAGGTACAGCAAATGTATTAGTTGTAGTAGGAGAAAAGGGACTTGTATTAAACGAACCAGCAGTTGTAGCTGTCGATAATAGGATGGGTGAAATCATAGCTGTGGGTCACGAAGCCTATAAGATGATAGGTAGGACTCCTAAGGATATTGAAGTCATCAAGCCAATGATGAATGGGGTGATATCTGACTACGACAATGCAGAAAAAATGTTACGAGGTTTTATTAATATGTTAGGTGAAAGCAAGGGTCTTGGCAAGATAGTTATGCCTAGAATTATGGTTTCAGTTCCTAGTAAAATTACTGACGTTGAGAGAAAGGCCGTTCAAGATGCTACAAAACAGGCGGGTGCTAGGGAAGTCTTGCTGATAGAAGAACCTATAGCAGCAGCCATTGGAGCTGGTATTGATATTACAGTACCAGGAGGCCACCTAGTCGTTGATATTGGAGGCGGAACATCTGATGTGGCAGTGATATCTCTAGGTGGAACTGTAATTAGTAAGTCTATTAAGGTTGGTGGTAACAGGTTTGACCAGGATGTTATTAGGTACATCAAGAAGAATTACAATGTAATTATCGGTGAAAGAACTGCCGAAAAAATAAAGAAGGACATAGGTTGTGCCTATAGGCGTCAGGAAGAAAGGTTCATAAAGATAACAGGTAGGGACTTGACTAATGGTCTACCAAAGTCTATAACAGTTAGCTCTTTTGAAATAATGGATGCTATGAGTGACAGTGTATCTCAGATTATAAATTTAGTGATAAAGGTCCTTCAGGATACTCCACCAGAATTGGCGTCGGACATAGCTGAAAGAGGTATAGTCCTAACAGGAGGAGGGGCCCTACTATATGGAATAGACAAGAAGATTTCTGAACTTACAGGTCTAAAGGTAAGGTTGGCAAGTGAGCCAATTAATTGTGTTGCATTAGGAACAGGAATAGCCTTGGGTTCTGTTGAACTACTGGAAATAGCTGGAACAGTTTAAAATAATAAATAAAAATCTTGACTTCTAATAGTCTTGATGATAATATATTTGTATAATTGTATAAAATTTCTTGATTACCTTATCAAGAGTGGCTGAGGGACAGGCCCTATGAAGCCCGGCAACCGGAAATAATTTACGGTGCTAAATCCTACAAGATATATATCTTGAAAGATGAGGTTTGCTAATTATTTATGTAAATAATGGCCTCTTCTTTTGAAGAGGTCAGTTTTTTTGTAAGGTAAATTGAGTAATAGTGTTAAAGGTATAAAGTATTTTAAGAAAGGGAGAAAAAATGGCAAGACATTTATTTACATCAGAATCAGTAACAGAAGGGCATCCTGACAAACTTTGTGACCAGGTATCAGATGCAATACTTGATGCTTTGATTGAGAAGGATCCAAAGTCTAGGGTAGCATGCGAAACAACAGCGACAACGGGACTTATCTTAGTAGCAGGAGAGATATCTACAAAAGCCTATGTAGATATACCAAAAATAGTAAGAGAAACAGTAGAAGGTATAGGTTATGTAAGGGGTAAATTTGGTTTTGATGCTGAAAACTGCGCTGTAATAACTGCTATAGATGAACAGTCAAATGATATAGCAATGGGTGTTGATGAAGGTTTAGAATCAAAAGAAGGCGAAAATATAGAAGATGAGATTGAAAAGGTTGGAGCGGGAGACCAGGGTATAATGTTTGGTTTTGCCTGCAATGAAACTCCAGAGTTAATGCCACTACCAATATCCCTAGCTCACAAATTATCAAGAAAACTTACTGAGGTCAGAAAGTCAGGACAAATAGCCTACCTAAGACCAGATGGTAAGACTCAGGTAACTGTTGAATATGAAGATGATAAGCCAGTAAGAGTACATACTGTACTTATATCTGCCCAGCACGACCCAGATACTACAAATGACCAGATAAGAAAAGACCTAATAGAAAAGGTTATAAAGACTACAATACCAGCAGAATTGTTGGATGATGAAACCCTATACTACATCAACCCTACTGGTAGGTTCGTTGTAGGTGGACCACATGGAGATACAGGCCTAACAGGTAGAAAGATAATCATAGATACATATGGTGGATACTCAAGACATGGAGGAGGGGCCTTCTCTGGTAAGGATCCAACAAAGGTAGACAGGTCAGCTTGTTATGCAGCTAGATATGTTGCCAAGAATATAGTAGCGGCAGGTCTAGCAGACAAGTGCGAAATAGAACTTGCCTATGCTATAGGTGTAGCAAGACCCTTATCAATATTTGTAGACACATTTGGAACAGGAAAGGTATCTAATGAGAAGTTAGTTGAAATCGTGAAGGAAAACTTCGATCTTAGACCAGGTGCTATTATAAAGAACCTAGACCTGTTAAGACCAATCTACAAGCAGGTAGCTGCTTATGGTCACTTTGGTAGAACTGATGTAGACCTACCATGGGAAAGAACTGATAAGGTAGAAACTCTAAAGTCTTATTTATAAAACGTGGAAGTTTTGGCGTTAAGAGTAATTATGACTAATTAGGACCAATATATTCTACATCAAATAGGACTGGTAATAATTCAACTTGAATCTATATAAAAATACTCTATATAAAATAAAGTTGGTGATAATATATATCTTATTGATATATCAATAAGATATATTAAATATGGCAGCATCCGTAAACTATGGATGTTGCCTTTTTATCTTTCAAATATTCTAAAACTACACCTTTTAAAAGTAGATATTATTAGGCAAAAGGTACTATTATTTATAATAAAATTTGTCTTTTAGTAGAGTAATATGTTAAACTTTATATGAAATAGTAAAATATAATTATGTATATTTAAGAATGTTGTAGAATAATGTTTATGCCATCAAAATTAGTTAAAAAGTTAGCCATGGTATCGATGATATTGATACTAGTCCTAAGTTTAGGCGCTTGTAGAAGTCAAAAAATGATACTAAGGAAGAAGTAAAGGTTGATAGTATAAATGAAGAGAAAAATCACTACTAAACATATAAAATAATTTCATAATATTTAAATGAAAAACAAACTAATAAAACCAGTAAAAACTATCATAAAAAAACAAAAATGACTATAAGTAGTTAGGAGGCATACATAATGGATCAAGTCGAAGGAAGTGTCGTCGATATTGTTTATTCAAATGATACTAATGGCTATACTGTGGCAAGATTAAAAATTGAAGACTATACCGAAGTAATCACTGGTTATATGCCTGGCCTAACTACAGGAGAGAATATACAGGTTAAGGGTGAGTGGAAGGTGCACGACCAATATGGAAGGCAGTTTAATGTATCTTCGTACGAAGTTGTAGTACCTTCCACAATATCAGGAATACTATCATTTCTATCATCAGGTGTGGTTAGGGGAGTAGGGGTAAAAACTGCCAAGAGGATAGTAGACAGGTTTGGCTTAGAAACCTTAAATATTATACAGAATGATCCCCAAAAACTCCTAGAAATAGAGGGTATTGGTAGAAAAAAACTCCAACCTATTATTGAAAGTTTCCAAGAAAATATGGGGGTCAAGAATATAATAGTAGCCCTATCACCCTATGGAATAAATCCAAAATTGAGCATGAAAATTTATAGGATTTATGGAGAAAAATCATTAGACGTGATTAGGACAAATCCATACCTATTAATTGATAAGGTTGTGGGCATAGGATTTATTATTGCAGATGATATAGCCCAAAAGTCTGGTATAGAAAAGGATTCTGAATATAGAATAGAAAAAGGGATTTTACACGTCTTGAAAAATTCTATAAATAGTGGCCACACCTTCTTACCTGAGGATATTGTTAGAACTGAATCTCAACGTTTGTTAGACCTTGATATTGATTTAATTGACTCAATGATATATGAAATGGCCCTAGAAAGAAAGATTGTTATCGAAAAGCTAGGAGACTGTAACATAATATACCTATCTAAGTACCACAAGGCAGAATTGGATGTTTGTAGGAGATTAATAACTTTAAATTCATATGAACATAGGGATTTAAAGATAGATATTGACGAGGAAATAGAAAAATTTGAGGAAGAAAAGTCTATTTTATTGGAACACAATCAAAAGATGGCAGCAAGGTCTGCCTTTGAAAATGGGGTAATGGTATTGACAGGTGGTCCAGGAACAGGAAAAACTACAACTATCAATACAATAATCAACCTATTTAAGCTCAACAAGAACAAGGTTGTTTTAGCAGCTCCAACAGGACGAGCAGCAAAGAGGATGACAGAAACTACAGGCAATGAAGCGAAAACCATTCATAGGTTGCTTGAAATGGCATTTGATGCTGACGATAGGTCAATATTTATGAAAAATGAGGAAGAACCGATTGAGGCTGATGTAATAATAGTAGACGAGTCGTCAATGATTGATATTTTTCTTATGGATTCCTTGCTAAAGGCCGTATCACCTAAAACTAGGTTGATTCTAGTAGGTGATGTAGACCAGTTGCCATCTGTAGGTGCAGGTAATGTTTTGGGAGATATTATATCTTCATCTATGATAACTACCATAAGGCTTACAGAGATATTCAGACAGGCCCAAGAAAGTGACATAATAGTCAATGCACACAGGATAAATAAGGGACAGGATATTATAGCAAATAAAAAGGATACAGACTTCTACTTTATAAACAAAGAAGAGGATATAGAAATTCTAGAAGAAATAAAAAGTTTAGTCGGTGGACGACTAGCTAGCTTTTATAAGGCTGATCCCCTTAAGGATATTCAGATTTTATCTCCTATGCGTAAGGGTGTGGCAGGTGTAAATAATCTTAACATACAAATCCAAGGAGTTCTAAATCCATTTAAGAGTGATAGGCAGGAGCTAGAGCTTATGAAGAGGATATTTAGGGTTGGCGATAAGGTTATGCAGATAAAAAATAACTACTCTAAGAAATGGGAAAATGAAAAAAATACAGACTACGGAGAGGGTATCTATAATGGAGATATAGGTTATATATATCATATAGATAAGCAAAATAAGCAAGTATATGTATTATTTGATGAATATAAGATATTCAAATACAAGTATGATGAGTTGTCAGAACTTGACCATTGTTTTTGTACAACAGTACATAAGAGTCAAGGAAGTGAATTTCCCATAGTAGTCATACCTATGACATGGGGACCACCTATGCTTTTGAATAGAAATCTCTTGTATACGGCAGTAACCAGGGCTAAAAAGTTAGTAGTTATAGTTGGTAATAAGAAGTATTTGGACTACATGATAGCAAATAATATGAGTCAGGAAAGATATTCAAACTTATCTTACAAGTTATCTAATATGAAGATAAAGACCCTTGTAGAATATTAAATGTATATCTCATAGATGGGATGTCCTTGAATTTACACCCCTAGCAATACTTCGTGGAATATTAAATGTATATCTTACAGACGGCCAAAAATAATCTTAAAAAATAAAATTAATATTTATATAGATAATGAAAGAATATCCTTGTAGGATGTAGAAACAATGCAATAAAAAATATTAGTTATACCTAAAGATCCTTAAATATTATTTATTAATTAATTAATGGATATATGATTTATTGACTAGATTTTTTAAATTAACATTTTTGCTACATAATTGCCTCCTATTAAGGAGGCTTTTATGTTTGAAAGTATAATTAGGTACATATTGGATATATTTTATCCTCAAAATTTAAATTGTATATTTTGTGATATGCCAATATCTAAGACAAATAGGTACTCTATATGTAAACAATGTCTTGAAAAAATAATATTTATTAATAAGGCCTGTAATTATTGTGGAAAACCTACCATAAACACTAGTTTAAATACAGAGATCCATACAAACAGGTGTCCATACTGTGAAGGAAAAAAATTTTTATTTGACAGGAATATTAGTTTTGTTGAGTATGGAGACTTGTCAAAGAAGATGGTGTTTAAGTTGAAGTATAAGTCTAAGACTTATATGGCCAGTATTATAGGAGATATTATGGTAGACTCGCTGCTTGCATCAAATAGGGACCTTTTAGAGGGTATGGATATTATTACATATGTACCCTTGAACAAAAAAAGGTTGGCGAGCAGGGGATTTAATCAGTCAGAAAAAATAGGGTCTTATATAGGAAATGAAATAGGCCTACCACTTATTGGACTTGTAGATAGGATTAAAAACACTGAAAGGTTATACGGTTTATCGTCACAAGAAAGGCGTAAGGTATTAAAGAATTCATTCAAGGTTAAAGAAGAATATCTAGGTATGATACAAGGAAAAAATATACTTATAGTTGACGACATATTTACTACAGGTGCAACTATTGATGAAATGTCTAAAATACTCAAACTAGCAGGAGCAAAAGATATTGTATCCTTGACATTTTTGACAGGAAAATATGAAAAAGATATTGACAAGTAGGCATCAAAATTATAAACTAAATTAAGTATTTAGGTCTGTGGTTGCAAGTCCAAGCCAGTCGCGGGCAAAAGGATCCACGTAAGCTACTCCTAAAAATTGGAGAGTGAGCATGGCGCGGCTTAGAGGTAAGTCCTGCCGAGAAAATCGAGAGGATTAGTAGTGCGGTAACCCCAAAGCGAAAGTTCCAGCAGGCGAGTGTGGGGTCAAAGACCAGGTCAGCTAAATACAAAAAGCTTTTTGCTAGTATTCACTAACAAAAAGCTTTTTTAATTTAAAACTTTATTAGGATATTATACAGCCCTAAATTTATCGAATAACTTATGCTTTTCCATTATACGACCAAAGGCATAAATAAGACCGACCTTTATAGGCAACATAAGTATAAACTTAATCAATCTAGGGAGAGCAAACAATTTTGCCCCATAAAGTATATTAAGCCATATTGGTGTAAGTAGCAATACAGTGACAATACCCTCTATCAAAACACAAATTGTTATACGTTTTATAGTAAGTTCCTGTTTGTACAAAAATAAGCCAAAAATAAGACCTGAGAGTATACTATTTAGTGTAAAACCTGGGAAAAAGGGTCCACTAGGTCTTACTATGTATTGTATTATATCTGAAATTCCGCCTACAAGACCTCCTACTAGGGGGCCGTACAGGATACCAGTTAAGGCTAAGGCCAAGAACCCAAAAGATATTTCCATTATATTTGAAAGCACAAGCCTAAAGAAATCAATAATAACTGCTAGGGATATAAGCAAAGCAGATCCTGTTATAGTTCTTATATCCTTGATACTTTCAGATTTTAAGCTAATAGCTTTTTTCATTTATTCACCTCCAATTTTAGGTTTTAATGTGTGATCAACAATGTCTATAAATTACCATAATACATCAATAATATATTAGAAATGAATAAAAAGCAATACTAAATACGATTTAGCTATTCAAATCTCTGTATTTATGATAAAATAAACTATGTACGAATAATTTTGATAATAAATAAAGGGAGGATATGATGAGTTTTTTAGATAGCCTTTTCAATATGGCGGACAAAAAAGATTTAAAACAGTTTATTAAGATTGCTGATAAGATAGATGCGGCTGGTAAGAAGTATTCAGATATGACAGATGAAGAACTTCAGGCCATGACACCTAAGTTGAAGGAAAGATTAAAAAATGGGGAAACTCTTGATGATATACTTGTAGATGCGTTTGCAGTTGTAAGAGAGGCTTCAACTAGAATATTGGGAATGAGACACTTTAAGGTTCAGTTGATAGGTGGTATGGTACTACACCAAGGCCGTATAGCAGAAATGAGGACTGGTGAAGGTAAGACCCTTGTTGCTACTTGTCCTGTATACCTAAATGCCTTAGAAGGAAAGGGTGTACACGTTGTAACAGTTAATGATTACCTAGCCAAGCGTGACCGTGACCAGATGGCCAAGATATATGAATTTTTAGGCCTGTCTGTAGGTGTAATAGTACATGGTCAATCTCCACAACTTAGAAAAAAACAGTATGATTGTGATATAACATACGGAACAAATAATGAATATGGATTTGACTATTTGAAGGATAATATGGTTATCCATCAAGAACAAATGGTTCAAAGGGGACTTAACTATGCCATAGTCGATGAAGTCGACTCTATCTTAGTTGACGAAGCGAGAACACCTCTTATAATATCTGGACCTGGGGACAAGTCAACCCACCTATATTCAGATGCTAACGTATTTATACTTAGCCTAGATGAAGGAGATTATGAAAAAGAAGAAAAAGACAAGACTGTTTCTCTTACAGAAACTGGTATAAGAAAGGCAGAAGTATATTTCAATGTAGATAATATAACTACTATGGAACATACAGAACTTTACCACCATATAAACCAGGCTCTAAGGGCCCATACTATAATGAAAAGAGATGTAGATTATGTTGCCAAGGATGATGAAATAGTAATTGTTGATGAATTTACAGGACGTTTGATGTTTGGTAGAAGGTATTCAGATGGCTTGCACCAGGCAATTGAGGCAAAGGAGGGTCTGACTATTCAAAGAGAGTCTAAGACTCTTGCCACAGTTACATTCCAGAACTACTTTAGAATGTACACAAAGTTATCAGGTATGACAGGTACTGCCAAGACGGAAGAGGAAGAATTTAAGTCAATTTACAAGATGGACGTATTCAAGGTTCCAACTAATAAACCTTTGTTGAGAAAGGACCTACCAGATTCTGTGTATGCAAACCAGTTAGCTAAGTTTAGGGCTGTAGCTAGAGATATAAAGGAAAGGAACAAAAATAAACAGCCAGTTTTGGTTGGTACTGTATCAATAGAAAAATCTGAGCTACTATCTAGCATATTGAGGGAAGAAGGTATAGAGCACGAAGTACTAAATGCCAAGTTCCATGAAAAAGAGGCGGAAATAATCGCCCAGGCAGGTAGACTTGGAGCTGTTACTATAGCAACAAATATGGCAGGTAGAGGTACAGATATACTTCTAGGTGGTAACCCATCGTTTATGGCCTTAAGAGAGATGAAAAGGCTAAACTTTACTGATGAAATGATTAATAGGGTAAACTCTGCTAATGAAATTGCAGGAGTAGAGGATAACGAAGAATACGATGCAGCAAGAAAGACATATAAGAAATTATATGAAGAATATAAAAAGCAGACAGATGCTGAGCAGATAGCTGTTAGAGAAGCTGGTGGCCTATGTATACTTGGTACAGAAAGGCATGAATCTCGCAGAATAGATAACCAGCTAAGAGGTCGTGCAGGTCGTCAGGGTGATCCTGGTGTATCGAGGTTTTACATAGGACTTGATGATGACTTGATGAGACTTTTTGGTAGCGAAAGAGTCCAGGGAATGCTTGGAAGACTAGGTCTTGATGATGAAACACCAATAGAACATAGGATACTTACAAAGTCTATTGAAAATGCTCAAAAGAAAGTGGAAGGTAAAAACTTTGGAATAAGAAAGCACGTTCTTGAGTATGACGATGTCATGAACAAGCAAAGAGAAATAATCTATGCAGAAAGAAGGAGAGTTTTATTTGGTGAAAACCTGCAAGAACAGATTCAAGAAATGATGAGAGATGTAATTACAGAGTCTGTAGATATTTATACTGATGAAAGAGAAAGATTCGACCATGTTGGCTATAGGGCACATATGTATAGGAAGTACCTACCAGGTGGTGTAATAGATGATCTTAATTTTGCAGAAATGACAGCTTCAGAAGCCCTAGAAGCAACATACGAAAAACTTTTAAGCCTTTATACTGAAAAGGAAGAATTTATAGGTTATGAAAGAATGAGAGAAGTAGAAAGAGTGATACTACTTCAATCAGTTGATAATCACTGGATAGACCATATAGACGCCATGGACCAGTTGCGTCAGGGTATAGGACTAAGGGCTATTGGTCAAATAGATCCAGTTATAGCCTATAAGATGGAAGGTTTCGACATGTTTGACGACATGAACAAGATGATAAGAGAAGATACAGTATCTTACCTATTTAATATACAGGTAGAAGTGCCAGTTGAAAGAAAGGCTGTAGTAGATATTGATAGTCTAGAATCACCTGATATGGATGGGGTTGATAGGAAGCCTAGCAAGCCAACTCATGCAGAAGAAAAGGTGAATAGAAATGACCCTTGTCCATGTGGAAGTGGCTTAAAATACAAGAATTGTTGTGGCAAATAAATCATAGGATATTAGGTAGCACAGGTATTTTACAAATTAAATATCTGTGCTATTATCTATATAAGTAATGGAATGTTGGATTTCTAGCCTTGGAGGGGAAGTATATATGGAAAAATCTCTTTTGATTAATATAACAATGAATATGGACCTGCCGTCTTTAGTTTCATTTGAAGATGGATCTATTCTCTGTAAGAATAAACAAATTGAATCCGTATGTGATTTTTTAGGTCTTAAAAACCTTGATAATATAAGTTGTTTAGATATTGAGGAATTTTTAGAAAAGGGGTCTATATCAAAGGATAGGACTTTCAAGATAAGAAACACCTCATTGATAGGTAAAAAATATGAATTGTTGGTTGATGGTAGAGATATATCTTACTGGTATATATTCAATAATGACCTGACAATTGATGCTGGTATAAAGAATGTAATTGAGCATATTGATGAAATAGTAGTGGTATTTAACGAAATGGGCATACTACAAAAAATGAATAGTATATGTGACCAACTACTACCTTTCAAAAGAAAAGATGTCCTGAAAAAAAGTATAGATGAGTTAGTTAAAGAGGGCAAGGTATCTAATCCAGTAATAACAGAAATGATACAAAAAAAGAAAAAAGTATATAGAGAGATTGTATATCCAAATGGTAAGGTGATATCCTATACAGCCGTTCCTAACTATGATATGAATGGTAACTTTAAGGGTGGAGTATTGACTGGTAGAGATGTATCTAGATTGATTAATTTAGCTAAAATATCTAATGAAAACAATGAAAATATAGTTGAATATATCAGTGCCAGTGAAGAAATGAAACAGGTAAAGGCTATAGTTGAAAGGGTAGCTCCTTCAGATGCCTCTATATTCATAATGGGTGAGTCGGGTGTAGGTAAGGAGATAATAGCTAGGAGTCTTTGGTCTATGAGTAAAAGGTGCAATGGTCCCTTTGTAAGTATAAACTGTGCGTCCATACCAGAAGAACTAATAGAGTCTGAATTATTTGGCTATGAAAAGGGTGCCTTTACAGGAGCTAGCAAGGATGGAAAGAAGGGATTAATGGAGGCAGCCGACGGTGGAACACTTTTTTTAGATGAAATTGGAGAAATGCCCCTAAAGACACAAAAAAAGTTTTTAAGAGCCATACAGGAAAATGCAATTATGAGGATAGGAAGTACCAAGTCTAAAAAAATAGATGTCAGGTACGTATGTGCCACTAATAAGAGTCTAGATGAACTTAGAGATGAGAGGGTATTTAGGCAGGACTTATATTATAGACTAAATGTAATACCAGTAGTAGTACCGCCACTTAGGGATAGGAGAGATGACATACTACCGATTACTGATTACTATATAGAACACTTTAATCAGAGATACAATAGGAGGGTAGCCCTATCTAATGAGGCCAGGGCAAGGATGGTTGAGAATGATTGGAAGGGTAATATCAGAGAACTTAAAAATGTTGTTGAAAGACTAGTTATTCTATCGCCGCAAGATAATATATACTTAGAACAGGTAGAGAGAATATTAACTCTTGAAAGTAATGATGAACAAGTTGATGTTAAGAATAGTGAAGAAAAAGTGCCTATAATATTTCAAAAACAAGGTGATAAAAACCTAATAATAGAGGGTATAATGAATATTGATGATGCCCATAGGATGGTTGAGCAAGAAATATTAAAAAATGCAGTTAAAAAGTATGGTAATATAACAAAAGCGGCTAAGGCAGTAGGTATAAATCCATCAACTGTATATAGAAAAATAAAAAATGGCTATATAAACCTTTAAAAAAATGCATTTTTAGTGTATAATGTATAGTCTAATGCAAATAGTATCTATATAAGTTAATGTTTTTAAACACAAAAAAATAAACGGGGGGGGTAAACGTATGAGAACAAGTAAAAGACAATATAGAAAAAAAGTGAAAAAAAATCAAGGTGAGAGAATTTTACGATATTCGGTTAGAAAACACAAACTAGGTGTAGTAAGTGTGGCTGTTACAGCTATGGTATTCTTTGCAAATAGTGGAGGTATAGCACTAGCAGATTCAGCAGGTACTTCGATAGTAGAAGATACAACAGGTGCTTCACCATCAACAACAAACGCAAGAGATACTTCTGGTGATAATACAGCAAGTAGAAACGCAGATGGAAATACAAATGCAGATGGAAATACAAATGCAGATGGAAATACAAATGCAAACACAGGTGAGCCAACACCAGCATCTGGAAATGGAGAAGGTGGTTCTTCTGCACCGACATCAGCTACTGCGCCTAACTATGATGGTAAAGTAAGTCTTATAGGTCAATGGACAAGTGAATCACACGAAAAAAAAGATACTGAAAATACATATAAGAATGCTACAGATAAATTAGGTAGTCCCTTACCTAATCCCGGTCTTTTCCGTGGTGCTGCAAAAACTTTTCTTGGTTGGTCTGATAAGAAGCCAGTAGATGGGAAAATTGCAGAAGGTGCAAGACTGTTCTCGCCAGAAGACACTGTAGCTACAGCCTTTCCGAATGGATTGTCAGCTGATTCCAAGCTATATGGTGTATATGCAAGTTTAAATGACCAAGATACACCTTTCCCATCAGACAAATTTTCTATGGGGTTTGCTATAATAGGTGGGATGAATAAATTTAAGATAAACAATAATAAGGTTAAAATTGATACTAATGTAGAATCAGAAGAAGTATTACCAAATACTGATTTATACAAACCTAGAGAAGACGAAGGAAAAAACGAAAAAAATCCTCGACGCATCATTGATAAGTATAACCCGGGAAATAATGATACTACAAAAGTGAATGAAGTGGTTCTAAAAGCTGAGTTTGAAATGGATAATACTACAGCGATGACTGTGTATAAAAACCCTCATGTAGGATATGTTGGTCCTGTTTTATCAAATTCATACAAAAATAATAACTTTGAATTAGATGAAAGAAGAAAAACCTACACATATGTAGACTTAAATGTGAATTTAGACAAAGATTTAGTTGTTCCAGAAAAATTATATGCAGAATTTAATGGATACTCATGGAGGCCTTTATATGCAATAGGAATTAAGGAAGACGGAACAAAAGAAATTCTAAATATTTATTCAAAAGATGGGACAAATTTAGGAAAAACAAAAGATAGTTTTAATTCATTAGTTAGTAATACAGATCCTAAAGTTACATTTGGTGTTGAAACTACATTTGTTGAAACTATATCAGGTGTTGAGACTAAGCAGACATATAAAAATATAACATTTAGAATGATACTTAGATCTTTAAACGACAAGGATAGTAATAGACCTGAAAGTGAACGTAATGAGCGTATCGCTGAAAGTGTAGTAAAACCAGATGAAGGTAAGTCTATAGCTGAAACAATTATGCGTAATATGACACTTAGATCTCTTACATCAACAGAACTTAAAGCCTTATTCCCTGATAAGAGTGAAGAAGAAATCAGTCAGATGGTTATTCGTATTAATCAAGACAAAGCCAAAGAGTTAGCAGATACAAATGGAGAAACAGTACTAAAAGTAACAGGTTCTGTTGAGGGTAATGTTCACCCAAGTGCAGGTAGAATCGGTAGTGGTTGGTTAAGCTTGGATTCAGCTACAAATTTGCCTATCAACAAAGTAGAAGCTAATGTTTTAGAACTAAGTTATGTTACATTTTATAATGTATCTTATAAATTCGAAAGCAAAACAGAAGGAAAAACATTACCTGATAATGTCAAGGCCTTACTTCCTGTGGATAAGGAAGCTCGTGTTAATGGGACTGAAGTGACAGCAACAAAGCCATCGAAAGAAAAGGTTGAAGAGGGAAATGGAAGTTGGGTATTTGAAGGTTATAAAAAAGATACAGAAACAATAAACAAAGCAGATATTCAATTTGTGGGAATTTGGAAATATGTAGAAAAAGTAGTACCATATTATCCGACTCCACAACCAGAACCAAGTCCACAACCAAATCCAAATCCAGGATCAAATCCAAACTCAGGATCAAATCCAAACCCAGGAACAAGTCCACAACCAGGACCAAGTCCACAACCAGGACCAAGTCCACAACCAGGACCAAACCCATCAGTGGATGTGAATAAGAAAAAGGTTGAATCAAATAGTAAAAAGTCATTAGCCAAAACAGGAAGTGATAATAATGACAGTCTACTAGCCTTAGGTGGAGTATCTCTACTAGCTGGCTTGACATTATTACCTAAAAAAAGAGAAAATTAAATAAGATCCAGAATATTTGGCATAAAATTTGCTTCTAATAAGTTAAAGGGTTAAAAAAATTCAAAAAACTTAAAGGAGAGAAGTGAAATGAAAAAAGCTAAAACTATTGGATCATTTGGTGCAATATTCGGTGTAGCGGCTGTCTTATTCGGTTCGCATGCTGGAGGAGGTTTTGCAACAGGAAACCAAGAAACGCAGTATTATGTTCAATTCGGTTGGACTGCACCGATTACTGCAATACTAGCCATGGTATTATTAACAGTTACCCTAAGAGAAGCAATTGTAATGTATAATAACTATGACTGTAAAAATTATAAGGAATTATTCAAACATCTTTGGGACCCATATCCAAAACTAGAAATATTATGGGAAATCTACTACTACCTAATGGTTATAATCGCTGTTGGTGCTGTAATCGCAGGTGCTGCAGCAGTATTCCAGACAATGGGAGTACCTTACATTGTATCTATTATAATAGTAGGTCTTGTACTATTGATACTTACCGTATATGGTGCTGTGGTTGTATCAGGCGCAGCAGGTATAATGTCAATAATAATCATGATATGTTGTTTGGCTATATTCCTAACAGGTATAAGCATGAGAACTGGTGAAATAGGACGCATCATATCAGCTAGAGAAGTTTGGGGTGGCTCATCTATCAAGCCTTTTATCCTAATATTCACTTATGCAGGCTTCCAGTCAGTTGTTATACCATCATTAGCAGCAACTTCTAGAGAACTATTAAAGGACGAAAAACAGGCTACAGCATCTATGGCCCTTTCTTTCTTGATGAATGCAGTTGCCCTATGTTTGGCTGTAACAATGCTATTAGGTTGGTTTAAGGAATTCAGTGCAGCAGGTCAGATGACTCTACCAACATTATTTGTTGCTAAGCATACAGGTAATGCAGCTATAGCAGTTGCTTACCAGGTATCCCTATTCCTATGCCTAATATCAACAGGAGTAACTTGTATATTTGGTTTGGTTAATAGGTTTGAAGAGCATGAAAAACTTGCCTTCCTAAAGACTAGGCAGAGAAGAAGAGTATTCACAGCAGCAATGATCATCATAGTTGCAGTGTTTATTTCATCTACTGGTCTTACAAATATAGTTAAGTTTGGATACGGTTACTGTGGTTACCTAGGTATATTTGTTATAGTTATACCATTCTTGACAATAGGGGTTTACAAAAATAGGAAATTCAAGAGAGAACATCCAGACCACAAGTGGTATGGACAGAGAGTATTAGATGGTGAAGAAGAGGTTGAATAAACCTATATAAAAATATTATTCTTTACAATTTGTGTAGAAATTTAAACAGAAAAGACTATAAAAAGAGTGTATTTGCAAAATGCAAATACACTCTTTTCTTATCATAACTTATAATTTAGCTAATAAAAGATGTTTTTTTAACAAAAAGGATAAATTATATTAATAAAAGCTAGAAAAATGTTATTTTATTAACCTATTAAAATTTATTTAAGAATATGAAATTGGATTTATTTGCAAAATGCAAATTTAAACACTGTATAATTCGCAAAAAGCCATATAATAATAATCTATATCAATAAAAGTCTGAAGGAAAAAGTTTTTTATAAAATAAAAATCATATTATTATTTCTAGCAAAGCTTTGCCTAATATAGTGTATAAAAGGATAAATCAAAAATGCCTAAGAGTAAGTAAAACTAAAATGTGAAAAAATATAAACAAGTAATATAGCTTGAAAAGTTGGCACGGTATTTGCTATTATATATAGTAGAAAGTCATAGACTTCAAATTATATAAAAATGACAAATTTTTGGGAGGTAGAGAAATGACAAAAACAGGATTACCTTTAGAGGGTGTAAGAGTTATTGAGTATGCAAACTTTGTTGCAGCTCCAATCTGTGGTAGATTGCTAGCTGACTGGGGTGCAGAAGTTATAAAAATCGAACCTACATTTGGAGATACAATGAGGGTGGTTGGTATACAGTGGTGTTTCCCAACTGATGAAAAAGAAAATCCAATGTTTGAAATTGAAAACTCAGGTAAGAAGGGTATCGTAATTGACACTGGTACTAAGGAAGGTGTTGAAGTTATTTACAAGTTACTTGATGATGCAGATATTTTCTTGACAAATACTAGACAGAAGGCTCTTGATAGAAGTGGTCTTAACTATGAAGAGGTCAAGAAGAGAGCTCCACATATTATATACGCTCACTTACTAGGATACGGTGAAAACGGACCAGCTAAGGATAATCCAGCATTCGACTATACAGCTTACTTTGCAAGAGGTGGTGTAGCAATGAGTTTGATGGAAAAAGATGGTTCTCCATGTAACCCAGTAGCAGGTCTTGGTGACCACTATGCAGGTATAAGTTTGGCAGCAGGTGTACTAGCAGCCCTACGTAAGAAAGAACAGACTGGTAAGGGAGAAAGAGTAACAGTTTCTCTATTCCATACAGCAGTATTTGGTATGGGTATCATGGTTTCTGCAGCTCATTACGGATACAGAATGCCTATAACTAGAAAGAACCCACCAAACCCAATAAATACTACATTTAAGTGTGCTGATGACAGGTGGTTACAGATTGCCTTCATGCAGTATGACAAGTGGTTTGCTAACTTCTGTAATACTGTAATAGAAAGACCAGACTTGATTGGTGGTAAGTATAGTACACTTAAGAGTGCAGTAAATTATGTAGAAGAATTTGTCGATATATTAGAAAAGGAATTCGTAAAGAGACCTATAGATGAATGGTGTGCAAGACTTCAAGCGGCTGGTATACCTTATGAAAAACTTGCTACAACTGATGAAATCCTAGTTGACGAACAGTGCTGGGCTAATGATGTCTTAATCAAACATACATTCGAAAGCGGTAATGAAGGTATTGTATTCAACACACCAGTAATGTTCACAGAAAACAAGAGAGGCGAATATATAAGAGCTCCTAAATTTGGTGAACATACTAAGGAAGTACTTGAAGGTGTTGGTGTTAGTGGTGCTGAATTCGATGAATTAAAGGAAAAAGGTATCATTAAGTAAGTAATTTTGGAGGTGTTGATAATGGAAGCAAATGTAAAGAAAGATGCAAAGACAGCCATAGCTGATTTATTGCAGGCACAGTACGATAATGCATTTAAAGAAAAGGAAGCTGGTAGACCAGTTGGTTGGTCAACATCAGTTTTCCCTCAGGAATTGGCTGAAATATTTGATCTTCAGTTATTATATCCTGAAAACCACGCAGCAGGTGTTGCAGCTAAGAGGGAGTCCCTAGAACTTTGTGAGTTATCTGAAGGTGAAGGATATTCAAATGACCTATGTGCATATGCCAGAACAAATTTTGGTGTTCTTTTAAAGGGTCATTCTGATGCCCTACCAATGCCAAAGCCAGACTTCCTATGTTGCTGTAATAATATTTGTAATGAAGTTATCAAGTGGTATGAGAACATATCTAGAGAGTTAAATATACCTTTAGTAATGATAGATACAGCATATAACTTAGAAAATGAAGTAACTGAAAATAGAATCAAGTACCTAAGAGGACAGTTTGAAGAAGCTATAAGACAGTTTGAAGAAATTTCAGGCAAGAAATTCGATCCAAAGAGATTAGAAGAAGTTATGAAGATATCTTCTGAAAATGGTAAGTTATGGAAGTACTCAATGAGTCTACCAGAAGGTAACTTCCCATCTCCAATGAATGGTTTCGACCTATTCAACTACATGGCAGCTATAGTTGCAGCTAGAGGTAAAAAGGAAACTACTGAAGCATTTAAGCTACTTATAGAAGAGCTTGAAGAAAATGCTAAGACTGGACAGACTTCATTTAGAGGTGAAGAAAAGTTCAGAATCATGCTGGAAGGTATCCCATGTTGGCCACATATCGGTTACAAGATGAAGTCTCTATCTAAGCAGGGTGTAAACATGACTGGTTCAGTTTATCCACATGCTTGGGCATTGATTTATGATGTGAACGACCTAGATGGAATGGCTAGAGCTTATAGTACAATGTTCAACAATGTTAATATAGAAACTATGGTAGAGTACAGAGTTAACGCTCTTAAGGGTGGAAACTGTGATGGTGCTTTCTACCATATGAACAGAAGCTGTAAGTTGATGTCTTTTGTACAGTACGAAATGCAGAGAAGAGTAGCTGAGCAGACTGGATTACCATATGCAGGATTTGATGGTGACCAGGCCGACCCAAGAAACTTCGCTAAGGCCCAGTTTGAAACAAGACTAGAAGGGCTAGTAGAAGTTATGGAAGAAAGAAAAAGTAATGGAGGTGCTCAGTAATGACTGTTAAAGAATTGATTGCAAAATTCGAATATGCTGCAAATAATCCAAATGCATTATTAGATGAATATCTTAAAGAAGGTAAGAAAGTTATAGGATGTTTCCCAGTATACACTCCAAGAGAAATAGTTCACGCAGGTGGAATGATACCAATGGGAACATGGGGTGGTAATACTTCAATAGAAAGGGCTAAGGAATACTTCCCAGCATTCTGTTGTTCTATCATCCAGGCTATCATGGAATATGGTCTAAAGGGAAGTTTTAAGGGCTTGTCAGGTGCTATAATACCATGTCACTGTGATACACTTATAACACTTACTCAGAACTGGAAGTCTGGTGTTAAGGACATACCTATGATAGGTTTTGCCTTCCCTCAAAACAGAAAGATCCAGGCTGGTAAAGACTACTTAGTTAGTGAATACACTACAGTGAAGACTAAGTTAGAAGAAATCTGTGGACACGAAATAAGTGAGGAAAGTATACAGGCAAGTATAGCTGTTTATAATGAACACAGAAAAGCAATGAATGAGTTTGTTAAGTTGGTTCCTGACTATCTAAATACAATCACTCCTAGAGTAAGAAATTACGTATTAAAGAGTGCTCACTTTATGAAGGTTGAAGAACATACAGCTTTAGTTAAAGATTTAGTTGCTGGCCTAAAGGCTATGCCTAAGGAAGACTTTAAGGGCAAGAAGATAATAACTTCTGGTATAGTACTAGATGATAAGGGCTTGTTAGAAGTATTCGAGGCAAACAACATGGCTATAGTGGCTGATGATGTTGCTCAGGAAACTAGACAGTTCAGAACTCTAGTTCCAGAAGGTGGAAGTGCATTAGAAAGAATGGCACAGTGGTGGGCTGATGTAGAAGGATGTTCACTAGCATATGACCCTGCTAAGTTAAGAGGTAAGATGGTAGCTGAAGATGCTAAAAAGTTAGGCGCCGATGGTGTTGTATATGCACTAATGAAATTCTGCGATCCAGAAGAGTATGATTATCCAATCTTTAAAAAGGATATGGAAGGGGCAGAAATACCTCACCTATTTATTGAGATTGAACAGGGAACAACTAGCATAGAACAAATAAGAACTAGGATACAAACATTCGCTGAAATTCTAGCGTAATTGTAATCAAATTTTTGGAGGTTAAAAATGATACTAAAAAAAGAGCATGAATTAGTAAAAAAATCAATTAATGATTTTTGCCAGCGTGAATTGTATGAGACTGATTTAGCTGAAAAGATGGACAGAGAAGGCCTTGATATGCCTCAGGAATTTATCGATAAGTTAGCTAAATACAAATTTTCTTGCCCAATAGTACCAAAGGAATATGGTGGTGCTGGAGCAGATTATGTTTCATATGCGCTAATAATGGAAGAATTATCAAGGGCAGATGCTTCTTGTGGTACTTATGTAACAGCAGGCGCATCATTGGTTGCGCTTCCATTAGTAAACTTCGGTACTGAAGACCAGAAACAAAAATATCTTAAGCCACTTGCTGAAGGAAAACTAGTAGGTGCATTTGGTCTTACAGAGCCAGGAGCTGGTTCAGATGCAGGTGCTACTCAGACAACTGCTGTACTAGAAGGCGACTACTATATATTAAATGGTAGAAAATGCTGGATAACTAATGGTCCTTTCTGTGACTTTGCTATAGTTTCTGCCGTAACTGAAAAAGGCAAAGGAACTAGAGGTATATCTACATTCATAGTTGAAGCTAAGTGGGAAGGATTCTCTCATGGTGCTCACGAAGATAAGATGGGTATCAGAGGTACTAGAACATCAGACCTTATATTTGAAAATGTAAAGGTTCCTAAGGAAAACCTACTTGGTAAGCTAGGTGGAGGTTTCAAGGTTATGATGAATACTCTTGAAGCTGGTAGAATCGGAGTTGCAGCCCAGGCAGTTGGTGTTGCTCAGTCTGCCCTAGACGAAGCTATCAAGTATACTAAAGAAAGAGTACAGTTCGGTAAGACACTTTCTAAGTTCCAAAATACTCAGTTTACAATAGCTGATATGGCTACTAAGGTTGAAGCTGCAAGACTTTTAGTTCATCAGGCAGCACAATTAAAGGATAATAAGCAGAGTCCTGCTCTTTTATCATCAATGGCTAAGTACTATGCTGCAGAAGTAGCTAATGAAGTAGCTTATAAGGCATTGCAGTTACATGGTGGATATGGATTTGTTAAGGATTATAGAATAGAGAGAATATACAGAGATGCTAGAATTCTTTCTATCTATGAAGGAACTTCTCAGGTTCAACAGATAGTAATTGCAGCAAATGTATTAAAATAAGAGGGTGGTGTGAATTTTGAAGATCATAGTATGCGTAAAGCAAGTACCAGATACAACAGAAGTTAGAATTGATAAAGAAACAAACACTTTAATAAGAGAAGGTGTACCAAGTATATTAAATCCAGATGATGCAAACGCATTAGAACAGGCTCTAGCATTTAAGGATACTCATGAAGATGTTCATATAACAGTAATTTCAATGGGACCTCCACAGGCAGATGTAATGCTAAGAGAGTGCCTAGCTATGGGTGCTGATGAAGCAGTACTTCTATCTGATAGGGCCTTTGGTGGTTCAGATACATGGGCTACATCAAATGCAATAGCAGCAGGAATTAGGGCAATTGGAGAGTATGACCTGATTTTAGCTGGTAGACAGGCTATAGATGGAGATACAGCTCAGGTTGGTCCTCAGATATCTGAAAAGCTTGGAATACCTCAGGTAACATATGTAGAAGGTTTAGAAATAGATGGAAACACACTTACAGTTAAGAGACAGTTAGAAGATGGTTACGAAATGATTGAATTACAGATGCCAGCCCTACTTACAGCTGTTAAGGAACTTAATGAACCAAGACATATGTATATAGATAAAATATTCGAAGCCTATGAAAAAGAAATTAAGGTTCTTTCAATAGATGATGTTGATATAGAAAAGACTGAAGTTGGTCTTAAAGCATCACCTACAAGAGTATTTAGGTCATTTACACCGGAAGTAAAGGGTCAGGGTGTTATACTAGAAGGAACTGAAAAAGAAGTTGCAGCCAAGGTTGTTAATGAATTAAAGGCTGTACATATAATATAATTTAATTGTTTATAGGAGAAGAGTATTATGGATAGAAATGAATTGAATCAGTACAAGAACATTTGGGTCTATGCTGAACAAAGACAGGGAAAACTTACTCCAGTTGTAATTGAATTACTAGGAGAAGGTAGAAAATTAGCTGATGTTAGAGGAGTTAAGTTAAACGCTATACTTCTAGGTCAGGATATGGACGAACTAGCAAAAGAATTAATTAGCTATGGTGCTGAAACTGTATATGTAGCTGATGATGCTCTTTTAAAGAACTACACAACTGACGCTTATACAAAAGTAATAGTTGATGCTGTACACGAAATCAAGCCAGAAATAGTTTTAGTTGGTGCTACTCACATAGGTAGAGATCTTGCTCCAAGAATAGCTTCTAGATTAAATACTGGTCTTACAGCTGACTGTACTAAGTTAGAAATAGATCCAGAAGACGGTAAGATTAAGCAGACAAGACCTGCATTTGGTGGTAACATAATGGCTACTATCATATGTCCAGACAACAGACCACAGATGTCTACAGTTAGACCTGGGGTTATGGACAAGGCTGCTAAGGATGACTCTAGGACAGGTGAAGTTGTTAAGTTAAACATAGACCTTAAGGAATCTGACATAAGAACTAAGGTATTAGAAATAGTGAAGTCTGCTAACGAAAAGGTATCTTTAACAGATGCTAATATAATAGTATCTGGTGGTAAGGGACTTGGAAATGCAGAAGGATTTAAGCTGATTTCAGAATTAGCAGAGGCCCTAGGTGGAGTAGTTGGTGCTTCAAGAGCTGCTGTTGATGCTGGTTGGATTGATAGATCTCACCAGGTAGGACAAACTGGTGTAACAGTTAAGCCTAACTTATACATAGCTTGTGGTATATCAGGAGCTATACAGCATATGGCTGGTATGAAGGAATCTGATCTTATAATAGCTATAAACAAGGAAGCAGATGCCCCAATATTCGGTATAGCTGACTATGGTATAGTTGGAGACCTTTACAAGGTTATACCAGAAATAGTAGAAGCATTAAAGACTGTTAAATAAAAAATAATTGGTTCTGCTGTATAAATATAATATTGCAAAAAAAGTAATATTATATAAAAAGTAAGACTAGATAGAGTTCGCAGTGTTGCCATATCTTATATGGCAACCTCGTACCCTATTAGTTTAATAGAAGTTAATATATTTTTTTAACATTGATAGTTAAAAAATTATTATTATTATCAAGAAGATATAAATTTCATGTATTAAAAAGTTGTGTTAATAAGTTATTAGTCAAGAAAACGTTCAGATTATTTTCGGTGTTCAGTATATGAATTGTACACCTAACAATCAATATTTCGTATTTTGAAATTAGTGTTTATAAATAGCCACTTACTAGTGTGTGGTTATAAATTAGTATTTACAAATTATAATTTAACAGTTGGTGATTGAAATTAGTAATTGTAAATTATAATTTAGAAATTAGTGTTTAATATTTAGTGTTTAATATTTAGTGTAAAATCAAAATTAATTAGTTAGTGTTTTATTAGTTCAAATGAAATTTATGTGTATTAGGAGGCTACAATATGAAAATTTTAGCATATTACGTACAGGGTTATGAAGAAAAGGCATTCGAGAAATGGTCAAAGGAGAACGGGGTTGAGATAGACATAGAATATGGTCTACTTACTAAAGACTCAATAGAAAAAGCTAAGGGTTATGATGGCGTGACTACTCAGCAGGTTATACCTGTAAAGGATGAAGAGATATTCAAAAAGATGAAAGAGTATGGCCTAACTCAGATAGCATCTAGAACAGCTGGAGTTGATATGTTCGACCTTAAGACTGCAAGACAATATGGTATTTCTATAACAAATGTACCTAGATATTCTCCAAATGCAATAGCAGAATTAGCTGTTACACATGCTATGACCCTACTAAGAAATATGGGACATATAATGACAGCTCAAGAAAGTGGTGACTTTAGATGGAGTAAAAACCTTCTTTCTAAAGAAATTAGGTCTTGCACTGTAGGTATAATAGGTACTGGTAGAATAGGTCTAACAACTGCAACGCTATTTAAGGGGCTAGGAGCTAAGGTTATAGGCTTTGACGAATTTAAAAACCCAGATGCACAAGGAATATTAGAATACAGAGATACAATAGAAAAATTACTTGAAGAGTCTGATGTTGTTTCACTTCACCTACCTTTGACTGAAGGAACTCATTATATCATAAATAAGGATAGACTAAGCCACATGAAAGACCAGGCTATATTAGTAAATACTGGTAGGGGTGGTCTTGTAAATACAGATGATGTAATAGAGGCACTTGAATCAGGTAAATTAAAGGGAGCAGCCCTAGATGTTTTAGAATGTGAAACTTTATATGTAAATCAGAATATAGATCCTAAGAAAGTAGAAGGAACTGTAGTTGAAAAGTTAATGAAGATGGACAATGTTATACTAACAGGACACTTTGCATTCTTCACTGAAACAGCAGTGGATAACATGGTTTCGACAGCTCTTGACAACCTTAAGTTAGAGATTGAAACTGGAAAATTACAAAACTGTATGAACGCTTAATTAGGCAAAAGCCTTTCTAAAATTTTAATTTTTTAAAAAAAATGCACCTCAAATTTATGGGGTGTATTTTTATTTAAAATATATGGGTACATAAGTTGTAATTATGCTATACTTATAATTATGCTATAATGGAAATTTCTAATAATTCTAGAATACTAAAATAAGGTAAGGGGTGATTAGGTTGATAAATATTCAAGATTATAAGTCTAAATACGATGAAATGATCAAAAAGGCCGTAGAATTGGGTGAGTCACTTTGACCTGAGAGGTCTTGAAAGAAGGAAGTCAGATATTGAAAAGCTAATGGAAGAGCAGACTTTTTGGGAGGATACAAAAAAATCTAATGTAATTTTACAAGAAAATAAGTCAATAGAACTTAGACTAAGCCAGTATAGGGAACTAATATCCTCAATAGAAGATATTAATATCTTGTTGGAACTAAGCCAAGAATCTTGTTCTGGTGATGATTTAGAAATAGAAGCGTCTATAATAGACCAGATCAAATGGGCTAGGGAAAATCTAGATAAGGTTACAATTGAGATGCTCTTTAGTGGACAGTATGATGCCAACAATGCTATATTATCGATTAATTCAGGTACTGGAGGACTAGATGCACAAGACTGGGCCCAGATGTTATTAAGAATGTATATAAGGTGGTCTGAGTCAAGTGGTTATAAGGTGAAACTTGTAGACCTTAATTCAGATCCTGAGGCTGGTATAAAGGCGGCAACTATACTTGTCCAAGGGCAAAACGCCTATGGACATTTAAAAAGTGAAAAGGGTGTACATAGGTTGGTAAGGATATCACCGTTTGATTCATCTGGCAAGAGACATACATCTTTTGCGTCTATAGATGTAATACCGGAGCTAGAAGAAGATATAGGCGTTGAGATTAACCAATCAGACTTGAAGATAGATACTTATAGGGCGTCTGGTGCAGGTGGTCAGCATGTAAACACTACGGATTCAGCTGTTAGAATAACCCATCTTCCTACAGGTATTGTTGTCCAGTGTCAAAATGAAAGAAGCCAGCATTCTAACAAGGATATAGCGATGAAACTCCTAATTGCCAAGCTAGTACAGGTTAAGGAAGAAGAGAATAAGGAAAAGATAGAGGACTTGCAGGGCAAATATTCACAGATTACTTGGGGGAGTCAGATAAGATCATATGTATTCCAACCATATAAACTGGTAAAAGACCATAGGACAAATGAAGAAAATCCTAATGTTGATGCAGTTATGGACGGAAAGTTAGATAATTTTATCTTCGAGTACCTAAAACAAAAAAAATAAAAATACAATAAAACTAGTTTGAAATGGAAAAACCTCAAAACAAGGAGGCGTATCTACCAGAAAAGACTTAGTTATGGAAGAAAAATAAATTTTGATCCTGTAATAGATATCATAATAGCGTTAGTGCAAAACATAATACAAATTTGATGGTAGAATAAAAATGGTTGCTTATATAATCAAGCCAAAAAAAGATATAATAAAATCAATAAACATATAAAAAAGGTAGATCAAAGGGGTAATAATGGATATAAAAGATATACTAATAAATGATATGGGGCTGAGGGAAAGTCAGGTCGACAATGCTATAAAATTAATTGATGGTGGAGATACAATACCTTTTATAGCGAGATATAGAAAAGAAGCGACCGGCGGTATGACAGATGTTCAGTTGAGAGAATTTGAAGAACGATTGAGGTATCTGAGGAACTTAGGTGAAAGAAAAGACGATGTTAAGAGGTTAATTGAGGAACAAGGTAAACTTGATAACCAAATAGAAAAATCTATTGAAGAGGCAAAGACCCTACAGGAAGTAGAGGATATATACGCACCCTTCAAGCAGAAAAAAAGAACTAGAGCTACAATAGCCAGGGAAAAAGGGTTGGAACCACTAGCCATGATGGTCCTTCTCACAAAGCATCTGGATATAGAAAAAGAGGCAGAAAAATTTATAAATGCTGATAAGGACTTAGATGATGTGAGTCTAGTTATAGCGGGTGCAAAAGATATACTTGCAGAAATTATGAGTGATGAAGCAACAATTAGAAAGTACATAAGAGAAAAGGCCTTAAAAAATGGCTTGATAGAATCTAAGGCTAAACTTGAGGAAGATTCTGTATATAGGTTATACTACGATTTTTCTGAAAGGATTGCAGACATACCGCCGCATAGGATATTGGCTATAAATAGGGGAGAAAAAGAGGGTTTCATAGGAGTCAAGGTCATACTTAATGAAGATGAAATTATCAATAAAATAGTAAATACCTATAAGAACCAACAAAATATAGGTAATGAGCATATTCTAGAAGATGTTGCTAAAGATTCCTACAAAAGGTTGATATTTCCATCTATTGAAAGAGAAGTTAGGAATCATCTTACAGAGATAGCTCAAGAGAGGGCAATAAAGGTTTTTGGTAAAAATTTGCAGGGTTTGTTATTACAGGCTCCAATAAAAAATTCAGTGGTCATGGGTTTTGATCCGGCTTATAGAACAGGTTGCAAAATAGCTATAGTAGACAAAAACGGGAAATTACTAGACTTTACAACTGTATACCCTACCAAACCACAAAATAAGGTAGATGAGGCTAAATCAATATTAAAGAAGTTAATAGAAAAATATAAGGTAGATATAATATCAATAGGTAATGGAACCGCATCAAGAGAGTCAGAACAGTTTGTTGCTCAGATGATAGGTGAAATAGATAGAGATGTATCATACTTAATTGTAAATGAAGCAGGTGCATCAGTATATTCAGCATCTAAATTAGCTAATGAGGAACATCCAGATATAAATGTATCAATAAGAGGGGCTATATCTATAGCTAGAAGATTGCAAGATCCAATGGCTGAACTAGTAAAGATAGAGCCAAAGAGTATAGGTGTTGGTCAGTATCAGCATGATGTTAATGAAAAGAGGTTAAGCCAGGTCCTAGATGGAGTGGTAGAAGACTCTGTTAACCAAATTGGTGTAGATGTCAATACAGCATCATATTCCCTATTGGAGTATGTAGCGGGAATATCTTCATCTTTGGCTAAAAATATAGTTGAATATAGGAATGAAAATGGGGACTTTGAAGATATAAACCAGCTAAAGAAGGTTAAACGTTTGGGACCATCAGCATTCAAACAGGCATCAGGATTTATCAGGATACCAAACTCAAAAAATCCGCTAGATAATACAGGTGTACACCCAGAATCTTATGAGGCATGCCTTAAAATACTAGATATTTTAGGTTACAGCCTTGATGATGTAGCCAAATCAAATCTTGATAATATAAACAAAAAAGTTAACGATTATGGTATAGATAGATTGGTTGAAGAAATAGGAATAGGTAGGGAAACCTTAAAAGATATACTTGATGAAATAAAAAAACCGGGTAGAGATATAAGGGAAAGTGGTTTAAAACCTATACTTAGAACAGATGTAATGCAGTTAGAAGACCTTAAGGAAGGCATGATATTGACAGGTACAGTAAGAAATGTTGTAGACTTTGGAGCATTCGTGGACATAGGAATAAAAAATGATGGTTTAGTTCATATATCTAAGCTATCTGAAAAGAGGGTAAAAAATGTATCAGATCTATTAACAGTAGGAGATATAGTCAATGTAGAGGTAATTGGCATAGACAAGGAAAAGGGTAAGGTGTCCTTATCTATGAAAGGGATAAAACAAGAAGAAAAATCTTAAAAGTAAATGAAATGTAAACTGATAAGATAGATGTTACAGAAATAAATAAAAAAAGAGATACACTTTGATATAATAGTTTTTAACGGTAAAAAACAATATTAAAAAGTATCTTAAAAAATAAATGAAAAAGATTGACTTTATGAAAATGTTTGTATATAATTAAGATGTAATAAAAATTAATAATTAATCTTCGGGGGTGGGTGAGATTCCCTACCGGCGGTATAGCCCGCGAGCGCAAGCTGATTTGGTGAAATTCCAAAGCCGACAGTAAAGTCTGGATGAGAGAAGTATTCTTTTATAATATTTGTTTTTGTAAACAATGGTTCCTGGGGACTTTCTCCAGGAATTTTTTTCCCCTCGAAAAATAGGAGGATGAAATGGAAAAGGTTAATTCAGTTAGTTTGAAAAAGAAAAAGGTATCTACAATTACCTTAGTGAAGGTCGCTTTATTGGCAGGAATAGCGTACGCATTGATGTTTTTAGAAATGCCAGTGCCATTATTTCCTGGATTTTTAAAGATAGACCTATCAGATATGCCAGCTCTAGTAGCAGGTCTAGCACTTGGACCAGTAGCAGGTTTTGCAGTTGAAGCAGTGAAGAACTTCCTTCACCTAATTACAGCAACTAGTACTGGTGGTGTAGGGGAGATAGCCAATATAGTAGTTGGTTCTTCATTTGTAGTAGTAGCATCTATAGTTTATAAAAAGGATAAGACTTTAAAAAATCTTATCAAAGGATTTGCCCTAGGTACAATAGCTATGGTAGTGATTGGTACAGCTATGAACTACTTCATAATGCTACCGTTTTATGGTAAGATAATGGGCTTAGAGGCTATAATAGGAATGGGTACAGCGATAAATCCGAATGTTAAAGACCTACTTTCTTTTGTATTTTGGTTTATAGCACCATTTAACTTAATTAAGGGGGTATTAATATCAATAATAACAATACCACTTTACAAAAAGATTGAAAAATTGATAAAAAATAACTTATCTTAAGCTAGATTTAACAACTAGATAAGGTTAATAGAAGGAGCCCTATTTTCTGTAAAATATTGAAAGTAGGGCTTCTTATATGATATAATGTACGAGAAGATAGGTTTATTAAAGCCCTTATATATTGTATTTTTATTATCAATATAGGGTTATTTATTTTAAATTATAATTTTATACAAAAGGCTATAAAAAAATTTATGTTTTATAATAATTGGGTATCATACAAAATAGTATAATCTATCTACAACATTTAAATTAAACAAATTATATAGGGTATAGGAGGCATTCTAAAATGAGCAGTATATACACAATGGGTATTGACATCGGTTCAACATCATCAAAGTGTGTGATAATGAAAGATGGTAAAGAGGTAGTAAGTGAAGGTGTAGTTAGCTTGGGAGCTGGTACTAAGGGAGCTGACCTAGTTATAGAAGAAGTACTTTCTAAAGCAGGAAAGGCTTTCGAAGAAATAGACTTGATTGTATCGACTGGATATGGTAGAAATAGCTATGAAAGTGCCGCTAAGACGGTTAGTGAGCTTAGTTGTCATGCCAAGGGTGGTGGCTTCATATTTGGAGGAGCTAGGACTATTATAGATATTGGCGGTCAGGATATAAAAATTCTTAAACTAAACGAAAAAGGTGGTCTTGTAAACTTCCTAATGAATGACAAGTGTGCTGCCGGTACAGGTAGGTTCCTAGAAGTTATGGCAGGTGTATTGGATGTGAAACTAGATCAACTTGGAGAATTAGATGCTAAGTCTACAGAAGTAACCCCTATAAGTTCTACCTGTACAGTATTTGCTGAATCAGAAGTTATATCATGTATGGCAAAGAAGATACCACTAGAGAATATAATAAGAGGTATACATTCATCAGTTGCGACTAGAGTTGCTAGCTTAGCAAGGAGAGGTGGACTAAATCTTCCGGTAGCCATGACTGGTGGTGTAAGTAAAAATAAGGGTATAGTTAGGGCTCTTAATGAGGAACTAGAGTGCGATATATTAATATCTCCAGATTCTCAGATGGCAGGAGCTATAGGAGCTGCCCTGTATGCTTATGAAGAATATCAAAAGCAAAATGCTTAATAATATATAAAATTTAGAGTACATCTTGACTTGATTTAATGGGGATCCTTTTTAGGGTCCCTTTTTAGGCAGGGTGTTTATCTGCACAATGTTACTACAGATTTATATACCAACCATGGAATCTTGTTTCGTTACATTAAGGAAGGATTGCAATACCATGATTGCTTGTTAGAATAAAAAACAGTATGTATAGAGATAGAGAAACCTATATACATACTGTACTTAGCAATTCTTTAGCATTTACTATTTATTGTCTATAATTCATTATTTTTATTATCTATAATTCTATACCATCGACATCCTGACCAATCATAGTTTTACAAGTGAAGCTAACATTGTCAAGAGTATATATTTCAAAGACATCATCTCCTACTGCGTAACCCATTTTGGCAAGGTCTGGCATAACCTCAAGGGCAGCTCTTTGTGCGTCTTCTGATGTTATAAACTTAGCCTTAGCTACAATACGTAGCGTATTTAATTTTGAGTCAATAGCACAAATTTCGATTTTAGGATTTGTCTGCATCTGCTTGTACATACCCTTTCTTTTGTCAGAGAAAAATGCCAAACCACCATCATACTCCATTACGAAACCAATAGGTCTAGTATGAGGTTGGTCTCCATCAACTGTTGCTATTTGAAATACCCTTGCGTTTTGTAAAAATTCGATCACTTTCATTTTTATTACCTCCAAGTAACGTATAAATTAATTATTTTTGAAAGTATAGACGCTAAGTTCGATTTAGGAAGTTCCTATTATTGAATCATATAGTCTTTTATACCTTTCATTGATATAATTATACCAAATAGTACATAAAAAACAAGTAGGCTGTTTATGATGAGCAAGTACGAAAAAGATACTAAGGAGTTTATGCAAATTACAATTTTAAAAGCAACTTTTTGTAAGAAATGTAGGTCTATTGAATAAGGACATATATGTGGAAATTGGAGATATATATTTGCAAGTAAGGTGATAGTGAAAATACATATATATATTTATTTATAACTACGGTGATAGTGAAAAACATATATATTTATAGTTAAGGTGATAGTGAAAAAACATATATATTTATTTATAATTATGGTGATAGTGAAAAACATATATATTTATAGTTAAGGTGATAGTGAAAAAACATATATATTTATTTATAATTACGGTGATAGTGAAAATACAAGTATAAACAAAATGTTAAAAAAGACAAAAATATACAAAAAGATTCAAGAAAACGATACTATTAACCCATAAATGTGATAAAATATATATAGATGAGTGGTTCTTGAGTGACCTACAATAAAAAGACTTATGTTATAGGAGTGTGTATAATGATAAATCAAGATTATTTTATTAATTTAGCTAAGGAAAAAACCGGCGATGCAATTCAGACAGTTGCAGTTGCAGCTCCACATGACTTAGCAACATTAGAATCTTTAAGAAATGCGGTTGATCTAGGATTTACAAAGGTAATTCTAGTAGGTGATGAAAACATTATTACAGATGTTGCAAATGAAGGTAATTTAGATATATCTGATATGGAATTAGTGCATGCGGACAACTTAGCTGATGCAGCTCAAAAGTCTGTAGATCAAGTTAATGCAGGGAAGGCTAGTTTGATTATGAAGGGTCTTATAGATACTTCTGTAATACTTAAGGCCGTAGTTAAGAAGGAGAACAACCTTAGAACAGGAAATACTTTGAGTTACGTTGGTATATTATTTAATGAACATAAAGACAAGTATTATCTAACTTCTGATGGTGCCATGCTTATAGCCCCAGATGTTTCTCAGAAGAAGGGGATAATAGAAAATGCAGTAGATGTTGCTCATGCCTTAGGTAATGAAGAACCAAAGGTGGCCATGATATGTGCCAAAGAAAAGTACTATGAAAAGATGCCTGCCACAGTAGATGCAGTTGCCTTACAAAGAATGAATCAGGAAGGTGAAATCAAAGGTTGTATCGTAAGTGGTCCCCTACAGATGGATAATGCAGTTGACCTTCATGCTGTTGAAGTCAAGGGAATTGATGACCCAGTAGCAGGTCGTGCAGATATATTAATTGTTCCAGCTATTGAAACTGGAAATGTACTATTAAAGACTGCTAAATATTTAGGTGGATGGACATTTGGTGGTGTTGTCGTAGGTGCCAAGGTACCTATCGTAGTATGTTCTAGGTCTGATGGAGAATCTGCCAAGTTGGTATCTATAGCAGTTGCATGCATGCTGTCAGCTAAAAATGCAAGCAAAGAAGCCTTATAAGTAGTATCTGTTTATGTGGATCTTGATAGCATATATGAAAATTGACCGTATATATACATAAATTGATCGCATACATGTATATATATAAATCGACAGCATATATGGATATACATAAATCAACAGCAAACATATAAATTGATAAACATATATTGATTATAATTATAAATTGGGGGTTAGCCAAGTCCATAACATCTATCTAGAGATATTTTAGGTGTTACATACTTGGCTAGCCTCTTTTTTGCCTATATTTATTTGTGGGATAGGTAAGATTAATGGTATAATAATATATTATTTAATACACGAGGAGGCAGTATGAAGAGTATTTATTTAGAAAATGAAAATGCAACTTCAATTCTAGGGCAAAAGCTTGGTAAGGCCTTGTTTAAGGGGGCTATTTTATGCCTGAATGGAGATTTAGGTGCTGGTAAAACAGCTCTTACAAAGTCAATTGCTCTTGGCCTAAATATAAAAGATGATATAACTAGTCCTACATTTACTATAGTAAATGAGTATGAAGATGGAAGGTTAAAGCTAAACCACTTTGATGTTTACAGGATAGGTTCTAGTGATGAAATGTATGATATAGGTTTTGAAGAATATTTAAATTCAGATGGCGTATGCATAATAGAGTGGTCTAATATAATAGAAGATATTTTACCTAGTGAGAGACTAGATATAAATATCAGTTACCAAGATATGGGTAGGAATATAGAATTTATACCAAGGGGTCAAGCTTATAAAAGTTTGGTTGAGGAGGTTATTGGCGTATGATTATTTTGGGTTTAGATACTTCCACAAGGGCTGCAAGTGTAGCTATATGGTCAGATGGGGACTTGTTGGGTGAAGTTGTACTAAATGACAAGAGAACACACTCACAAAAATTAATGCCTATATTAGAAAGCCTATGTAAGTTGGCAGATACTGATCTTGATGATGTGGACCTATTGGCAGTTTGCGTTGGCCCAGGGTCTTTTACAGGTATTAGGATTGCTATGGCAACTGTAAAGGCTTTAGGACACGTTAAAAACATACCTGTAGTTGCGGTTAATTCTCTTGAAAGTCTTGCCTACAACCTATATGATAGTAAGATTCGGTTAATACCAATCATAGATGCTCAAGGGAGTCAAGTATATTCTGCCATATACGAATCTGTAGGAGAAGGTATGAAGGTGAGTGTAGATATAGGGGTAGTGGATATAGATGAATTGACAGAAATAGTTAGAAAATTAGATGGACCAAGTATATTCCTTGGAGAGGGTGTATATAAGCACAGGGATAAACTGGTAAGCCTAGGACCTACTATAAAAATAGGGTCTAGTAATATTAATGTTTCCAGAGCAGCCAGTGTCTGCGCTTGCGCCTATGAAAAGTATAAGAAGGGAATAGATATCTATACCTGCTATGATATTTTGCCTATGTATATAAGGAAATCTCAAGCAGAGGTTCAATATGAGGAAAAGCAGAGGAATATAAAAAATGATATATAGAAGTATGACGGCAGATGATATAGATGGTGTATACGAGGTTGAAGTATCTGCCTTTGAGGATCCATGGTCTTATAAGGCCTTTAAGGAAGAGCTTAAAAATAAGTTATCAAGATATATAGTGGCAGAAGATGAAGATGGAAGAATAGTTGCCTATGTTGGAGCCTGGTATATTATTGATGAGGCCCATATTACAAATGTGGCTGTTCATAAAGACTTTAGGGGCAAAAAAATAGGTAATGGTATAATTAATGCCCTAATAGAAATGTGTGATAAGGATAAGATTGCGTCTATAACTTTAGAGGTGAGGTCAAGCAATTATATAGCTCAAGGTCTATATAAAAAATTTGGATTTTTAGCCGGTGGTATTAGGAAGGAGTATTACACTAATAATAAGGAAGATGCAATAATAATGTGGAAACAGCTCAGGGAGGTGTTTTATTAAGTGAGTGATATTATAACTTTAGCTATAGAGAGTAGTTGCGATGAAACAGCTTGTGCTATTACAAAAAATGGTAGAGAAGTACTTGCTAATATTATATCTACTCAAATAGATATACATAAAAAATTTGGTGGTGTGGTACCAGAGGTTGCCTCTAGAAAACACATAGAAAATATAGATTTAGTGGTTCAAGAAGCTCTGGATACAGCCAAGATGAGCTTTTCAGATATAGATCATATAGCAGTAACATATGGACCAGGTTTAGTTGGTGCCTTATTAGTAGGACTATCCTATGCAAAGGCCTTAGCCTTTAGTCTAGGTATTCCACTTGTCGGGGTTAACCATATAGAAGGTCATCTTTGTGCAAATTACATAGAGGATAAAACTTTGAAGCCACCATTTATCACCCTAATAGTTTCTGGAGGACATACCCATCTTGTAGAGGTAAAAGACTATGGTAGTTACGAAATTTTAGGAAAGACAAAAGACGATGCATCAGGAGAGGCTTTTGATAAGATAGCAAGGGCTATGGGTTTAGGGTATCCAGGCGGTCCTATAGTTGATAGGATGGCCAAGTTAGGAAATCCTGAGGCTATTGATTTTCCAAGAGCCTGTATACACGAAGAGGGTTACGACTTTAGTTTTAGTGGTCTAAAGTCGTCTGTATTAAACTATCTTAACTCTATGAAAATGAAAAATATTAATATAGTTGCTGAAGATGTGTGTGCATCTTTTCAAGCTGCAGTTGTCGATGTCCTAACTAGCAAGTCTATAAAGGCCTGTAAGGATAAGTCTTATGATACTATAGCCTTGTCAGGTGGGGTTGCTTCAAACTCTTGCTTGAGGGATCAAATGGGCATAGTAGCAAGGAAAGAGGGTATTAAGTTGAAGTATCCAGCACCTGTCCTTTGTACTGATAATGCTGCTATGATAGCCTGTGCAGGTTATTATAGGTATATGGCAGGTAGGAGGGACGGTATGGACCTAAATGCCAGTCCTAACTTAAAAATCGATCAAGGTTAGGGTGGTGAGTTTATGATAATTTTATCGTGTAACAAAGTGTATAAAAGTTTTGGAGTAGAGAGCATTTTAGAGGATATCTCTTTTTCGGTAAATGAAGGAGATAAGATTGGTATTGTAGGTGTAAATGGTACAGGTAAAACAACCCTATTCAAACTTATAACTGGGATATTCCCATATGACAGTGGAGACATTTTCACAGCAAAAAATTGTAAGTTAGGATACCTAGAACAAAATACCAACTTCTATTCTGAAAAAACTGTATACGATGAAGTCGTATCTGTATTTTCAGACCTTATAAAAGCAGAAGAAGAATTGAGATACCTAGAAGGTCAGATAGCTAGTCTATCAAATATAACAAACCCAGGAGAAGACCTAAAAAAAATTATGGATACCTATGGCAAAAAGTATGAAGAGTTCGAAAAAAATAACGGATATTCATATAAAAGTGAGGTGAAGGGGACCCTAAGAGGACTAGGATTTAGTGATGAAGAGATGACTAAGCAAATAAAGGTGCTTTCTGGTGGAGAAAAAACCAGAGTTCTACTTGCTAAATTACTTTTAAGCAAACCATCACTTCTTCTACTAGATGAGCCTACCAACCACCTAGATTCAGACGCTATAGAATGGCTGGAAAGTTTTTTAAGGTCTTATCAGGAGACAGTAATGATTATTTCGCATGATAGGTACTTCCTAGACCAGTCTGTAAATAGGATTTTTGAAATGGACAACAAGCACCTTACTAGCTATAATGGAAATTATACGGACTACCAAAATCAGGCTAAAATTAATAGGGAAATAATGTTGAGGCAGTATGAAAATCAACAAAGAGAAATAAAGAAACAGGAAGAATCAATAGAAAGACTAAAGGCTTATGGTAGGGAAAAACATCTTAAAAGGGCAAGAAGTAAGGAAAAAATGCTTGATAGGGTAGATCGTTTGGAGAAACCTCAAAAATTAAGAAAGAGGGCTAGGTTTAACTTTCAGCTTAGACAACAAAGTGGAAATGATGTGCTAGAAGTCAAGGGTCTTTCCAAATCATATGGACAAAGACAGGTATTCAAGGATGTAGATTTTAGTATATATAGGGGTGATAAAGTTGCCCTGATAGGGCCAAATGGAGTTGGTAAGTCGACCCTATTTAAGATAATTATGGGTGAAGAAAGTCACGCTGCTGGTACATATAAGTTGGGGCAAGGAGTAGATATAGCATATTTTCACCAAGAACAAAAGTCTTTAAACTTGTCTAATTCTATAATAGATGAAATTTGGGATGATAATCCAAATTTAACTCAAACAGAGTTGAGAAATTTATTGGGTGGATTCTTATTTAAGGGAGAAGATGTATTTAAACTCGTAAAAAGTTTGAGTGGAGGAGAAAGGGCTAGACTGGCTATACTTAAATTAATCCTATCAAATTCAAACCTACTATTACTCGACGAGCCTACCAACCACCTGGATATAGACTCAAAAGAGATTTTAGAAGAGGCTCTGAAAGATTATGAGGGAACTATATTTACTATATCGCATGATAGATATTTCCTTAACACAGTTGTAGACAAAATCTTAGTACTTAAAGCTGATGGCATAGAGGAGTATTTAGGTAATTACGAATACTACCAAAACAAGAAAAGACAGGAACTAGAAAAAAAAGAGCTTCAAGAAGTAGGTCTTCAGATTGGCAAAACAAAGACTCAAATAAAAGAAGAAAAGAAAAGGGAAAAGGAACTCAAAAAGCTTGAAAATAAAGCCAAAAGTCTAGTGAAAGACCTAGAAAAAGAAATAGATATAACTGAAAAAGAAATAAGTGGTTTAGAATATATGTTATGCCAAGAAGAGGTTTATACTAGTCCAGATCGAACTAGAGAAGTTAATCAAGAAAAGGTGGAACTAGAGAAACGTTTGGCTAAATTGTATGAAAAATGGGAACAAATAATAGAATAAAAGTGTTTTAAAATTATCGATAATGAGGTATAATATATATTGTATTATTGTAGGTTAATAAAGCTGATATTGTTTTAACAATAAAAACTTTATAATTTTATAAAATATATTATATGAGGAGGACGATAATGGGGAATAAGAATATTTCTATGGCAGTAATAAGAAGATTGCCTAAATATTATAGGTATTTAGCAGACTTATTATCAAAGGATGTACAAAGAATATCTTCAAAAGAATTGAGTGAAATAATTGGATTTACAGCTTCTCAGATCAGACAGGACCTTAATAACTTTGGGGGGTTTGGTCAGCAGGGCTATGGATATAATGTAGACTTTCTTCATAAGGAGATAGGAAAAATATTAGGTCTAAATAGGAAGTACCGTGCCATACTTATAGGTGCCGGTAATTTAGGTCAGGCTCTAACTAATTATACGGGATTTAGACATGCTGGATTTGAAACTATAGCAGTATTTGATGCCAATCCTAAAATGATAGGTCTAAAGATTAGAGACTTTGAAATTATGGACTCAGATAAGGTTGAAGACTTTGTTAGAGAAAATAACGTTGATATAGCGATAGTGTGCATACCTAAAAATGGTGCTCAAATAATAGCTGATAAACTTGTTAGGGCAGGAATAAAGGGTATTTGGAACTTTGCACCAATAGACCTTGAAGTACCGGGTAACATTATAGTAGAAAATGTCAACTTAACAGAAAGTTTATTTACTCTTTCTTATTTAATGAATGAAAGTATGGAAGACTAGATAAAATTTAATGAAGTATAAGATTAGCTTGATTTAACAAAGCATACAAGACTAAATCAAATTTAATGAAGTGGATATTAAATAGGGTAAGATAAGATGTCTTATCCTATTTTTTTGTCTAAATTTAAAAATCTCATTGATAATGATAGTATATAATTATAGATAAGTTATTCTCAATTAATACAAAAAAGGCAGAAATATAACTGTAAGATAAAAAATAAAATAGCGGCATTGCAAGGCATATAGAAATAAATAAAAAATATTTATTTTTTTTGAAAAATCAATTGCAAAAAGAAGCCTAGTTTGTTATAATAAATTTATCGATAAAATATAATTAATAGGAGGAAATGAAAATGGCATATGTAATTAAAGATTCTTGTATAGCTTGTGGTGCTTGTGCAGCTGAATGTCCAGTATCTTGTATAAGTGATGGAGATATCTATTCTATAGATGGATCAGCTTGTATAGATTGTGGATCATGTGCTGGTGTTTGTCCAGTTGATGCTCCTCAGCCAGAATAATAGCTAGAGAAAAATTGATTTTAGTGGTTTTTAAAACCTATCCTTACCGGGTGTAGTAAATACATCCGGTATTTTTAATTTAAGTAAGTAGCTTAGATAAAGTGGTTCTTTGTCAACTAGCGTTGATGAATAAAATCCGAAATTTATGCGACAGCAT
>CAUQSL010000014.1:0-42228 GCA_963520775.1 uncultured Peptostreptococcus sp.
GTCTTACGACTTTGAAAGCATTTTTGTTACCATCAACGCTATATATTATAGAACCAATTTTTTCTCTCACCAACGCTAAATATTATACAACCTATTTATAATACTACCAATACTTCTACTTCTACTCTTGCACCCTTAGGTAGATCAGCTACTGCCACACAAGATCTAGCTGGCTTATGATCACCAAAGAAGTCTGCATAAACTTCATTTACAGGTCCAAAATCTGCCATATCCAATATGTATACTGTAGTCTTCACTACATTTGTTACATCTGCTCCTATTTCATCTAAAACAGCCTTTACATTCTTTAAGGCTTGTCCTGCCTGAGCCTTTATATCACCCTCTACAAGTAAGCCAGTTTCTGGAACTAGTGGCACCTGACCTGAACAATAAACCACATTACCTACCTTTATTGCCTGTGAATATGGTCCAACTGCTGCTGGAGCCTTGTCTGTAAATATTACTTCTCCCATTTTTTCCTCCTCATTATATATCTTTTCAGTTTTTTATTATATTATAACCAAAGTTAACTATATATTTTTTTACATATATCTTAACTGTATATACTCCACATATATTTTACAAATATACGTTCACTATAAATTTTCTACATTGGATTATTGGTATGCTATATATCGTATATATACTCTATGTCTTATATATATGCTCTATATATGCTCATATATATTTATATATACTATATGTATTTATATATACTCTATTTACTTACTTTTAATCCCAATTATATTATTTATACAAATTCTACCTTTATTCCATTCTCAACAAAGGCAGACTTCATAGTATTTATTTGGTCAAAATCTACTGTCTCTATTGTTACTTCTACAGTCTGTTTCTTTATGTACTTACCAGTTGCTAGCTTATCCTGGTTAATTGTAAGCACATTACCACCATTTTTAGCTATTATTGATACTAATGTCGATAAGGCACCTGGTACATCAGGTAATTCTGCTACTATACTAATTCTTCTTCCCTGTCTCTTTAGGGCAACGCTCATAATCCTATATAGGGTATTAATATCAACATTTCCACCAGATACCACACACACTACCTTTTCACCAGCTGCCGGCTTATATTTTTCAGATAAAAGCGCTGCTGTACTAACTGCACCAGCTCCTTCACTCACTAGTTTCTGGTTTTCCATCATAAATAGGATCGCTTCTGCGATTTCTTCTTCTGTTACAGTTATTACATCATCAACGTACTTAGATATTATATCAAATGTTAAACTACCTGGTGTCTTCACAGCTATACCATCAGCTATTGTTATATCATTAAAGGCAGATGTTAACTTTCCATTTTCGTACGACTTTTTCATTGAAGGTATATTACAAGTCTGGACACCAATAACCCTTATCTTTGGATTTAATTCTTTTAGGGCAGTCGCTATACCTGCTATAATACCGCCTCCGCCTATTGGAACCAATACAGTATCAACATCACCATCTAACTGTTCAAATATCTCTAGACCTATTGTTCCCTGTCCGGCAATTACATATTTATCATCAAAAGGATGCAAGAATGTAGCACCTGTCTGAGCCTGCAATTCTACAGCCTTAGCATAAGCATCGTCATATACAGTTCCATTTAAAACAACTTCTGCTCCATAGCTTTTTGTTGCAGCTATTTTAGATATAGGAGCGTTTGCCGGCATGCAAATTGTTGCCTTTATACCAGCATTTCTAGCCCCAAGAGCCACACCCTGAGCGTGGTTACCAGCACTTGATGCAATTACACCACAAGCCTTTTCTTCATCAGTTAAATGAGCTATTTTATTGCAAGCTCCTCTTATTTTAAATGATCCCGTTCTCTGTAGGTTTTCACACTTATAGAAGACCTGTGCCCCCGTTTTTTCTGATAGCCTTACGTTTTCCAGAAGATCAGTTTTTAAAACAATATCTTCAATTACACTTTTTGCTTCTTTTACATCTTCTAATGTTACTCTTTCCATTTTAATACTCCTTTTCTCCTTTAGAGTTATACAAACACCCTATTTTTTTATAAGAAATCTACTAAGTACTTTTATAAAAATAAAAGTCCTACAGTTAGGATAATACTACTACGGAAGAAAAAATTCAATATCAAATCTAATTTTTTATAAAAAAAGGTGAAAAAATGTAAGTATCTTTTACTTGATACTTTAATTTTCACCTTAATATACATATCTATTCACTTTATGTGAAATATATAAGATATATAGAATTTTTATTTCTTTTTTATGGACCTAATGCTGGCCTGTTTTTTAGTTATTCTTTTACTAGTATTTTCCCTCTTATCCTTTGGTTTTGCCTGTTGGTGTCCTGGAAAAATAATCTTAGGATTTTCATTATTTTTTTTGTATATGGTAAACTTGCTACCGATAGCTTGAACGAATTCAGCTCTTATAGCCTCACATATTGCATTTGCAGTATCCTTAGCATCTAAACCAGCATTGTCTAGTATAGTAACTTTTACTAATTCTCTAACTCTTAACTGGTCCTCTAATTGTTCTAAAAAGTCTTGTGTCAAACCTTCCTTACCAATCTGACTAGTTGGCTTAGTTGTATTAGCTAAAGACCTTAAATACGCCCTCTTTTTTCCATTTAGCATTTAGTTTCCCCCCTTCTTAACATCTTGTGAAATTGCCCACTTAAAGCAGCTTATCTTAAATTACTATTTTATCTAGTTATAAAATTCAAATTCTAGTTCATAAATTTTGACTGTGTCTCCATCTTCTATACCTGCTTCTCTAAGCATATCAAAGACTCCCTTACTTTCCATTTGAGCCTGGAAGAACTGTAATGATTCCATATCGTCAAAGTTAACTGAATACATTATTCGCCTTAATTCCTTACCTGTTACTACATAGATACCTTCTTCGTCTACTTGCACCCTTAGACCTTCATCTTCATCTATATCAAGCTCAGGTCTATACATTTCTTCGTGACTTACAAGTTCAATCTCTTCTGCTTCCCTAAGCAACTGACTCACCCTGTCTATTACCTGGTCCACACCATCTCTAGTTACAGCAGACATTTTGAATACTTCATATCCGTTTTCTTCCATATTTTTCTTAAAATTATCATATACAGTCTCATCAAATAGAAGGTCTGACTTATTTGCAACTACTAATTGTGGTCTAGTAGATAATTTTTCATTATATAGTCTTAATTCTTCATTTATTTTCTCAAAGTCATCAATAGGATTTCTCCCTTCTATACCTGAAATATCTACTATATGAATCAATACTTTGGTTCTTTCCACATGCCTTAAAAAATCATGTCCTAGTCCCACTCCATCTGCTGCCCCTTCAATTATACCAGGTATATCTGCAATTACAAAAGACTCTCCATGGCGTGTCTGAACAACACCAAGATTTGGAGTAAGGGTTGTGAAATGATAATTGGCTATCTTTGGCTTAGCAGATGTTACTACCGATAGAAAAGTAGATTTGCCTACATTGGGAAATCCTAATAGACCAACATCAGCAATCATCTTTAGTTCAAGTATAATCCATCTTTCCTGACCATCTGTACCTGACTTAGCGAAGGCAGGAGCCTGTCTAACTGCATTTGCAAAGTGCTGGTTTCCCTTACCACCGTAGCCACCCCTAGCGACCACTGCCTGGTCTCCAGCCTTTTTAAGGTCAGCTATGATTAGACCTGTCTTTTCGTCCCTGATTACAGTTCCCTCTGGTACACTTAAAATTAGGTCTTCGCCATTTTTTCCTGCACGCTTCTTTTTAGAACCGTCTTCACCGTGCTGGGCAGAATACTTCTTTTTATACTTAAAATCCATCAAGGTCCTTAGGCCTGTATCAGCTACTATGATAATGCTGGCACCCTTACCACCATCACCACCATCTGGTCCGCCTGCTGGTACGTACTTTTCCCTCCTAAAGGAAACTGCACCATTACCACCGTTACCAGCCTTGACAAATATTCTAGCCTTGTCTATAAACATTCTTACACCTCCTTTTTAAAAAATGGGCTATCGAAAATTCGATAGCCCATTTACTGTATTATTCAGCAATTTCTACTGGATATATACTTACTTTCTTTCTCTTCTTGTCTAATCTTTCGAACTTAACTTTTCCATCAACAAGTGCGAATAGAGTATCATCTCCACCCTTTCCAACATTTGTTCCAGGATGAATCTTAGTTCCTCTCTGTCTAACAATGATAGAACCAGCAGTTACTGTCTGACCATCGAATCTTTTAACACCAAGTCTTTTAGAAATCGAATCTCTACCATTCTTAGAAGAACCAACTCCCTTCTTAGATGCAAGAAGCTGTAAATTCATTTTTAACATCTGGAGTCACCCCCTATTTTTCATATATTTTTATATTTTTTGGATATTCTCTACTAATTTCCTCTAATGTACGTTTTAGGTGGTTTAACAAGAGTTGGGACTTTCCTATATCATCATCTTTTATAAAGGCTGTTATAAAACCCTCCTCTGCCTTTTGAACCTCGAAACTTACATTCTGTAGCTCTTCAAGTGAATTGATAACCCCGATTGAATTAGTCGTGGCAGATGCGCATACTATGTCGTATCCAAATTCTCCATACTTTGCGTGTCCCTTCAATTCAAAGCCCTTAATTTTAAATTTGTCATTATAATAAAATGTTACTTTAATCATGATGACTATGCGTTGATCTTTTCAACTACGATCTTAGTATATAGCTGACGATGACCGTTCTTTCTTCTGTAGTCTTTCTTTGGCTTGTACTTATAAACAATTATTTTCTTAGCCTTGCCCTGTTCTAAAACCTTAGCCTGAACAGACGCACCTTCAACTACAGGAGTACCTAACTTAAGTTCACCGTTGTTTACTGCTAATACTTCTTCTAAAGTAACAACATCACCTTCGTTAGCCTCTAGCTTTTCCACGAATAGAACATCACCTTCAGAAACCTTATACTGCTTTCCTCCAGTCTTAACTATAGCGTACATGTATACACCTCCTTGTTCTCAAACTCGCCGGGTCAGGTATCTACAAAGTAGAGTTTTTTTGCCAAGCACTGCTTTTGCGTGCAGCCACCTTTACCGTGCGGCAATTACCTATATAGTATACTAAATAGACTTTTTAATGTCAATAAGTTTTATCCTATTTTTTGTTTTATTTTTTAGAATGGCTGTATATTTGTTCTTGTTCCCAAAAAGTAGTTTTTTTGCCTATGCTTTTGAACCCCATACAAGCTACCATCTCTTACAAAATATAGTTTAAAAATGATAATATTCAACTTAACTTACATTTGCTTTTTTCCTCTTTGGTAGATCTACCTGGGCTAAAACCACTGCTACTACCATAACTAGGCAGCCAAATAGTTCTCTTGCCATCATGCTCTCACCCAATACTAACATTCCTGCTATCAATGAGAATATTGACTCTGTACTCATTATAAGTGATGCTATAGTTGGTGGTAGATGTTTTTGACCCACAACCTGTAGGGTAAATCCTATTCCACTAGATGCTATCCCCATATATAGGATTGCTATTGAAGCTAACTTCACCGACTCTATAGTCACAGTTTCCTTGAATATGACTACTATCAAAGACAATATTCCACAAGTAAAAAATTGGGCCATATTTAGCTTAATAGCATCTACCCTTGTTGCAAATATATCAACTACTACTATCTGAAACGCAAATGATATTGCTGATAGAAATATGAAGAAATCACCTTTTTCTATTACAAAACCTTCTTTTATAGAAATCAAATACAAGCCAATCGCTGCTATCAAGACGCATAGCCAAGTTTTTAGACTAGGTTTTTTACCATACAAGACACCCATTAAAGGTACTAATACTATATACATAGTGGTAATAAAACCGGCCTTTGAAGCACTTGTACTCACCATACCAACCTGTTGAAAACTCATTCCTAAAAATAGTGCTAAGCCTGCAAGCGTACCTCCCACAAGAAGATTTTTCGTTACTAATTTGGATTTGAAATTTGCATTCTTATAATGGATTGCATTCTTATATCTAAAAAATCCGCTAACTAACAATAAGAACGATGTACTCAGTAAGCATCTAAAGAAATTGAATGCAAAGGGTCCAATATGTTCCATACCTGTCCTTTGGAAGATAAAGGCTACACCCCAAAGTATAGACGTTAAAGTCAAAAGAGTAATCCCCTTTGTTTCGTTTCTCTTTATTTCACTCATTATAGCTACCTACTTTACAACTATATTTACAAGTTTAGAAGGTATAGCTATTACCTTAACTACATCTTTACCCTCTATAAACTCTTTTACCTTATCATCATTTAATGCAAGATTCTTCATAGTTTCTTGGTCTATTCCAACTGGAGCACTAATTTTATTTCTAACTTTCCCATTCACTTGGACAATTATTTCTACTTCATCAAGTTGTATAGCCTTGTCATCGTAAGAAGGCCAAGCTATATCAAATACACTAGCTTCTTTACCTATCATAAGCCATAACTCTTCACCAAGGTGTGGCGCAAATGGAGCAAGTATAACAACTACAGCTTCTATAGCTTCTTTAATTACAGCATCATTTCTATCTTCTAATTCCTTGTATTTATATAGGTCATTTATTAATTCCATCAGGGCTGCAATTGCAGTATTGAAACCAAACTTATCTCCAAGGTCTTCTGTAACCTTCTTTAAAGTTAAATTAGTCTTGACCCTCATATCCTTATCAGCCCTAGTCAAGTCTCCAAAAGTGACATTTGACTTAGTCACAAAAGCTAATTCATCGACTAACCTATATACTCTGTTTAAGAACTTGAAACAGCCTTCAACGCCTTGTTCAGACCATTCAAGATCTCTCTCTGGTGGCGCTGCGAATAGTATAAATAGCCTAGCAGTATCAGCCCCATATTTTTCAACCAACTCAACTGGTGAAACTGTATTACCCTTAGACTTAGACATTTTAGATCCATCCATAAGTACCATACCCTGAGTTAGTAAATTCTTAAACGGTTCATCATGACTAGTCCATCCTAGCTTCTTGAAGGCCTTCGTAAACCATCTTGCATATAATAGATGTAGTATAGCATGTTCTACACCACCTATATACTGGTCAACAGGTAACCAATTATTTACTACATCAGAATCAAATGGCCTGTCTGAATTCTTATTGTCAGCATATCTCATATAGTACCAGGAAGAGTCTACAAATGTATCCATAGTATCTACTTCTCTTCTGGCTGGCTTGCCACACTTAGGGCATGTACATTGACTGAAAGTCTTTGAACTTGCAAGAGGTGATTCTCCCTTACCAGTAAATTCTACATCTGTAGGAAGTAGGACTGGTAAGTCTTTTTCTTCTACCGGTACTATTCCACAGTCATCACAATATATAACTGGTATAGGACAACCCCAATACCTTTGCCTAGATATTAGCCAGTCTCTCAACCTAAAGTTAGTCTTCTTGTTACCCTTACCTATTTCTTCAAGTTTTTCCACTATCTTATTGAAGGCTTCTTTTTTATCCATACCATTAAATTGGCCTGAATTTATCATCTTATCATCTTCATCTATTACAGGTATTATTTCAAGGTCGTACTTTTTAGCAAAATCCTTATCCCTGTCATCATGCGCAGCAACACCCATTACAGCACCTGTTCCATAGTCTGCCAGTACATAGTTTGCTATCCAAATAGGCATCTTTTTTCCTGTTAGCGGATTAATCACATACCTGCCTATGAATTTCCCCTCTTTTTCTAGGTCAACGGCTTCTCTTTCTATTTGAGTCATAGTGTGCATCTTAGACAAGAATTCATCTAATATCACCTCATATTCTGTCCCCCTTACAAGGTCTCTTGCTAATTGAGATTCTGGAGCCAATACCATAAATGTAGATCCAAATATTGTATCTGGTCTAGTAGTGTATACAGATATTTCCTGGTCACTTCCATCTATCTGGAAGATTACATTAGCTCCATAACTTTTACCAATCCAATTTTTTTGCATCAGCTTAACCTTTTCTGGCCAACCTGCTAGGCTATCCAAATCAGCTAATAATTCTTCTGAAAACTCCGTAGTCTTAAAATACCACTGTTCTAACTCTTTCTTTTCAACTAGACTATCACATCTTTCACACTGACCTTGTACAACCTGTTCATTAGCCAATACTGTTTCACATGATGGACACCAGTTTACATAAGATTTTTTCTTATAGGCTAAACCTGCCTTTAAAAACTCTAGAAATATTTTTTGAGTCCACTTATAATATTCAGGAGTTGAAGTTGCAACTTCTTTATTCCAATCATAACTAAGCCCTAGCATACTCAATTGTTCTTTCATTTCTTCTATATTAGACATAGTCCATGTATGTGGGTGTATATTATTCTTTATAGCCGCATTTTCAGCAGGTAGACCAAATGAATCCCAACCCATTGGATGTAATACATTATAGCCTTGCATTTTTTTAAATCTTGCTATCACATCACCTATAGAATAGTTTCTTACATGACCCATATGGATCTTACCTGACGGATATGGAAACATCTCCAAACAATAATACTTTGGTTTTGTTGTGTCCTTAGTATCCATCTTATACTGGTCTTTTTCATTCCAGACCTTTTGCCATTTTTTTTCTATACTTCTAAAATCGTATATACTCATAGCTTCTACCTCCCTTATAAATTTTATTTAATTAATAGTAATAAAAAAAGCCCCTAAACTAGTGTTTAGGGACGATGATATTCTCGCGGTACCACCCTAATTTCCGGATAATCCGGACTCTCGATATTTTTAAACCAATTACGGTATATAGGTTTTATCGGCAAGTTCAAAGTACACTAATACCAATTCGCACCCACATTGGTTCTCTGCAAATAGTATATCTTCTACTACTCCGCCTATATTGTTTATTAAATTTCAAGCAAATAAAACTAGTCTAAAAACTTATTACTTATATTAACATAAAGGTCTTTACCTGTCAATATTAAAGATAAAAAGATATACACTTTAGATAATTTAAAATTGCTTTAAATTACTAGTATTAATTAAAATAAAAGATACTAGATAGCTTCAGGATCTACATAAGGCGCATCCTTCCACAACTTCTCTAGGTTATAAAATTTCCTATTTTCTTCATCAAATATGTGAACCATTATATCACCATAGTCTAGTAAAATCCAGGCCTGCATCTCTCTTCCTTCCTTGCCTCTAGGTTCAACACCTAATTCTGTCATAGAATCCTCAACACTATCAGCAATAGCCTTTACCTGCCTTGAAGATGATGCTGATGCTATTACAAAATAGTCACATAGGCTTGATACCTTTCCTATATTTAAAATCGCTATATCCTGGCCTAATTTATCATCAATTGCATCATATATTGTTTTTACCATTTTTTCTACTGTTACCATTTTTTCTCCTCAATCCTCTTATCTATTTGCTTTTAATTTCTGCCAAGTAATAGTTTCTAGCCTCTATAGTCCTCATATGTAGAGGCGCTTTTTTTCTTATAACTGACATAATAGCATTTTCTAAGGCCATCAAGACTGCCCTATCTATATCACCACTAAAGGCAACCTCTCTCAACTCTTCTACGCCGGGATAGTCCCTACCAACTTCAATTACATCTGCTACATATATTATCTTTTCTAATGTATTCATAGCAGGCTTAGCCGTTGTATGGTACCTTATTGCACTTAATATATTTTCATCGTCTATACCAAATTCATGCCTGGCTATATAAGACCCTAGTATACTATGTGACAGGGCAGTACTATTTTTTTCCATATCATCAAGATGTATATTATATTTTTCACAGTATAAAGCAACATCTGCAAATTTCACATACTTAGCTGCGTCATGCAAAACACCTGCTATTTCTGCCTTATAAGGATCGCAACCTAATAGGTCTGCTAATCTCACTGCTGCCTTTGCAACATTCAATGAGTGGGTCCATCTTTTTTCTGGTAGATAATCCTTTAACTTTTCTATCATAACTGATTTTTCCATCTACCTACTAACACCTCCATACAAATTATGCCTATATATATATTCCTCTACCCTGCTAGGCACAAGATATTTTATACTCTTACCATTTTTGACCAAAGTCCTAATATAAGTAGATGATATCTCCAAAGAAGGAACATATACTATATCTATATCAGCCTTGTATTTTTGTCTGAATGCTTCTACATTTTCTTGTGTTTCTAGTAGATTTATACCTGGTCTAATAGCTGCTACAAATTTAGCTAATTTAAAATTTTCTTGAAAATCTTTCCATGTTTCCATTTGATTTATAGCATCTGAGCCTGTTATAAAATATAACTTTTCGTTCGGATATGTCTTACTAATATATCTTAGAGTATCTATTGTATAGTCCCTCTCCCTGTCAGACATAATTTCATAGTCAGAAACCAAGAAGTCATCGTTTTTCAGTGTTGATAATATAACCATATCAAAACGCTTGAACTTATTTAAAACCCCCTTTTTATGAGGTGGGTCACCTGCTGGTATAAATATAATTTTATCTAAACCATACTTATCTCTTATAAATTCAGCCGTAGCTAAATGGGCATTGTGAATTGGGTTAAATGTTCCACCCATTATACCAACCTTTAGGCTAGTACTCTTACTATCTCTCATGGATTTTAACTTTTCTAAGTTTCTTTTCCTAGAAAGTTCAAGCCTGCTTTCTAATTCAAACATTATATTTTTCCCTTCAAAATCATGATAATTTCATTTTATCATAGGCCCCCTAATAAGTCTATTTGATTTTCATCTTCTATCATTAATATAAATACTAATTATGCTATATATGGCCAGTAATATACTTATAAGTAATATAATAATATTCTTCATTTTCGTCTCTCCAACTATTATTTCTAATAACTTCCTAAAAGATGGTTAATGGCAGAATTTATAGTATCATAAGAAAAGCCCTTATAGGATAAATGTTGATATAATTTTGTCCTAATAAGCATCATATTATCTGATTTAATCTTTGATAATTTTTTCTCTGCAAGATATATGGCATTTTCTAATTCTTCATCTCCGTTTATCTCAGATATAGTCTTTTCAATCATAGGTGTATCTAGTCCCTTTATATAAAGGTCCCTCTTTATCCTATTTCTACCTACACGCTTATACTTAATAGCATTTGTTGCGAGTCTATTTGCATACCTACGATCGTCTATAAAGGAATATTTTTTCAAGAATTCTATTACTCTTTCAATTATTTCTTGATCGAATTCACCTTCTAACTTTTCTCTTACCTTTTTTTCTGACCTTTCAAGTCTTGAAATATAATTTAAGGCCTTATTCTTTGCCTTCTCATAATCATCTGCCTTTATTATCTCAGTTAATTTTTCCCTGTCTATTTCTGAGTCTAAGCTGATATTATACTTGTAAACCATCTCTGCATACATGGAAATAAGGTATTTACCATCTACATATAAATTAATCCTGTCCTTATTTTTTTGCTGAAATTCTATAGATGTAACCCTAGGCAAAATATCACATCCCTTCTCTATTGATTATACCATAAAAGCAGAATATCTTTTAGTATTCTGATTCCTTATCTTCTTTCTTTCTTTGGTTAGTACCTTTACTTTCTTTTTTTCACTTTCTTACTATCTTATTTTTACTTTCTTATTTTTCATTTTTTATTTTCTTACTTTCTTAATTCCTTATTATCTTCTTAATTCCTTATTATCTTCTTAATTCCTTATTTTTCTTCTTATCCCCTTTTTAATTATATACTTTTCTTTTATCATATCTGTTCCTATATTTTATATGTAATTATAACTTATTTTTGTTAATTTATGCTAAAATTGATATAATACTTATTAGATATATACTGACATTAGCTATGTACTGATATTATATGTTCTTACATTGGCTATGCACCGGCATTATATGTTCTTACATTAGCTATATACTAATATTTTGCTGCATACTGACATTATGTGAGTCTTAATATTTAGTTACTTTTTGGTATTTTTCGTATACTTAGTCTTTACAGGACTTGCAGTATAAGTGACTAATTATATAATTATTATAGGAGTTTTTATGATTAATATACTACTTGTGGCTTTTGGTGGTGGTATTGGTGCCCTTATGAGATACATAATTAGCACCTATATTCAGAAAAAAAATAAATTAAAAATCCCAATCCACACCATGATTATAAATATTACAGGTTCATTTTTATTAGCCTATGTATTAAAAAATATAAAGGATAGTCCCCTAGTCCTATTTTTGACCACAGGTTTTTTAGGTGGCTTTACTACCTTTTCAACCCTTATGATAGAAAGTCAAGACTTGATATATAAAGACAAAAAAATATACGCCTATATTTATATTTGTCTCAGCCTAGTCTTATCTATCTTAGCCTTCTTTTTGGGGGTGATAGTATGAGGATACATAAACCTTACGCCTATGTATTTATCGGTGGTCTTATCGGTTCTCTCCTTAGGTATGTAATATTTTTATGGGTAGATACTATAAGATTAGGTTATACTAATTGTAACTATTTTAATTCAATAGTATTGTACCACCTACCCTTAGCCACTTTACTGGTAAACTTGTTAGGTTCATTTTTTCTAGTCCTGGCTAGCGTAGTCCTAATTAATAAGCTAAAACCCAATACCTATAGTCTATTAACTAGTGGTTTAATAGGCAGTTTCACTACTTTTTCGACCTTTACCAAGGACTTATTTCAGCTTGTATCAGGTCGATACCTAGCAATAGCCCTTATATATCTTATCACTTCTTTACTGGGTGGTCTTATTTTGGCTATGCTTGCTAATAATTTAGGAAGGAGGTTGGTAAATGTTAAATCTAACAATGATAGGCTCTGGAGGTAATGTTCCAACACCCAGCAGATTTTGCTCCAGTGCCTTTATTAATTATAAGGGAAGAAAAATTTTAATAGATTGTGGTGAAGGTTCTCAAATATCAATGAAAAAAATTGGTTGTGGTTTTAAAGATATAGACCTTATCTTAATTACCCACCTTCATGGAGATCACATTAATGGACTCTTAGGCCTACTTGCAACTATGGGCAATTCTGAAAAACGTAGCCCTCTATATATAGTTGGACCAAGCGGTATTAATAGAGCAATTAGGGCAATGATGGTCCTTTGGGAGGGTCTCCCTTATAGACTAATTGTCATAGAAAAACCAATTGGTAGTTTTTCAATAAACTCACCCATATTAAGGGAAATAGAAATTTCTAGCCTAGACCTTGACCACTCCACTGAGTGTATTGGCTATAGCCTTTATTTTAAAAGAAATCGTGAATTTAGTATCGAAAAGGCAAAAGATAGACAAGTCCCTAAATATTTGTGGAGTCACCTACAAAAGGGTAAAAGTTTTTATATTGATGGTCATACCTATACACCTGATATGGTCTTAGGTAAGTCTAGACCTGGTATAAAATTATCATATATAACAGACACCAGACCGATTGATTCGATTATTCCATTTGTAAGCTCTAGTAGTCTATTTATATGTGAAGCTATGTACGGAGACGACCTTGATATATCTAAGGCAGTCAAAAATAAACATATGACCTTTCGTGAAGCTGCCAACCTTGCTTATAAGGCAGGTGTTGATAACTTGCTTTTGACTCATTTTTCTCCTTCTTTGGACCAGCCTAGTGACTATATTGATAATGCAAGAACCATATTTGAAAATACCGAGTTAGCCTATGATGGTATTAGCCTATCTATTGCCTATCCAAATGAGTAAAAAATTAGCGTTGGGAGAGAGTTTTCTCTCACCAACGCTAAATATTATACAAGCAATATTATGAACCAGATCCCTTGTATCACCAAGGCTAAATATTATATAGTTTAACCTATCTTAAAATCTAATTCTATCCCATACTTGTCTTTTATCTTAAGAAGAAGCTCTTTTTTCTCTTTTATAAGTAGATTATATCTTTGCCTATCAATATCTATACTAAGTCTTGGTTTAAACCCACCATCTGATCCACCTTTGTACTCATGAAAAATATAGTGGATTACCCTTTCTTCTACCATATCTACCAACCTATTAGCTGAATAATAATCCCTAGATGACTTGTTATAGTAATAGTCTTCGAAAATATTGCTAGTCCTTCTCCTAGAAACTTCCATAAGGCCTAAACTTGTAAAACCATGTACTTTTGTATTTTTACCATCTGCATCAAGATGTTCATTCATTACCCTTATTAAATCTTGTTTATGCTTATCAGACTTCATATCTATAAAGTCAATTATAATGATTCCTGACAAGTCCCTCATAAGTATTTGTCTTGCTATTTCTTCAGCCAAGCCCATATTCACATCATACACTGTGTTTTCATAATTAGAATACCCTATATATCTACCTGAGTTTACGTCAATTACTGTCATTGCCTCTGTCTTGTCAATAACTATGTATGAGCCATTTTTTAGCCACACCTTATTGGATAGGTAAGTATTTAATTTAGCATTTACACCATAATTTGCAAAGGTAGATGGATTTTCATCCTTTATTAATTTATTTAGATATATTCTATCGTAAGACTTTATTAAAGACCTTATATCAAATCTTTCTTCATCAATAGCATCATCATTTTCCATAGAAGTTGGATATATTATGTTTTCCAACTTTTCATCAAGATTATCTTCTATAAATACTTCAAGCTGACTCTTAGACTTCTTTATTAATCCTGGATTGAAGCTCATCTTAAACTTGTCTACTAGTGTATGGTATGTATTTTTCAATCTATAATATTCCTCTTTAAATTCCTTCAAACTTGCAAATTTAGCCTCAGTCCTTATAATAATACCAGAGTCTAATTCTCCCATTTCAAGTTTTCTTATCTTGATCTTTATATCTTTAATTTCTTCTCTTGATAGTTTATTTGAATAACTGATCCTATCATTAGAAGGTATGTAGACTATATACCTTCCTTGTAGGCTAATCTCAAGACTTAGGCTAGGCTTCTTTTCGCCCTTAGATTCCTTTTTTAGTTGGACCATCAGCCTGTCCCCTACAGAAATTTTTTCTTCTTTTTTTATTTTCATATAGGCTAGTTGTCCTTGACCTATATCAATAAAACAGGCTCCCATACCTTTTAGTATCTTATCTACTCGACCCCTATATATATCGCCTACTATACCTTGGTTTGTTTTTTTTTCTATGATTAATTTAGTTAGCTTATCATCATCAAAAAGAGCTAATTTTCTAGCATTAACAAAGTCTTCTATGATTATTTTATTCATAAAACCTCCTTATAAGATAAAAACTAGAGTGGGCTTACTAGCTTTCCATCCTGTATGAAATAAAGATCATTTCTTTTTATATCAACATCTAGGGGGTCTAGTTCTATATTTAAAACTTCTAATAACTTAGGTATAAATATATTTGTATTAAGGTTTTGCTTAGACCCTGTGGCTAGTACAGCAGAAATAGTAAATATGTCTTGAGCATAATTTGATAGAGATATTGATCTTACCAAGGGTTTTATATCTACCTCTACTATTTTTCCTTTTTTATTTTTCTTTTTCATCAATATTCTTTCCATTCCCATCAAATAATCTAACCTTTCAGATATAGCTTGACTAGGAATTTTATCCACATTTTCTACTAAAAATTCATAATCACCAAATTCTATTGATGAGGCTAAGTTTCTCTCTCCACCTACTAGTTCTACTAACTTTACAAAGGACATACCATCTGGTAATTTATCATTTAGTCTATCTTTGAGTTCATTTATCTCTATATCAGACTCTACTTCTATATCCACATATTCACCATAACTTTCAACACCAAGTGCTAGGGCATTTCCATAAGTTATTTTAGGGTGTGGATTAAAGCCTTGGGAAAATGACAGATCTATATTTGCCCGCCTAAAAACTCTCTGCAAGAGCCTCTGAACATCTAGGTGTGATATGTATATCATATCCCTTGTTTTTATAAATTTCATTCTATATTTTTTAGACATTAACACAAGCCCCTTCCTATATCATTAGTGTTGACTCCACATCCCCTACAACCATGCCTACAATCTTCAGTTATCTTATCTTGTTTGGCTAATTCATTTTCTCTTATTAAAAATTCTTTACTCACTCCTACATCTATATGGTCCCAAGGAAATATCTCATCATAGTTTCTCTCTCTATGAGCATAAAAACCTGGTTCTAATCCATTTTTAGCCATAGCATCCAACCACCTATCTAGGCTGAAATATTCTGACCATCCATCAAACTTAGCTCCAGCTTTAAAGGCATCTAGTAGGACTGGTCCCAATCTCCTGTCGCCCCTAGCAAAAACTGCTTCCATTAGACTTGTTTGAGAGTCATGGTAGTTATACCTAATATTTCCACTTCTTAGCTTGGATACTAAATACTTTTGCTTGTCACGTATTTCATCACCTGTGTCCTGTCTATGCCATTGAAATGGTGTAAAGGGTTTGGGTACAAATGTGGATGTACTAACTGTTACACCAAACTTTCCCCTTATTAGTCCCCCATTTATTTCCTTATAAATGTCAATTACTTGGTAGGCAAGGTCTTTTATACCATCTAAGTCTTCATATCTTTCTGTCGGTAGTCCTATCATAAAATATAATTTCACACTATTCCAACCCATCTCAAAAGCCTTGCTAACCGCACTATGTAATTCTTCTTCAGTTATACCCTTATTTATTACATCTCTCATTCTTTGACTTCCAGCCTCAGGTGCAAATGTAAGACCAGTTTTTCTTACCTGTTGGATTTTTTCTGCTATCTCCATAGAAAAATTATCTAACCTTAAAGATGGTAGAGATACGCTTATATTTTTATGTGCGTATTCACTAACTAAAAAGTCTGTTATTTCATTTATATGGCTATAATCACTCGTGCTAAGAGAAGATAGTGATATCTCATCGTAGCCTGTATTTTGTATCATATTTTCTACAATTTCTTTCAATCTTGATACTGACTTTTCTCTTATTGGTCTATAAATCATACCTGCCTGACAGAACCTACACCCTCTTGTGCATCCCCTAAATAACTCTAAAACTATCCTATCGTGAACAACTTCTATAAAAGGTACTATATATTTTTCTGGATAGTCTACTGAATCCATATCTGTAATAATTCTCTTTCTTGGCCTATCAGGTGCTTGTTCTACTAGTTTAACCAGTTCTTTTATTGTACCGTCTTCCCTATACTTAAATTCATAGAAAGATGGTATATATACTCCGTCAATATCAAGTATACTCATAAAGAAATCTGTCTTATCCTTGCCATTTTCATATGGATTTGTCCTTATCCACTCCTTGTAGGCCCTAATAACATCAAGATTCATTTCTTCACCTTCACCAAGTACCACAATATCAACAAAATCTGCTAAAGGTTCAACATTATAGGCACAAGACCCACCAACTATTATAAGGGGATCTTCATTGGTCCTATCCTTAGATAAGAGTGGTATACCTGCCAGATCTAACATATTCAATATATTCGTGTAACACATCTCGTACTGAAGTGTAAATGCTACAAAGTCAAAATACCGTATAGACTGCCTTGATTCTAGGGCAAATAAGGGGATATTATGCTCTCGCATCTTTTTTTCCATATCTACACCAGGCGCATATACTCTTTCACAATATACATCTTCTTCTAAGTTTATACAATTGTACAGAATGTGACTACCTAAATGGCTCATACCTACTTCATATAAATCAGGAAAGCAATGAGCGTACCTGATTAGCTCATTGCCTTGTGTATCTTTATGAATGGAGTTTAATTCATTACCTAAGTACCTTGCTGGCTTTTCAACCTTTTTTAATATCTTCCTAATATCAACCTTTTTCAAAAGTTACCTCCATTTCAACATTTATCTATCAAACTGACAAATATATTTTTTATATTTTATTATAAAGGCCATTAAAAACTAGTTTGCATCCTATTTTTAATAACTAGTAGGTCCTTCTTCTTCTCAGATATATATTTAACACTATTCCTATATTAGCCATGGATGTAAGCAAGGAACTTCCTCCATAACTCACGAATGGTAACGTGACACCCGTGACAGGCATCAATCCAACTGTCATTCCTATATTCTGTATTATTTGATATACAAACATACCTGTAATACCTGAAACGATTAAACTTCCATATACGTTTTTAGATTTCTTAGCTATCATAAGTAGTCTTGTTATTAAAAGTACAAATAATATTATTACTACCATCATACCTATTAATCCAAACTCCTCACCTAGCACAGCAAAAATGAAGTCACTTTCTCTTACTGGTAAAAAATTCTCTTGGTTTTGCGATCCCATATATAGTCCCTTACCAAATATACCTCCTGAACCAATTGCTATCATTGATTGTAACACCTGATAGTTGCTACTTAATTCAGGGTTAAAAAAATTGACTATTCTCACCCTCTGGTGTGGTGCCATAAACATATACATAAGTGGTGTTAAAAGTACTATTCCTATAAATGTATTTCTAATTATTTTTTTATCTAAACCAACCACATATAGCATAAAAAATATGATACACATAAATACTATGGCTGTACCCAAATCTGGTTGGGCCAATAAAAGACCGATAATTGGCATGGCATATACAATTAATTTTGATAGGACCTTAATATTATTCATACTATCCTTATACTTTTCAACTATTTTCGCATAACTAAGTATAAAAGTCATTTTGACTATTTCAGATGTTTGCAAGTTCAATTTTCCTATACGTATCCATGAAATTGCTCCAAACTGTCTATCTCCTATTCCAGGTATCCATACTATAAGCAGCATTAGTATACTAAATATATACAGTTCCTTATAATACTTGCCTACACTATCATAGTCAAAGACCATCATCAGCATTATAATACCTATACCTAGTAAAAATGCAAGCAACTGTTTGTATATCTGTGTAAAATTTTTAGTAGTATTAGCGTGGGTTGCGCTACTAAGTACCAATATACCAATTAAAAATATAATTAAGACTATAGTCACTAGTTTCCAGTCAATATTTCTCACTATCTTAATATTTTTTCTGTAATCAATTTTTTTCATTATTCTGACCTTCCTTCACTAGACCAAAATACTGGGCAAGAGTCTCTCTAATAGGTAGGATTGCATATGAACTAGTCTCTCCTTGAGGTATCATACATGCAACTGCTATCTTAGGGTTGTCTGCCGGTGCATAAGCAACACACCATGCAAAAGATCCATAGTCTTCCTTATACTTATCAATATCATCATCTGTTATTTTTGAATTTAATTGTTTGATTGCCTTTCTAAGATATTGGGCATTAACCTTATCTGTATCATCTAATTTCACCTTAATACCTGATTCTAGCTCTTTTTTATACTTTTCCCTTTTATCGCTACTGATACTTTGATCATCTATTTTTGACCTGAGATCTTTAATTTTTTCTCTAGTAAGCTCTTTTTCTCTATCAGACCTAAGCTTATTGTACCTAGCTAAAACCTTATCTTTTTCAAGTGAATAAGACCCCAAATGACCCATCAGATATTCATATTCTCTTTCTGTAGGTATCTTCCCTGTTTTTTCTGCTGTACCAGTCTTAGATGCTACCTTCACTGGAAAGTTAGCGAATGCATCCTTTGCCAATCCCTGTGTAGAAACATTTACCATACCGACCTTAATATCCTTCAAATTCGAATTATCTTTAAAGTTTATTTTTTCTAATTTCCTATTAGCTACTTCAGCAACCTTACCCTTAGATGTCTCTACCTTATTAACTACATTAAGGTTAACAAGGTAGCCTCCGTTAGCAAGTGCAGCTACATATCTTACTATTTGTGAAGGGTTATAGGCATTTTCCCCTTGTCCAATTGCAAGGTTAAAGGTGTCACCGACTCCCCATTTTGCAAAATTAAAATAGCTATATACCATATAATCAGCATCACTTTCCACATAAGCCGGCTTTACTCCTAATGATTTTAATCTCTTAATAGTTTCTATCCTACCAGGTGTCTTATCTTCATCTATCCAACTTACTATGGTATCTATATTCTTTTCAAACTCATCCCTATTTTTTTCATAGTCGATATTTTCAAAATGGTTTCTCATAGTTTTCTCTAAGGCATACTTTAATCTTATCTTAGTATTTTCGACCTTTTGCTCTTCACTAGGAACTTTACCATTTCTATGTTCTAATTGTCCCTCTAAGCCGGTTTGTCCGTCTAGACCAAATTTTTTCGCATACTCTAATATTTTATTAGCATTCATACCTATATTTAGAGATTTACCTGTCATCCAATTCCTATTACTTCCAACTACATAGAAATAAACATTACAAGACTCTTGTATAGCCTTGTACAAATTTACAAGTCCGTGATTTTTACCACCATGATGCCACACGTAATCAGCAAAGTTCCTATTACCCAACTTTATAAATCCTGGATCACTTATTGTATAATTAGGGTCCAAGCCTGATTCTAGTGCTGCCATAGCTGTTATCATTTTAAAAGTTGAACCTGGCTGGAATACCCCCTGTGTAGCAAGATTTAAAAGGGGGTTAGGTGCCAAGATATCATTATTGTTTTTCGGCAAATAATTATTATAATCTTCGCTACTTATACCATTAGCAAACTTATTGGGATCATAGTTTGGATAACTTGCCATAGCTAATACATCACCACTAGTTACATCTATGGCTACTATAGCCCCTGACCTAGCCTTTGGTGCATTTTGTTTTATTCCGATATCTCCAAATTGACTCTTAAATGTTGCACCCTTTCTTGCTGTTTCTATTGCAGTTTTTAAGGACTCTTCTGCTGTTTTTTGCACCTTACTATCTATAGTTAGGTACACACTCTTTCCACTTACAGGACTTACTGACTTCATTTGAGATATTACTCTGCCTACACTATCTACTTTTACTTCCTTATATCCATCCTTACCCTTTAATTTGCCCTCATAGCTATTCTCTATCCCTGATAAGCCAATCATATCTTGGGGGCTATAACCTTCTTTAATAAGATCTTCAGACTTGGATGATGGTATTTTTCCAACATATCCTAACACGTGGGATGCTAGATTGCCTAGTGGATATATTCTCTTCTGATCGATGGCAACTGACACACCGGATAACTTCATAGAGTTTTCTTCTATTTGGACTACTGTTTCTTTCTTTATACCCTTAGCTATTGTTACAGGGTTATATTGTATATACCTCTTAGACTTTAGAAGGTCCCTTACTAACATAATTTTTCTAGCTTCCTTATCACTTATACTAGAATCAATTTTATAGTAGTTTTTTCTTATATGCTTAAAAGCTTCTAAAGCACTTACTCTTTCACTCAGTCCATAAGACTTTAACCAATCCACCTTATTTTTGTGCTGGGTAAATGTCCATGAATTGACTAACACTGGGGGATAATAGCCTAGTTTATTCACCTTGGCTTGTAATTTTATTGGATCCATATTCCTATCAGATAGTGTCAATAAGCCACTTTCTATCAAACTATCGACTATATAATAGAAAGAACTCTTGGCGTTATAGCTACTTGGTATTGCGTTCTTACTTTTAAACTCGCTTATTTTTTCATCAAAAATATATGTATAAGCACCCCTATTAAGGCGTATCGGAAATTCATCTGTATAGGTTTCACTATTCTTTTCTAATATATTAATTACAGAATAGGCTATTTTATTAGCTTCACCCGTTTTTTTCTTATCTGCCTTATTAAAGGAATCTACAACTATCTGAACTGTAAATTGTGGCTCGTTACCAGCTAATAATACGCCCTTACGATCCCTAATTTCTCCTCTAGGTGCTTGTACCATTATTTGCTTGTAGGCCTTTTGATCTGCCAAGTCAGAATAATAAGAGTATCTGACAGTTGTCATATATACAATTTTTATAAATACTATACTTAGTACTATAAGTATAAACTTGTTTATAACCTTTAATCTTGGTTTTATTACTGAATTTTTAATCAATTTAACACACCACTATTCTTCCCTTAATCTCATTAATATCTCTCCAAAAAGGCTATGAGCCAAAAGTCCTATAGCCACATTAAGTATTGGTATCAAAACTATCGCTTTAAATAAAACAACTAACAGTGGAACTGGTACATAAAAAATAGCTGAAACCACTGCATTAATTAATGAATATATCAAACTAATAATAAATACTAAAAATATAACAATTATTTTTTTATCTTTGAATATTGATTTTTCCACCGTAGAGATGAAATAAGATGCTGCCATAAATAACAGGGCATTTATACCTACTATACCCCCTACTAAGAGGTCACTAATTAGACCAAGCAACCCCACTGTTACCATAGCATGACTCTTATCTATATATAGTGATATCAAAATAACATATACTAAAAGTAAGTCTACACTAACAAAAGAACTTATATGATTTGTAAAAAAAGCCTCCAAAAAAATCAGAAAGAGGCCAATCAAAAATACTAGTATATTTTTCATAACTGCCACCTATTGAACCTTTCTTGGAGGAATTATACTGACATTATCAATGTTTTTAAAATCTACACTTGGCTTAATTTTTATAGTTTTCATTGACTTATTTTTGTCATATGTTACAGATGTAATAGTCCCTATTGGTATATTCTCCGGATACAGGCCAAGACCGGATGTCACTAATAAGTCACCTTTTTTGATATTTGATTTAGAATCAAAAAGGTAGCCCTGAAGCAACTTATCTGTATCCGTAAAATCCGAACTACCAACTAAAGATGACGTCGTTATCACACCTTTATAATCATTATTACTAGCCAACTTAAAACTAACCGATGCTCTAGAATCTATTAAAGATATTGCCTTTGAATAGTTGTTACTAACACTATAAACTATACCAACTACACCTTGACCATTGATTACAATACTATCTGTTTTGACCCCACTACCTGCACCTGCATCAATTATAAAAGACTTATACCAATCACCATTATTCTTACCTATTATACTAGCAGATACTAGACTATTACGTTGATTATTAGATACATAATTTAGGGACCTCTTTAATCTCTCTAATGAGTCTAGCTTATCTACATCACTTTCCATATCTATTATTTTTTGTTTTAATTTTTCATTTTCTAACTTTAGGACACGAATTTTATTTGAATTTGACCTGAAACTAACCAAGTCCCCCAAAAAATCACCTATACCCACAACTACATTATTGAGGTGTTTTCCTACACCATAGAAAGGAGATAAAAAACCCCTACTTTCTACAGGGCCTAATCTCCCCCCATTCATTAAAGAATTCGCAGTTATAGCCAAGATTAAAACTAGGACAATAGTTGCCAGTATAGTCTTTATACTTAACCTTTTTCTATTATCTTTTTCTAACTTCAAGCTGACCACCAACTACCCTTCATAATTCATCATAACGATACTGTTGAATATATCGGAGTTTTCTATAGACTTTCCTGCACCAATGACAACACACTTTAGTGGATCTTGAGCAACTGTTACATTTAGTGATGTTTCAGCCTTGATCAACTTATCCATCCCCCTTAATAAAGAGCCACCACCTGTTAGGAATATTCCCTTTTCCATTATATCTGAGGCTAGTTCTGGTGGAGTATCTTCTAAAGTAGACCTTATTGCTTCTATAATCTCATTTATTGGTTCTCTAAGAGCTTCTCTTACTTCTGTTGAACCTATAGTTATGGTTCTTGGTAGACCAGACATTATATCCCTGCCACTAATAGTCATCTCAATTTCCTTATCACCTGGAAAGGCTGAGCCAATTGCCAACTTAATATTTTCTGCTGTTCTTGACCCTATAATTATATTGTAGTCCTTTCTTACAAAATTCTCTATTGCAACATCAAATTCATCTCCACCTATCCTGATAGAATTCGCAACTACTACTCCACCTAGGGATATGACTGCTATTTCAGATGTTCCTCCACCTATATCCACAATCATATTACCTTCTGGATCATTTACATTTAAGCCTGCCCCAATAGCTGCTGCCATAGGTTCTTCTAGTATGAAAACCTCTCTGCCTCCAGCCTGTATAGCTGCTTCTTCTATAGCTTTTTTCTCTACCTTAGTAATCCCATAGGGCACACATATAACTATTCTAGGGCTTACAACACCTTTAGATCCCTTTTGTATAAAGTAGCTCATCATGGCCTGAGTTGCCTCAAAATCTGCTATTACACCTTCTTTTACTGGTTGTATAGCTATTATATTTTCAGGTGTCCTCCCAACCATATCTCTTGCCTTTTGGCCTACAGCTAATATTTCACTATTGTCATCCCTAATCGCTACAACTGATGGTTCATCTACTACTATTCCCTGACCCTTTATGTAAACCAAAGTATTTGCAGTACCTAGATCGATACCCATATCATTGGTGATTATATTATTTATATTAGATCCAAAAATTTTGCTAAAAAATCCCATATCGTCCTCCATTTTATACTAATTGTAATAATTCATAAATATGCTTATACCTATTAGTATACCACGAAACATACTCCTTGTTGATATCTTTTATTTAATCTTTATAAAAAATACTAGCAATACCTATTGGGTATCTATGAATATTTAAAAAATACTATTTTCTTTTAGACTGTAATAACTCCCATCACCGATTACTATATGGTCTAATACACTTATACCTAAAATATCACCACATTCACTCAATCTTTTCGTTATCATAATGTCTTCCTTGGACGGTTGAGGATTCCCCGACGGGTGGTTGTGCATTAATATAATAGAATTAGACCTCTTTTTAATTGCCTCAACAAATACTTCTCTCGGATGTACAATAGAAGAATTGAGACTGCCAACTGATATGTCTACATCATCTAATATTTCATTTTTTGTATTTAATAGTATTATTTTAAATACTTCTTTCTTAAGATATCTGAGTTCTTCCATATAAAAACAATATACATCCCAAGGATCATTTATTTTAAACTTTTTTGGAAGATACTGTGATACCCTAATACCTAACTCCAAAGCTGCCTTTATTATAGTTGCCTTCGATGGACCAATACCATCTATATTACATAAGTCATCCAAGCTCATATCTGTAAGACCCCTTATACCTTCTTTAGACTGACTTAATAACTTTGAAGAAAGTGTAACTGCATTATTATTTTTATCTCCCGTCCTAATCATTATTGCTAATAATTCTGCGTCAGAAAGGGACTTAACCCCTTTTTTTATCATCTTTTCTCTAGGTTTTTCATCATCACACATTTCCCTTATCCTTAAAAATTCCAATCTAATTCCTCCTATCAATATAAAAATATCATCATAATATTACATGCTGTTATTATCTATAATGCTTTTCTATATAGATATAGGCGGTTTTGAAATAAAAAAAAGTCACCGTATATAATAAATATACGACGACCTTTAATATTAGTTAAGCTTTTAAAGCTAATTAGTTATTTTCTTCTGGCTTAACTTCAGCCTTAACCTCTTCTGTCTTTGGTTGTGGTTTGACTGCTGGTTTTTTTCTTTCTTTTGGTTTTATAACCTTTGTAGGACACTTCATAGCACACTTGTTACACTGCTTACACTTGTCGTAATCTACACGTGCTAGCTTGTCTTCAAATATGATTGCATCAAACGGACATTCCTTAAAGCATATACCGCAACCAATACAACCTACTGTACAGTTATCCTTAACAGTCTTACCAAAGTCATTTGACTTACACTGAACTGTAACAGCCTTATTAGCTGGCTTACGTTCAATAAGTGCCTTTGGGCATATATCTATACACTTACCACAGTTAACACACTTTTCTTCGTCAACTACGGCAACCCCATCTACAACATGTATAGCATCAAATTTACAAACCTGTACACAAGTTCCTAGTCCTAAACATCCATAAGAACAAGACTTTGCACCACCGATTAATGATGCAGCTGCCCTACAATCTTGTATACCACTATATTCATATTTTTCCTTTGTAGCTTCACATGTACCCTTACATCTTACATTGGCTACAATCTTTTCTCCTGCACCGGCTTCAACACCCATTATTGCAGCAACCTTTTCTGCAACTGCAGCTCCACCTACAGGGCAGCCATTTACTGGTGCTTCTCCCTTAGCTATTGCAGCAGCTAAACCACCACAACCTGGGAATCCACAACCACCACAGTTGGCTCCTGGCAAAACTTCTAGTACTTCAGCTTCCTTTGGGTCTACTTCAACAGCAAACTTCTTAGAGGCAAAATCAAGGATTATACCAAAGATCAAACCAAGTATACCAAGTACTACTACCGCATAAACAATAAGCATTCTTTAGTACCTCCCTTATAATTTAATTAGTCCTGTAAATCCTAGAAAAGCTATTGACATTAAGCTGGCTGATATCAATGTTATAGGGAAGCCCTTAAATGCATCCTGAATGTCAGCTAATTCTAACCTTTCTCTGATACCTGCAAATATAACAATTGCAAGTGTAAATCCTATACCAGCACCTATACCATTTACTAGAGTTTCTATAACATTATAACCCTTAGTAATATTAACTATTGCTATACCCAAAACTGCACAGTTAGTAGTTATAAGTGGTAAGAATACACCAAGAGCTTGATATAGTGATGGTGAAGTCTTTTTTATAACCATTTCAACAAACTGAACTATAGATGCAATAACAAGTATAAATGCTATTGTCTGTAAGTACTCCAACTTGAAGTTTACTAATATCATCTGAATGAAATAAGTTATTACAGATGCTAAAGCTATAACGAATGTTACGGCAACACCCATACCTATTGCTGTATCTGTTTTCTTAGAAACTCCCAAGAAAGGACAAATACCAAGGAACTGAGAAGTTATAACATTATTTACTAGAACTATGTATAAAAATAATAATATTAATTTCAATCTCTACACCCCTTTACGCTTTTTTCTTTGTTAACTTGTTAAATACAGCCATCAAACATCCTAAAGTTAAGAATGCACCTGGAGGCAATATGAACAACAATGTGTTGAATGTTGCTGGTAAGAAAGTAAAACCAAATACACTTCCTGCACCTAAGACTTCTCTTACAGCACCTAATATTGTAAGTGCTATTGTGAATCCAAGACCCATAGCAAACCCATCAACTAGTGATGGTAATGGTTTATTCTTACAAGCAAAAGACTCAGCCCTTGCTAATATCAAACAGTTAACAACTATAAGAGGTATATAAAGACCAAGAGCCTTATCTAAGGCTGGAACATAGGCCTTTAATAACATCTGCACTATTGTAACGAACGTAGCAATTACAACTACGAAACATGGTATTCTTATCTTGTCTGGAACTATCTTTCTAAGTAATGATATTGCTAGGTTAGAACAAGCAAGAACAACCGCTGTAGAAAGCCCCATACCTATACCATTTATTGCTGAACTCGTAACGGCAAGTGTTGGACACATACCAATTACCTGGACAAAGGTAGGGTTCTCATCAATTATACCATTTTTAAATATTTTTCCTATACTACTCATCTTTGCCCCCCTATTTCTTTATTGCATCAAATATAGCAATTGCTTCATTTACACCACCAGTTACTGCCTTCGATGTAATTGTAGCACCAGATATAGCCTTTATCTGACTTTCATTAGGTGCACCACTCTTAATAACTTCTAAAGCCTTAGCAGCCTTACCCTTGTACTGTCCATTAAAAGCTGGATCTGCAGCCTTGGCACCTAGTCCTGGAGTTTCACTGTTATTACCAACATTTACACCAGTTATCTTACCATCTTTGCTGATTCCTATTGTTATTTCTACAGGACCACCATATCCAGATGGTGCAGTTTTTATAGTGTATCCAACTGTGTTAGATCCGTCAGTTGCTTCAAAAACTTCCATAGTAGTCTTAGCGCCAGCACTTGCATAAGCTGATTTATCAACCTGTTTGAAATCTTTTGCTTGAGGTAAAACAGCTGTTCTAGCCTCATTACTTGCTTTGATATTTAACTGTTCTATAACTGGAGAAGTAACCTGATTAGTAGCAGCTAATAATAATGCGGCTATTGCAGAGAAAGCAAAAAGTGTTCCTCCTATTTTTACCATACTATTCATTATTTACGCACCTCCCCGAACACTCTATTGTGTACGTACTTGTCAATTAGCGGAACCAAACAGTTAGCGAACAAGATTGAATATGATACGCCTTCTGGATATCCACCGAAAAGTCTTATACAAGTAGCTATTACTGCTGCAATTACAGCATATATAATTTGACCCTTCTTAGTCATTGGTGAAGTTGTATAGTCAGTCAACATGAAGAAACCACCAAGTAGTAGTCCCCCTGCCAAGGCCTGATATACTGCAAATTCAGCATTAAATCCACCAAAAATAAATGTCAACACGAATACCAAGCAAATATATGTTGCTGGCATTACATAAGATATAATTCCCTTGTAAATTAGATAAATTCCACCAATTATTAGTAGTAATGAACAAGTTTCACCAATTGTACCACCAATATTACCCAAGAACATATTAGTTAGTGATATTCCCGCTTCATGTAATTTTGATACAGCATCCGCAGAAGAACCCATTCCTTCAGCACCCATTAATTTCATATAACTAAGTGGCGTTGCTACAGTAGTTGCATCAGGATTAGCTCCTGGCTTTAACCAAGTTGTCATAGCAACTGGGAAAGAAGCTAGTAAGAAAGCTCTACCTGCCAAGGCTGGATTCAAGAAGTTGAAACCAATTCCTCCAAACACCATCTTAACGATCATTATTGAAAATATTGAGCCTGCTACACACATCCATATAGGTAAACCTGCTGGAACGTTAAATGCTAATAGCAAACCAGTTACTACTGCTGAATAATCAGTAATTGTTGATTTTTTCTTTGTAATTTTACAGTATGCCCATTCAGAACATACACAACCAAGTACGCAAGCTAAAATTGTAATTAAACCTTGAACTCTGAAGTAATACAACCCAGCCAATGTTGCTGGCATAAGAGCCAAAACGACTTGCTTCATAATATATGAAGTATCTTCCTTAGTCCTAATATGTGGAGAAGAAGATACTATCCATTGCTTATCCATTTCTTTTCCCCCTAACTATTATTTCTTCTGACCTGCTGCAGCTTTTCTTCTCTTAGCACCTATTTCTCTCTTAGCCTGTCTAATTGAAGGCAATAAAAGCCTCCTAGATGGGCATATAAATGAACATGAACCACACTCTATACAGTCCATAGCCCTATGCTGTTCTGCTGCATCAAAATCATTTTTCAAAGAATACGCACTTATAAATAATGGTTGAAGGAATGCTGGACATACGTCAGTACACCTACCACATTTTATACAATTCATAGGCTCTGGTGCTACAGCTATATCTTCATCTAAAATCAGTATACCTGAAGAACCCTTATTTGTTGATATATCATCAGTGAATTGGGCAAATCCCATCATAGGACCACCTGCTATAAGTTTTCTAGCCACAACATCTTCTTTCAGTCCACCGCACTGTTCAATTATTTCACTGAACTTTGTACCTATCTTCGTAACCAAGTTTTTTGGTTCCTTTATACAAGGACCAGTAACCGTAGTTATTCTTTCCACAAGCGGCATACCAGTTTTTATAGCTGTTGCTATTGCAGCTGCCGTTGCAACATTGTCAACAACTGCTCCTACTGCTATTGGAAGCGCTCCTGAAGGAACTTCTCTTCCTGTACAGGCATAAATCAACTGCTTTTCTGCACCTTCTGGATACTTAACCTGTAGGCTTACTACCTCAACTTCTGGATATGCTTGTGCTGCCTTTGTAACATTAGCTATGGCTTCTGGCTTATTTACTTCTATACCGATAAAACCTTTACTAACATCCAAAGCCTTCATTAAAGCCCTAAGACCATAGACAACATCTTCTGGATTTTCTACCATTAGTCTATCATCTGCTGTAAGATATGGTTCACACTCAGCACCATTCAAAATGACATATTCTGCCTTTGAATCTGGTGGAGGTGAAATCTTTACATGGTTAGGGAAGGTTGCTCCACCCATACCAACTATACCTGCTTCTTTGACTATTCCAACAATATCTTCCTTACTCAAGTCAGCTATATCTCCATGAGGTTTTACACTTTCATGAAGTTCTTCTTTGAAGTCGTTTTCAATGACAACACACATAGCAGTACCATTAGGCACACCACAAGGTTTAATAGCCTTTACAGTACCTGATACTGACGCATGAATGTTAGAAGATACAAATCCCTGAGCTTCACCAATTTTTTGACCTAGTTTAACTTCATCACCTACAGCGACAATACATTTTGCCGGAGCACCTATGTGCTGCTGAAGTGGGATATAAACCATTGCAGGAGCTGCTGCTTTCTCAATTGGTTTCTTGTTAGCATACTCTTTTCCATATGGAGGATGTATACCTCCCTTAAAAGTTAAGAGTTTCATCTTGTTACCCCCTATTCTTAACTAATATTAAAATTTTCTCATTACTAGTATACCACTTTCGTTGTAAATAAGGCAAACAAATTTTATAATTAATTTTTTATCTATTTATAATTAGGAAATTTTAAGGAAAATTTAATTTTTAGTGTATTTTTATTTGTTTTTCTATTTTTTATTAAGCGATTTGCCTCATTCATCGTTCTAGTGATTTTAAAGTAACAAATTTGCTTTATACATTGTTATTCTTCAATGATATAATCCGTTAGATAGCAGTTTTTTCACATACTATAAATATAACTTATTAAGTATTAACTAAAAAAACAATCGCTTTTATTTATCAATTGATAATAATATTTGTATATATGTAATTTTCAATTAAAAAAAGCTACAGTACTTTTTTATGCACTGTAGCCCTAAATTCAGATTTTATTCTTATATTAAATTTCAAACTAGAACCTTCTAGCTCCTAAGCACTTAACCCAGCTTTCTGACATGCTAGAAACCTTGACATTTTCAGGATTACTTACTGTTCCACTAGCGTGTATAAACTTACCGTTACCCATGTAAATACCAACGTGACTAGTTGTTCCCGAGCCAGTAGTATCAAAATATAGCAAGTCCCCTGCCTTAATATTTGATAGAGATACTGCACTACCAGCATTAGCCTGAGCTTTAGAAACCCTAGGTATATTTATACCCATTTTTTTGTACACATACTGAGTAAAACCAGAGCAATCAAAGCCCTGTGTAGAAGATCCACCCCATACATACTTTGTTCCAAGTAATGTTTGAGCATAATCAACCACCTTATTTCCAGTAGCTACCTTATCATAATTATTTTCATTTTTTGATTCACTCGCAGAAGTTTCTACGATAGAACTTTCGTTAGTATCAACACTGTTTGTCTTAGAAGAAACTTTTGATATATAGCTTGCACCAACATATCCTGTTGCACCGTTATCTAATTTAATCTTATACCATCCATTTTCTTCACCTAATATATTTATAGTTGCATTACTTGCAAGTGTTCCTATTACCGAACTTCCTGTGCCTGCACCAGATCTAACATTAAGTCCTACAGAACTATTAACCCTACCCTGCGAATTAGAACTAACCTCTTCTACAGAGTTTTTCTGTGTGTAATTACTAACATTAGTCTTATCTTGTTCTGCTGTTAAGCTTATATATTTACCACTAGCCCAACCACTTGTTCCATCATTTAAGACAACCTTGTACCATCCATTAGAAGACTTGGATACAACTTTGAAAATTTCGCCCTTGTATACTACTCCTGATATACCATTTGATACAGATGGTCCCTTTCTAATATTTAAAGACGCTGTAGATTCTATTTTAGCATTCGAATCAACTGCCTGGTCAGAGCTATCGCTCTTTATATTAGTGGCTGTCACTACTTCTTCATTTTTATTCTTTCCAAGCTTAGTATTTTTAGCTTTATTAGCTATAAGATTTTTATCAGCAGAATTAAGACTATTGCTATCTGCCTTATTGGCTATTATTGGATTTCCTTCCTTATCAGTAAGATAGTATCCACTAACCCATCCGCTCTTTCCATCTTCAGTTTGAATGTTGACCCAACCATTGTCACTTTCTTTAACCGTTATTTTTGAACCTGCATGAAGCTCTGAGACCTTATTTGAAGTTGCACCTGGTTTTTCTCTTAGGTTAATTCCTGTAGTTGTCTGAGCACCCTGTTGTTCTACTACACCAGAGTCCTGTTGTTCCATAGCACTAGCATTTGAAACTGATATAGCAACAGCTGCAGCACCTAAACCTAACACTGTTATTGCTTTTTTCATCTAAATTCTCACCTCTCATTATATTTTATCCCTATAATACATACTCTAGGGAATCACATTCGCAATCAAATGTAACATTTTTTAACTTTATAACCACTTAAAGTCTTTTTTATTATTTTGAATTTAACATATGACTATAATACAACATTTTGTTACCACTTGTAAAGTCTTTTTTTAAAAAAAAGGACTTTTTCTTGTATTTTCCCTATTTTTTGTAACTTTTTTGTAATTACATTCCCCCTCCTAGCCTTTTATTAACCTGGTTTTTTGTTTCTTTTTTGTAACTATTTCCCTAATCAAATAGTAGTCAAGCATGTATTTATATTTTCATTTATATATATACTTTTATTTATACTTGTACTTATACTTGTACTTGTACTTATACTTTTATTTATACTTGTACTCTCATTTATATTTATATTTATATTTATACTTTTACTTTTATTTGTATTTTTATTTACATATTATTTTGACTTACCTATATAAAAAAAGAATCAATAGGTTCATTTCACCTATCGACTCTTCGTTTTCAACTTACAACTTATAAAATATCCTTTAATTCAAATCCTAGTTCTTCAACAGCATTTTTTAAATCTTCATCGCTAATACTCGAATTAATTTCTATATCGGCATACTTACCTTCAAGACTTATTTCTAATATATCTACGCCTTCTAAGTCTTCTAACAGGATATCTCTTAGCCCCTTTGCACAATTTTCACAATGCATACCTTCTATAACTAATCTCTTCTTCATATATAACCTCCTTAAATTAAATATAAACCCTATTTATACAAATCCCTATAAATCCTATAATTGTACAATACTTTATCAGTGTACTTTGATGTTTCTTCAAAGGGTATATTGCCTAAAGTTCTTCCATCTTTGCTATAGTCTTTAGATTTCAACCATTTTTTTACATTTCCTGATCCTCCATTATATGAGGCTACAACCAATTTCAAATTACCATTAAACTCTCTTTGTAACCTACTCAAGTACCAAACACCTATTTTAATATTCTCCTTTGGCTCGTATATATCCACATTTCCTAGTCCAAGTTCTTCTTTAGCCCAATCTGCAGTTTTATCTGTAATTTGCATTAGCCCCTTGGCATTTTTATAAGAAATTGCCCTTGTCCTAAATTTACTTTCCGTCTTTATTATACTATAAATAAGGTACTTATCTACCCCATATTCTATAGAATACCTTTCTACATAAGATGAATACTTAATTGGATAAAATACTTTCTTTATCCCCTTACAATTTATTAAGATTGGTATAAGAGCTATCAGCAAAAATACAAGTACAAGTATATACCTACTAAGTTTAATATTACCTACCTTCACTTTCACACGTCCACTTTCCTATTTGTTTTACTAACTTTTCTACTTCAAGTTGGAGTCTTTCATAGTCTCCAGAATTATCTATTATATAGTCGGCATACCCCTTTTTATCTTCTTGACTCATTTGACTGTTTATTCTATTCATTGCATCTTCCCTCGATATGCAGTCCCTCTTGATAAGACGTTCAACCTGCTTATCTTCATCGCAATATACAAGAATAAGCTTGTCAAGCATATTGTCATAATTTCCCTCTATTAATAAAGCAGCATCTATTACTAGGAGCCTTTCTTTCTTGTGTGATTGTATAGCTTTAAGAATCAAGTCATATATTTTTTTTTGACATATATCATTTAACTTATCTAAACTCTTCCTGTCCGAGAATACAATCTGACCTAAAATTTTCCTATCAACCCTACCATCAACAATTGCCTGAGGAAACTCTTCCTTCATTTTTGACATTACATCTTCATAAATATATATTTCACGACTTAATAAATCTGCATCAATTATTGATATGCCTTTAGATTTTAAAATTTTTGAAACACTGCTTTTTCCACAACTGATATTACCTGTTAATCCTAATATAAACATATCTCTACCTACTTGGTTTCATACCATGATTTACCTATATTTAAATCTACTTTTAGGTCAACCATCATATTAAGAGCATTTTCCATCTCAGTCCTAAGCAGGTCTTCTACTCGGTCTAATTCATCTGACCTTGCCTCAACTATAAGTTCGTCATGTACCTGGAGAATCAACTTAGATTCCAAGCTCTCCTCTTTTAATCTATTATATACATTTACCATAGCTATTTTAATAATATCAGCAGCACTACCCTGTATTGGGGCATTCATAGCAGCCCTCTTACCCCTATTTTTTTCTATGAAATTACTTGATTTTATTTCAGGTATATACCTACGCCTATTAAGAATCGTAGTAGAGTATCCCTTTATTTCCGCATCAAATACTATATCATCCATAAAACCCTTAATCGTTTCATATTTATTAAAATAACTCTCTATATATTCTTTAGCCTTTTTTTGACTTATATCTAGGTCTTGAGCCAAACCAAAGTCGCTCTTACCGTATATAATCCCAAAATTAACAGCTTTGGCAGCAGACCTCAATTCTGGTGTGACCTTATCAATTTCTATATTAAAAACCTGAGAGGCAGTCTTCCTATGTATGTCTTCTCCACTATTAAAGGCTTCAATCATATGCGGATCCTGACTCATATGTGCCAACACCCTTAGTTCTACTTGCGAATAGTCAGCATCAACCAAACTCATACAATCCCCCGCTATAAAAACTTTTCTAATCTGTCTTCCCATAGGAGTTTTTACAGGTATATTTTGCATATTAGGATCTGTTGAAGATATTCTACCAGTTGTTGTAATTGTTTGATTAAAAGAAGAATGTATTCTTCCATCTCTTTCATTCACTAAAGCCTCTATACCATCAATATATGTAGACTTTAGTTTTACTACAGACCTATATTCAGTAATCAAATCAATAATTTCATGCTTATCCCTCAATTTTTCTAGAACTTCTGCATTTGTAGAATAACCTGTCTTTGTCTTCTTGATTATTGGTAGATCCAATTTTTCAAATAGAATATGCCCTAGTTGTTTAGGAGAATTTATATTAAAATTTTCTCCGGCAAGTTCATATATATTTTTTTCGGTCCTTTCTATCATTGCATCAAACTCAACTGCTAAATTAGTCAAAATAGACCTATCGACTGCTATACCAGTATACTCCATTTCAGCCAGGACTTCCACTAGGGGCATTTCAACATCATAAAAAAGCCTGGTCATTTGATCTTCATCAATGATTTTTTTCATTTTTGGATAAGATTCCATTATAGTTGTCATCATTCCAACCACATACTTATCAAGTCTCTCTAGATCTACACTTTCATAATTTAAGGACTTGGTCCCCTTACCTAAAAGATCCTCCTTAGACATTATGGTCCTATAAACATACTTGCTAGATATACTGTCAATATCATATGACGTAGATGTTTTAGAGTCAATTACATATTCGGCTATAGATACATCAAAAAACATATTTTTCATCTCTATACCATACGGCTTAAGGGCAACATAGTCTGATTTCATCTCGTAACCTATTTTCTCAATACTCTCATCTTCTAAAATTGGTCTTATTCTTATAATTTCATCGGATCCTATCCTGTATATCTTGCCATCATCTAAACCTAAGTATGTCATATAAATAGCCTTATCAAGAATATTAGCATCCTTCCTCAATATCTTAATAAATAAATATCCCTTTTCTCTTACCTGGTCCATGAACTCGTCATAAGATGTAATATGAGAAATTTCAAAGCTATTATCATCTTCTTCATAACCAAGTAAATCATTCAGCCTGGCAATAAGACTATTAAACTTTAGATCTTGAAAGTCTCTTATTAATTTTTCCCTAGAAAATTGACCAAAGGCCATATCATCTATCCTATAAGTCAAAGGAACCTCCCTATATATTGTGGCTAATTCTTTGCTCATAAGGGCAGATTCCTTATTTTCTTCTACCTTTTTCCTTTGAGCTCCCTTTAACTTATCTACATTATCTAAAACCCCCTGAACAGTTTTATATTCAAACAAAAGTTTTATACCTGTCTTTTCTCCTATACCTGGTATGCCCGGTATATTGTCAGACTTATCCCCCATAAGACCCTTCAAATCTATAAACTGATTTGGTGTCATTGAATATCTTTCCATAACAGCCGCTTCATCATATTCTTCTACTTCCCCTACGCCTTTTTTTGTTATCAAGACCTTGGTCTTATTTGATGCCAGCTGAATAGCGTCCCTATCTCCAGTTACTATGTATACCTCATAACCTTCACTTTCCGCCTTTAAAGAAAGAGTTCCCAGTATATCATCTGCCTCATAACCCTCTATTTCCTGCCTGTCTATACCCATGCTGTCAAGTATGTCTTTTAGAGGACCTAACTGCATAGCTAATTCACTTGGCATCTTCTTTCTACCAGCCTTATACTCCGTATAGGACTTGTGCCTAAATGTTGGAGCCTTCATATCAAAAGCCACAGATATATGACTAGGCTCATAATTTTTTATCATTTTAAATAACATGGTCAAAAAACCATATATTGCATTAGTTTGTAGACCTTTGCCGTTATCCATTGGTGGTAGGGCAAAAAACGCCCTATTTATAATTGAATTACCGTCTATTAAAAGTAATCTATTCTTCATAAGTATAATCGCTCCTTTCTTTTTTCAACGATCAAGTTAAATTATACCATAAATCCAATGTATATTTTTTTTATTTTATTTTTTTATCCTTGTTTTTATTCCTGTCATATGGTAAAATACTTTATGTACCGAAGTCAAACTATTGACCTTTTAGCCGCTGTGGCGGAATTGGCAGACGCACAGGACTCAAAATCCTGCGGTAGCAATATCGTGCCGGTTCGACCCCGGCCAGCGGCACTAAGACACAAGAATAATCTTGTGTCTTTTTTATTTCTATATACAACACAAATTCGTTTATATGTATACTGGCTTGAAATATAGACATACTTATCGTATACTATTCCTATAAAATAAAGATACTTCTACACTTATATTATAATTTGCTTATAGGCCTACCTTGTTTATATACCTATATGTCTGCTTGATTATAAGTATATTAGTAAATCTTAATAAATACAAAACGGAGGAGAAATGGATATAAAACAACTAGAGGCCTTTGTAGCCGTAGCAAAAAATCAGAGTTTTTCAAAAGCAGCAAAGGAACTCTATCTTACCCAGCCAACTATAAGCTCTCATATTCAAAACTTAGAAAATGAGATGCAAACCTGCCTATTCAATAGAAATAATAAATCTATTAGCCTTACTGATTCTGGTCATATACTCTTTAACCATGCAATAGCAATATTAAATGACTGCAATAGGGCTATTAATGATATTAAGGACTACCAAGGCAAGATAGAAGGTAATATTGATCTAGTGTATACCTGCGTTCCAGGCGAGGCCATCTTACCACCAATGATAAGAGGTTTTTCTAAAAAATATCCAGATGCAAGCTTCACGCTAAAAAACATGACTCATGATCAGGCTATTTCAAACCTAGTCAATGGTAATGCTAGCCTTTGCCTAACATCTACTATTACTGAATCTGATAAGCTAGTGTATACACTTTTTTCAAAAAATGACCTAGTCTTAGTATGTCCACCAGACCTAGATATAAAAAATAATAAAGGCTTTGTTAGCCTTGATAGTTTTAAAAATCTCCCCCTTATATTGAAAAGTGATGAAAGTCTAGATGGAGATTACTTGTCAAGAAAACTAAGTTCCGTTGGAATAAACTCTAAGGACCTACATATAAGGGCCTATATCGATTCGGACAACCTAATAATGTCTATGGTGAGTGCAGGTATAGGTTCAACTCTTGTAACAAATGGTCTTGCTCAATACGGAAAAAGGTACAATAATTTTAAGATATATAAGATTGAAAACTTAACTATGGTTTCAAATCATTACTTGGTATATTCTGACAAAAAATTCCTATCTCCAACAGAAAAAGCCTTTTTAAATTATGTATTTAAGTTATATAATTTAGATGAGCCTTTTTAAATAATATACCCCATACCAACATATAAAGTATCTATATCCTATGTAGTATGTATAGCTTATATAATTGTTAATATCTCACTTTCACATATAACTAGTATTTATCAATAAAATACCGACCTAGGACTTTGAACTTTGTCCTTTGTCGGTATTTTATTGCTTGTATTTTATATACGATTATACATTTTTAATTTTGATCCTCAGGCTTAATCACCTTAATTCCACTTAATTGCTGACTAAATCCAGCTCTAAAATTTTCCAAGAATTCCTTTCTTAGTATATCCCTCTCTTTTAATTCCTCTTGAGTCAAATCCCTCTCCTTTGCTATTTTTGCTAGTTCATTAATCCTTTTTAACTTATCTTTATCAAATTCATTAACTAAATCCATCTTTATCTCCTTATCATTATATATATTTTTAATTTTTAATATTATTATATTTTTTAAATTTTCTAATATACCTACCTACTTTTAAGAATTAGAGTCCTTATATTAACTATTAAAAAACTCGACTTTTATAATAAGGCTTACTATATCAACTATTATAAGATTAGAGCTTGCTATTCATTTCATAAAATTCTTCTAGACTATCGCTTATTATATCTATAGCTTCCTTTATCCTATCCATACTTTCCCTAGATATATTTATCCTAAAAAACCTATCTTCAATATCCAAATCATAATATATATATCCTGGTTTAAGGGCTACCTTTTTATTATACATAAAATCCACAAATTTTCTAGATGAAAAACCCCTCTTCAAGCCTACAAAAAAGTTTATACCACCCTTATTTTCTATAACTTGAAGCCTAGCAGCTAATTTTTTATTTATATAACTACTTGCCTCAAGGTATTTTTTTGCATACACCCTTTCCATCTCACGAGTATGCTTGTCCCAATCGAACTTAGACATATAATAGTATAGAGATTTTTGAATAAGTGGTGATGTAGATATATCTGAACTATGTTTTGATAATATAGCCCTATCTAATAGTTCTGTAGGAACAACCATAAACCCCATTCTCAATCCAGGCATTAAAATTTTAGAAAAACTCTTTATATATATCACCCTATTGTTCTTATCATATGACTTCAGGGTCTTATTATTCTCAGATATAAACCTAAAATCACTTATAAAGTCATCTTCTAAAATATAAAAATTATACTCTTCCGCTAACTCAAGTATCTTTTTTTTCTTATATTCAGAATAGGATATTCCTGTTGGGTTTTGAAAATTTGGCATCACATAAAGTAATTTGGGTCTGATTTTTTCTAACTTCACCTTTAATATACCTATATCAATACCATCTTTTAAGAGGGGTACTGATACTAACTTGGTATTTCTCATCTTCATAAGATCTATTGCGCCAGAATATGTTGGTTCTTCTATGAAAACAATATCTGAATAGGCAAGTAAACATTTTGATATAATATCTATACCCTGCTGACCACCAGATGTGATTATTATATTTTCCGACCTTGTATTAATATTTTGTTTAGCCAGATAATCAACCATCACTTCTTTTAATTCTAAAATCCCATTTCCATCATCATAATTAAACAAGCTAGCTAAGTCATCTTCCAAGGCCATATTTATAGCCTTTTTAAATTCCTCAATGGGAAATATATCCGATGGTGGATTACCATTATCTAGCCTATATAAATTGCTATTATCCTCTATGGAACTTTTATTATTCTTTTTTGATACATAAGAACCACTCCCCACCCTCTTTACTAGGTAACCCTCACTTTCTAAGAGGTCATAAGCCTTTACTATCGTTACACTATTTACACCTAATAGTTCTGATAGTTTCCTTATAGGTGGCAACTTTTCATCTTCAACCAAACTCCCATTTGATATAAGTTTTTTTATCATAGTATAAACTTGTAAATATTTTTTACTGGTTTCCTCAAATTTAAATTTGTATATATCCAGAGTCATCTTATCCTCCCTGATTAAAAAACTATAAAATAAAAGTGCTGCAAAAGCAACACTTCTATCTACCAAAACACCGTAGACTAATTAAATTCACACCCGGAATCACCCAGGTGGGTGACCAGTCATACACTTTCTGAAATCCCAACATATTTGAGCCTATCATACTAATATACAAACACAGTCTCCCGTATAAAATATGTAGGTTGAACTTACATATAGCCATGTCGTATGTTCTAGATCTAAGTATATTATACCACTTTAAATAGTCACCCGCAATATATAATAGTCTATTATTCGAAAGTGTCTACAAATACACTCCTATCATTTTATATACAGCTAATCGAAGACTTTTAACCTTACTTTTTAACTGCACTTTTTTAACTGCACTTTTTTAACTCCACTTTTTTAATTATATTCTATTGATTGTGCTATCTTCTAATTACACTCTCTTTTTCTGATATAGTATACGGAAGCTCCACCTTCTTGTCATCTATTTCAATACCCTTGATCATCTTTATTATCATCCTAATTGCAACCGCCCCCATATCATATAGGGGTTGCTTAACACTAGTAAGTCTTGGTCTGCACATTTTAGAAAATTCTATATCATAGAAACCTGCAACAGAAATATCCTCAGGTACATTATAGCCAAGGTCAAAGCAAGCGTTAATCGCTCCTATAGCCACCTCATCACTAGTCGCAAATATAGCATCTACATCCCTCTTAGATGTTAATAATTCTTTTACAGCCTTATATCCATTATCAAATGTAGGTCCACAAGACATTATAATACTTTCGTCTAACCTTAAGCCCTTACTAACTACTGCATCCTTGTAACCCCTTATTCTTTCATCTGCAAGATTAGTCTGATGTGTAGTATTTAAAAGTGCTACCCTCTTATGCCCCCTATCTAGCAAGAAATTAGTCATATCCATTACTGCTGACCTATTATTTATAGATACATTGTAAATATCATAATCCCTGGTAGTCTTACTTATATGAACCGCAGGTATACCTGAGTCCTTTAATAAGTCTACAACATCCTTGTCTATATCCCAACTTATCATAACTATTCCTTCTACCTGTTTGGCCCTAAGTAAATTTATACTTTTGATCTCTAAGTCTTTTTCTGAATACGCATTGGCCAAAAGTATATCATAGTCATACATCTTAGAAATTTCTTCTATTCCATTTAAAACCTCTGCCGAAAAAGTATCTGTTACTTCAGGCACTATAACCCCTATTAACTGACTTTTCTTTGTGACCAAACTCCTAGCTAGAGGATTTGGTACATAACCTGTTTCTTTAATTACATCTAATACTCTTTGCTTTACTTCATTTGTTACCGGTTTGGAGTCATTAATAACCCTAGACACTGTAGATATTGATACTCCTGCTTTTCTTGCTACATCCTTAATTGTAGTCGGTCTTTTTACTACCATATTCATTCTCCTTTCTCGAGAAGCTACAAGTTATTATGAGTATAACATTTTCCTTATTCTCAAATAATTTTATATCAACCACCATGTAAAACCTATATAAAAAATCAATACGATTCAATTCCTCATTTAAATATTATATAACAACGACACGAATAAATATAGTTTTTTTGTATAATTTATGATATTTTGTTGAATTTTTCTAAATAATATATTAATATACTCTATATATGTGTATACACAGGCTTTTTTGTGTATAGAATATATAAATATATTCCATATTTTTAGGAGGTAATCATGTTTGATAGGATTAAAGAAATTATAGTTGAACAGCTTAATATTGATGATAGTGACTTTATCACTATGGATACTAATCTTCAAGAAGACCTAGATGCTGATTCTTTAGATGCTGTAGAGATTATAATGAACATTGAAGAAGAGTTTGATATTAAGGTTGATGATGACGAACTAGAAAACATAAAAACTATAGGTGATATAGTTAAATATGTTGAAAACAACAAATAATATACATTCATAAAGAATCTATTTACCTAAGTCTATGTAATTTAAGTGTTTGTAATTTGAATATATATGATTTAAGTATTTGTAATTTGAATGTGTATGATTTAAGTGTATGTAATTTCTTATGTGAATTATCCTTAAATTGCTAATTTAATAATTAGTTAATCAAATAGGTAAAAAGAGTGTATGTAATTTTTTCTGTAAATTAGCCTTCTATGGTCAATCTGCCGATTAG
>CAUQSL010000015.1:0-35740 GCA_963520775.1 uncultured Peptostreptococcus sp.
ACGACTTTGAAAGCATTTTTGTTACCATCAACGCTATATATTATAGAACCTTTTTTTTTTGTGTGGTATAATAGATGGTGAGCTAATAAAAATAAAATAAAATCGATAAAGGAAGATTTAAGATGAGATTAGATAAATACCTTAAGGTATCTAGGATAATTAAAAGAAGAACAGTTGCCAAGGAAGCATGTGAGAAGGGCTTGGTAGAAATAAATGGCAAGTTAGCAAAATCCTCTTCTGAAGTAAAGGTAGGTGATATACTAAAGATTAAGTTTGGAGAAAAACTTGTCGAGTATAAGATAACTAATATAAAAGAGCATGTATTAAAGGATGAAGCTAAGGAACTATATGAGTTAATATAGATAATTGTAAGCTGGAGGAAGTGTAATGAATAAGGTAGTAAAAAAAGCAGTAATACCAGCTGCTGGTCTGGGGACGAGGTTTTTACCTGCTACTAAGGCCCAGCCAAAGGAGATGTTGCCAATAGTAGATAAACCGACTCTACAGTATATAATAGAAGAAGCAGTAGCCTCTGGTGTTGAAGAAATATTAATAATAACAGGAAGAAATAAGAAATCCATAGAAGATCATTTTGATAAGTCTGTGGAATTAGAATTAGAGTTGGAAAATAAGGGAAAAACAGATTTATTAGATATTGTAAGGGGAATATCTAATATGGTTAATATACATTATATAAGGCAAAAAGAACCTAAGGGACTAGGCGATGCCATATACTGTGCCAGATATTTTATAGGTGATGAACCCTTTGCAGTCATGCTAGGAGATGATATGGTTGATAATGGTCAGGCAACACCATGTCTTAAGCAACTAATAGGAGCCTATGAAAAATACAATGCCAGTATATTAGGCGTTCAGGAGGTTGCCAAGGAAAATACAGATAAGTATGGAATAATAGATGGTCAGAAAGTTTCAGATAATACCTACAAGGTTGACTCTTTAGTAGAAAAGCCTGATCCAAACCAGGCTCCATCTAATATAGCAATCTTGGGTAGGTATATAATAACACCGCAGATTTTTGACATACTGGGTCAAATCCCACCTGGTAAAAACGGAGAAATACAACTGACAGATGCCTTAGAAATATTAAAAAATAAAGAAGATATGTACGCATATGTATTTGAAGGTAGGAGATATGATTTAGGGGATAAATTAGGTTTTTTACAGGCAACAGTTGATGCTGCTCTCAAAAAGCCTGAATTAAGAGAAAGTTTCTTAAACTACCTTGTTGAAGTATGTGAAAAAAATAAATAGAAAATAATGATGAAATATATATAAATAATAAGATGGAAGGTAATTATATCAATGGCTAAGAAAAAGAAAAAAATTTTACATAAGATAGTATATGTTTTGATAGCACTAATGTTTGCAATCTCAAGTGTTGCTTTTACCATTAGTGTCTTGACTAGTAAATAAAATATGGAGGTTTTCATGATAGATAGCGATGTTGAAAAATTAAAAAGTGAAAACTTAATAGAATTGAGGGTTATGGCGAAAAAATTAGGAGTGAAGTCAGTTACTACATATAATAAGTCTGACTTAATTGAAAAAATAATCCTTGCTATAGAATCAAATAGGTTAAACGATAATAAGCAGAATACATCTAGCGAGCATAATTATAACAACCAAGAAAACAATTACACTGAACCTAATCAAATGAGAACTATGCCTACAACACAAAGGGGTATGTCAAGGGGGCAACAAGATATTAACGGATGGCAACCTAAGAAAATCCTGTATGTAACTCCACCTGAAATGAACGATGATAATAAGGCAGAGGGAGTGCTTGAAATATTACCAGATGGATTTGGATTTTTGAGAGGAAGTAACTACTTATCAACAGAAAATGATATATATGTATCACCTAACCAAATAAGAAAATTTGGTCTAAAAACAGGGGATTTTATAACGGGAGTGGTAAAACCTGAAAATCCTAATGAGCGTTTTAGGGGTATGATGTACATATACAAGGTTAATGGTGATGATATATTAACTGGAAAAACAAGGACTCCATTTGAACAGTTATTGCCAATATACGCAAATGAAAAGTTAGTCTTAGAAACAGATAGAGATAGTATTGCTACAAGAATAATAGATTTGTTTGCTCCAATAGGCAAGGGTCAAAGAGGTATGATAGTAGCCCCTCCAAAGGTTGGAAAGACGGTTTTATTAAAGGGTGTAGCAAATAGTATTGCAAAAAATTATCCAGATATAACACTGATAGTCCTGCTTATAGATGAAAGACCAGAAGAGGTTACAGATATGATGGAATCTATTGATGGAGAAGTTATCTATTCTACATTTGACCAAGAGTCATCACATCATGTAAAAGTTGCCGAGATGGTTTTAAATAGGGCACAGAGATTGGTTGAGCATGGAAGAGATGTAGTGATACTTTTAGATAGTATTACTAGGTTGGCAAGAGCCTATAATCTTACTATAAATCCAACAGGAAGGACCCTGACAGGTGGTTTAGACCCAGGAGCCTTATATGGTCCAAAAAAATTCTTTGGGGCGGCTAGAAATATAAGAAATGGTGGTTCTTTGACTATATTGGGGACAGCCTTGATAGATACGGGATCTAGAATGGATGATGTCATTTTTGAAGAGTTTAAGGGGACAGGTAATATGGAACTTCACCTAGACAAAGACTTGGCCCAAAAAAGAATATTTCCGTCTATAGATGTATATAAGTCTGGAACAAGACGGGAGGATCTATTGTTAAGTTCTGAAGAAATAGAGGCCTTATACAAGCTTAGACGTACCTTTAGTAATGGGAATGATCAAATAATTTCAGACAATGTAATAGAAGAAATGAAGAAGACAAAAGATAATAAAGAATTTGTGGATAGGATTAAAAAAATTAATTTTAAATAGTCAATATAAAGTTGTTGAATAAAGCTATTTATTATGTTATAATAAAGAAGTTGAATTTTATCAGAATCGGAAAGGTTCGTTATTATAAAGAGAGGAGTGAATTTAATGCAGAAGGATATACAGCCAAATTATAAAGATGTTGAAGTACGTTGTGCTTGTGGAAATACATTCAAGGCAGGATCAACTCAGGACGAAATAAGAGTAGAAATCTGTTCAGAATGCCATCCATTTTATACAGGTAAGCAGAAAAATATCGAAAAAGGTGGAAGAATCGATAAGTTTAAGAAGAGATTCAATATTGAATAATCTTAGACAAGGATTAATATTTAGATTCGAATTTATGTATTAAGGGACTATTGTAATTTTGCAGTAGTCTTTTTTATTTAAAAAAATACCCCCTCACTGGACCTATTGACCAGTAAGGAGGCTAATATTATAAATGAAATTTCAAATTCTAATTTTATATGCAGATTTATCTACTTTAGTATTGACGTTATGATAGATTCTGGTACCGTATTATTTCCACCGACAATATCCAAATTTTCAATATCAGAAGATTGTATATAGTCATATAAGATACTTGGGACATTCTTGCTTGGAGAAAGTAATATCGGAGCATTAGCTTTTCCAGCGATAGGGCCTGCTACCAAGGCATCCGCAAAAAATTCACCAGATACTAAATATGCTTTTTTAGAGTTATTAAACTTGCTATTTGCTATTTTAATAGCTGTTTCATACCTATCTTTACCAGAGAATCTTTCAGTAATTTTTGGGAGTTTACCTTCTATTTCTTTAGAAATAGTATTAAAACCACCAACTATATATACATTTTCTAAGTTCATATCCTTAATGAATCTATTAACATTATGAGGTATTGAGTTTTTCTTAGTCAAAAGGATAGGGTAAGCTTCTCTAGAAGCAAATGAACTAATAGCTAAAGAGTCAGAGAAAGATTCTCCTGAAGATATTATAGCTGATTTCTTATTTGGTGAGATTGAAACCAGTTTTCTAGCAATTAATTCGGCTGTTTCGTACCTATCTTTTCCTGCTATTCTTTCAATATTTGCGGTATTCATGGCAAGTGATTTTTCTACACCTACATTTATTGAATTGTGTCCACCAATAATGATAACTCTCTTTGCCCCCAATCTTTTTATTTCAGCATTAACTCTTGAATCTAGACTGTTATCAGTTAGAAGTATAGGCGCATTAAGTGCCCTTGCAAGTGATGAGGCTGTCATAGAGTCAGAGAAAGCATTATATTTTGCTATTATAACAGTATCAGCCGTATCAAAGTTCTTTTTAGACAACTCTACAGATGTAGCTATTCTATCAAGTCCACTTATACGAATGCTTGAAACTTGTTTTGTAACTTGAGATTTACTGCCAGCTAAGGTTGAACTACTATTATTGTTTGCTGGTACTGAACTATCATTTTTTGGAGTAGTGCTATCATCATTACTAAAAGGTGTAATCTTTGATGAACCTACAGGTTCACCATCACCACCCTTATAAGTGCCATCTTTTGCCCTTATTTTTACTTCTGGACCAGCTGCATCTCCTCCTATGGCCTTCTTCGTATTTAGTATATCATCTTTACGACCTTCTCCACCTGTTAATTTAACAATAGATACATCAATTACGCCTTTACCTGATACTGCATTTCCACCTTTTCCATCTTTTTGATTAACTGTATCGACATAACCTCTACCACCTGTTGCTATTAGGCTACCTTCTCCTACAATCTTCCCATTTTCAAGGACAATCGCATCAGCTCCAACAGTCGAGAATGGGTTATTTGTTTCAACATTATCTCCACCACCAATTACTTCTAGGCTAGCACCCTTATCAAGAGTAACAACACCATTATTTACTCTTAGTCCATTCTGGGCATCAACACTTGTAGTGAAGCCCTTGTCACCCTTAATCTTATTTGTACCCTTTACAGTGATATTACCATTAACAATAACTACTGACTTAGGCTCTTTTGGTGCAAGAGTCGACCCATCAGTTAAAAAAGTAGATAGGGATTTTATATTTGAATCTTCTAGTGTACTGCCATCGTTTAGAGTGATAGTGTTAGTTGTAGAAGAATTTTCCTTTATAGTTAGATTACCACCATTTACCTCTACAGGTCCATAAGTAACACTACCATCTAGGGTAAGCTTTCCACCCTTTTCAACAACTATTTTAGTGCTGCTCTTAATTTTTAGATTCTTTAAAGTGACATCAGCACCATCTGGTATAGTTATAGTTTCAGTAGCATAGCTATCCGTATTTCCAAGTTCACCATAAAGACCTTCTTCATTTGAGCCGGATATTTCTTTAAGATTTGTAGGTATTGTGGCATTTCCAACCTTAAATATCTTATATGGCATCATCATCCATTTTGACGTCTGGTTATCCAAAGAACCAAGTCTTTCCTGTAGTGATTTAGTCAAATCGTAAACATGTACATCAACAGAGTTAGTAGTTGATTCTCTATTTCCATCAGTTACTTTGGCTGTTAATTTGTAAACAGCTTCAGGACCATTTGCATTTCCATCTATATTCACAACACTTTCCTTATTTATATAAGAAACAGGATCTAATTCAGCCCTCAAGCCACTTCCTTCAGGTGATATTGATAGTTCAATTTTTGAATTTGGATATTTCTGCTTGAATTCATAGTACGGAATATATTTAGCATCACTCTCAGTACCTTCTTTAACAAGTAGAGTTATCTTACCAGTGTCTGCGCTGCTTACAAGCCTACCACCAGAGCCTGTAGCAGATGAAACCACATCTACCCCTCCATTTGATGAATATGACTTATTTCCTATAAAGCCGAAAATTGGGGCATTTCCCTTCAAAAAAGCCCTCATAGTATTTAGAACACTTATATTCAATTCCTTTTCAGCTACCTCGTCATTAGCAGTAGCCTTTATTTTAAGTTTATAGTCCCCAACCTTAGTTGGTGCGCCAGTTATACTTACCTTATTGTCTGTAGTAACTGTGGCAGTAAGACCACTTCCTTCTGGAGAAATACTAGCCTCTACACGTGCATTTTCTTTGTTGTCACCTGCTAGGGTATACTCAATTTCATCATTTTCATTCTTTTCTATGACCCTAGTGAAGGAAGTATTATCATCTAAATTAATGCTCAATCCAATATGTGCTCTGTTATCTCCAAGACTTGTAGTACTATCATCAGTAACTGTTGTAAGGTTGCCATGGTTATTTACATTATTAGTTTTATTCCTAAAGCTTGAGTTTTCAAAGGTAGCATTACCATTATTTTCGACAACATTATCAAAGTTACAATTAATAAATTTGACACTAGCGCCTTCTTCAATTACTACATAGGCACCTTGATCATCTCTTCCCCTACCATTTCTAAAATCAATATTTACGACTTCCACATTTGAGCCGGCTTTAAATGTGACAATTTCCTTGGCAATATAACCAAGACTAACACGACCCTTGTTATATCTTGTTTCTCCTTGCAACTTTACTATGGGGGAGCCTATATTTACATTCCCCATACTATTTTGGTCTGAAGTAACCTTTACTATTGATTTCCCATTAGATTTTGCTGTCTCAACAGCATCGCTAAACTTTCCATAAAATTGCGAATTTACTACATGTGTTTCGCTTGCTTCGTCTGCAAATGAATCTACATTTGCAGCCATCCCCAATGTTAAAGCAAAAACTGTCAGTATACAAACAGTTCTCTTTAAAATATTTTGTTTTTTTCCTACCATACTTTAGATTCCTCCATTTTGATACTAAAATATATAATATAATTTATATTTCCCCAATTATAACACCCAATGCAAATACAAGTTAATTACAAATATCAATTAATATCTGATAAAAATCGTTATCCAAATAATTAAATTTTTCACTATATTAAAAAACATTATCCCAGCACTTTATTAATAGAGTATAAGCATTAATAATATGTAATATTCGGTGATGATTAGTTATTGTTAGAAATTTTATGTGTGGGAAAAGATAACAAGGATAAGAAAAGATAATAAGAAAAATAATAAGAAAAATAATAAGAAAATATAATAAGGATAAAGAAAATATAATAAGGATAGGTAGGTAATAGAGTTTAGTCATAAGGTCGATATATATGTTATAATTTTAAGAATAGGATAAAAAGAGGAGTGGATTTAGCTATGTTAATTAGGGACATAATAGAAAAATATACTGTACTATTGTCAGAGACTAGTCAGACACCAAGACTAGATGTTGAAGTGATTTTGTGTCATATTCTTGGCTGGGACAGGGTAAAGCTGATGATAAACTATGGGCATAGTTTGGACCCTGATAAAGTAGACATATTTAAAAAGTTGATAAGCAAGAGAATAGATCAAATGCCTATCGCCTATATTATAAATAAGAAAGAATTTATGGGTTTAGACTTTTATGTTGATAATAGGGTCTTAATACCAAGACCAGATACAGAGATTTTGGTAGAAGACCTAGTAGAAAGTATAGGAAAAATAAGTGTTGATAACCAGTGTAAAGTAGACATAAATATAGTAGATATGTGTACTGGATCGGGAGCTATAATACTAAGTGCTGCTAGTCAATGGAAGGGAATAGAGTTTGAAGTTTTTGGCGATTATGAAATAGGGGCTGAAGATATTCTACTTGAAGATATAGGTCTAAATAAGATAGAGGATAAGGCTATACAAGACCAAAAAATAGTTTTTAATAGTATGATGAAAGTTAATTTTATAGGAGTAGATATATCTAGACCAGCCTTAGATGTAGCCTCATTAAATAGAGAAAAATTAGGATTGCCGGATGTGAAATTTTTGGAATCAGACCTATTTAGTAATCTTAGTGACTATAAGGGTAAGTTGGATATAATAGTATCTAACCCGCCTTATATAGAAGACAAAATAGTAGGTGAATTACAAAAAGATGTAAAAGATTTTGAACCCAGACTAGCCCTTTGTGGTGGAAAAGATGGAATGGACTTTTATAATAAGATTATAGAAGAAGCCTATTGTTATTTAAAACCAGGTGGAAAACTAATTTTTGAATCAGGTCATAATCAAGCTGGAAGAATACTGAAAAAGATGAGAGAAGTAGGCTATATAAGGCCCTACACAAAAAAAGATATACAAGGGTTTGAAAGATTGGTTGCAGCCTATAAATATTGACATTTTTGGGAATAATATGTTAAAATACTTAATTGGTTATATAAGATATTTGCCTAGTTTATAATAAGGATATAGGTATTTTATAATAAGAGAGTAACAAGCTATGATAAAGAATATGACAAGCTTATAGTATCTATATAACTAGATTAAATTAACAAAATGAAAATAGATAAGTTTTTAATTATATGAAAAATAGAAAGGTGAAAATCAAATGCTAAATAAGCTAAAGGTTTTAGAAGATAAGTATAAGGAACTAAGTCAAAAAGTAGCAGATCCAGATATAATTAGCGATCAACCTACGTGGCAAAAGTTGATGAAGGAAACTTCTGAAATAGAACCAATTGTAATGAAATACAGGGAATACAGTAAGGCAAGTCAGAGTATAGCTGAATCAAAGCAAATTCTTGAAGAAGAAAGTGATGAAGACTTAAGAGAACTTGCTAAGATGGAACTATCTGAGTCTGAAGCCCTATTAGAAGAATATGAAAAAGAACTAAAAATACTTTTAGTACCAAAGGACCCTAATGATGAGAAGAATGTTATCATAGAAGTAAGAGGCGGTGCTGGTGGAGATGAAGCAGCCTTATTTGCTGGAGACTTATTTAGAATGTATTCTAGGTATGCTGAAAGAAGGGGATGGAAAACTTCCCTAATGAGTTCGAATGAAACTGGTGTAGGTGGCTACAAGGAAGTATCCTTTATGATAAAGGGTAAGGGGGCCTATTCTAGATTAAAGTATGAGTCAGGAGTACATAGGGTTCAGAGAATACCGACTACAGAATCAGGAGGAAGAATCCATACATCTACAGCAACTGTAGCAGTATTGCCAGAGGTAGAAGACGTTGAAGTACAAATAAATCCAGAAGATGTAAGAGTAGATGTATTCAGGGCATCAGGTAATGGTGGCCAGTGTGTCAACACAACTGACTCGGCAGTAAGACTAACTCACATACCTACAGGTGAGGTTGTTTCTTGTCAGGATGAAAAATCTCAGCTTAAGAACAAGGAAAAGGCCATGAAGGTATTGAAGGCAAGACTTTATGACAAGGCTCTAGCTGAACAACAAAAGGGTATAGCAGCTGAAAGAAAGAGTCAGGTTGGTACTGGTGATAGGTCAGAGAGAATCAGAACATATAATTTCCCACAAGGAAGAGTTAGTGACCATAGGATTAACTTGACTTTATATAAACTAGATTCTTTTATAGATGGGGACTTAGATGAAATGATAGATGGTTTAATAACTGTTGATCAGACTGAAAAGATGTCATCAATATAAGTTTGGAATTTTAAAAAAGGCTTTGGGTTTACTAAGGTCTTTTTTACAAAGTCATAATACTTCTTAGCTAGGTGTAGAATTTATTAAGGAAGTTTTAGATGGGTGTAAATTTATAAAGAAGGTTAATATTATGAAAACACTTATAAAAAAAATAGATATAAATAATCCGGATAGTGTCTTACTCGCAGAATTTGGGAGTATGCTAGCAAGTGGTAAGACCGTGATTTTCCCTACAGAAACTGTATATGGACTGGGGGCAAATGCCTTAGATGAAGAGGCAGCTAGCAAAATATATCAAGCTAAGGGTAGGCCTAGTGATAACCCACTACTAGTCCATATAGCAGATAAGAAAGACCTATATGCATTAGTAGATAAGGTGGATAATAGGGCAGAACTTCTCATGGACAAGTTTTGGCCAGGACCCTTGACAATAGTTTTTAAAAAAAGAGACATTATACCAGCTAGGACTAGTGGGGGGTTGGATACTGTAGCCATTAGAATGCCATCAGACCCCATAGCTAGAGAATTAATAAGACAGGCAGGTGTGCCAATAGCTGCACCCTCAGCAAATATATCGGGTAGACCATCTCCTACAAGGCCAGACCATATAATTAGAGATATGGATGGAAGAGTAGATGGCATCTTGGTTGGAGGAACTTGCAACTATGGTGTTGAATCAACCATTATAGACCTATCAGATGAAGTGGCAATGGTTCTTAGACCAGGAAGTATAACCCTAGAAATGCTCAGGTGTGTTCTAGAAAGGGTTGAATTAGACCCATCCTTAAAAAATAAGGATGATAATATAAAGGCAAGGGCTCCAGGTATGAAGTACAAGCATTATTCACCCAAAGCTCAGGTTTATATAGTAAAGTCTAGGGATCAAGAAGAATTTATCGAGAAGGTAGACAACTTATCATTGGAAAATGATAAAAAGGGTTTAAAAACAGGTGTTATGATAATGGGTACAGATAAACACACATATAGGGCACAAAGTTTTGACTTAGGTGATTCATACGATGATGTAGCAAAGAACCTGTTTGATACCCTGATAAACCTAGACAGGGAGGGTATAGATATAGCGTATGCACCATATATTGAGGAAAAAGGTATAGGGGTTGCTATAATGAATAGGTTGAAAAAGGCAGCTGGATATAAGCTTATATAAGTTATATAAAAGTTATATAAAAGTTATATAAAAGTTATATAAAAGTTATATAAAAGCATACATACTTAGGTGTAATATAACAAAATCAAGCTAGTATAGTATACAAGGAAACAGTTAAAATGAATTTTCATACCAAGCCGGTATAGTATATTAGACTATAGTCAAAACAAATTTTTATATTATTAAAATAAATTTTGGAGGAATATTTATATGAAAATAGCATTAGCATGTGATCATGGTGGACTAAACTTAAAATCTGCTATAAAGATTCATTTAGAAAAATTGGGTCACGAGGTTTTAGATTTTGGGACAAATTCTAGTGAATCAGTAGATTACCCAGACTTTTCTGAGAAAGCAGCAAAGAGTGTAGCAAGTGGTGAAACAGAGTGTGGGATCTTAGTATGTGGAACAGGCATAGGAATTGGTATAGCTGCCAATAAGGTTAAGGGCATTAGGTGTGCTACATTAGGGGATACCTTCTCTGCTAGAATGACTAAGGCACATAATGATGCAAATATGATAGCCCTAGGTGAAAGAGTAACAGGCATAGGTCTTGGACTAGATATAGTAGATGCCTACCTTAACTCATCATTTGAAGGTGGAAGACATCAAAATAGGGTAGACAAAATCAAGGCAATAGAAAGTAATAATTTATAATAAATATTTTAGGAGGAAGATATGAAAAGAGTAGTAGTTACAGACCATCCATTAATACAACACAAACTTACATTAATGAGAAAGACAACAACAGGTTCAAAGGATTTTAGGGAATTGTTGACGGAGATAACAATGCTTATGGGTTATGAGGTGACAAAAGACCTACAACTTAGGGATGTAGAGATAGAAACACCTATAAAGAAGACAATGGCCAAGGAATTAGATGGTAAAAAGTTAGCAATAGTACCGATCCTTAGGGCAGGTATAGGTATGGTTGATGGATTTGTTAGTTTGATACCAGCAGCTAAGGTAGGACATATAGGTCTGTATAGGGATCCTGAAACATGTGAGCCTGTAGAATACTATTGCAAGATGCCTCAGGATATAGGTGAAAGAGAAATTTTCCTGGTAGACCCAATGCTAGCTACAGGTGGATCAGCTACAGCAGCAATAGAGTTATTGAAGGCTAGAGGAGCAAAAAAAATCAGGATGATAAACCTAGTAGCAGCTCCAGAAGGTATAGCAGTGGTACATGACAAGTTCCCAGAGGTAGACATATATGTTGCCTCTGTTGATGAAAGATTAAATGAACACAAGTATATAGTTCCAGGCCTAGGTGATGCTGGAGATAGATTGTTCGGAACAAAGTAATTTCAAATAAGTAAAAGGTTGCATGGGCTTTTTTGCCTATGCAGCCTTTAAGTTTTTTAGGTTTAATGATACTGATACTAATTTTGTTAAAAAAACCAATATTAAATAAATGTTAAGATTTTTTTAAATTGTTAAAAAAAGGGTATATTTAAGGTTAAATATGATGAAAATGTGATATAATTAGTAGTCGATTGAATTTATGGAGGGAATATGGGTAAAAACAGTGTATGGTTTGAAGCTATGAAGTCTTTTTCTTTACTTTCACAACTAGGTATTATGGTTGTGGTATGTGTATTTGGATGTGGCTTTGTAGGTATAACTATAGATAAGAAGTTTGGTACTTCACCAATATTTTCAATAATATTCATATTGTTAGGTATAGCAAGTGCATTTGCTAGCTTATATAAGACCCTAAAAGTATTTACAAAAAAAGAGGATAAGTACAAGTAGGGCTAAAAATTAGAGTTTATACATTTATATGTTGATTGTTAGGAAGTGGTGCATTGGATAAACAGCTAATAGAAAATCTAAAAAAAATATATAGGGGCATAGGAGTCTATGACTTAGTTGGATTTCTTGTAATAGCCCTATTAGGAAAGGCAACAGTAAGCAATATACTTGGTTTAATAGCCGGTAGCTTAGTTGCGGCTTTAGCCCTATTTTCCATAGCGAAGAACCTAGATGGTCTAGGTGATAGGGATAAGACAAGGGCAACTCTGTCGTCTTTAGGAAGTTATGCTTTTAGAATTTTTATCTATGGGGCTGTATTAGTTTTTGCAGCAACTACAAAGTATATAAATGTGTATACTGTTGCATTTGGACTGATCAGCACTAATATAGTGATAAAAGTTCAAAACCTCCTTGGAGGGAAAAACTTAATAAAGAAAATGAGAAAGGAGGATTAGGCTTATGTATCAAGCAAAATATGTTCTCTATCTAGGTAACTTCAAACTAAGTGAAACTATAGTAACCCAGTGGATAATAATGGCATTTTTAATTATAGTTTCCCTGCTACTTACAAGGAATCTCAAAAAAGTTCCTACAAGTAGGAGGCAGGTATTCTTGGAAATGGCAATTGGTGGACTTAGGAACTTAGTTACTGAAACTACGGGAACAGCTTTTATAAAGCGTGCACCTTGGATGATATCATATATAGGAACAATATTCTTGTTTTTTGTATGTTCAGACCTGATAGTAATGTTAGGTTTTAGGTCGCCAACTACAGACTTGGATACAACCGTAGCCTGGGCCTTGATTACATTCTTCATGATTTATGTGATGGGTGTAAAGTTCAAGGGTATGGCCTATTTCAAGGAGTTGTTAGAACCAACACCTTTGATGGCGCCACTTAATATTATTGGTGAATTTGCAAGACCAATATCGTTGAGTTTCCGTCCATTTGGTAATATACTAGGTGGTTCGATAATAATGTCCTTGTTTTACAAGATGTTGGAATATTTTTCAAGTATGATACCTTCATTGAATATTCCAATTGGGGAATTTTTGATACCAGTTCCACTACACCTGTATTTTGACCTTTTTGCAGGTTCGCTACAGGCGTTTATATTTATAATGCTGACGATGGTATTTGTAAGTGGAGCAACACAAGAATAGTTAAATAAAAAGAGTAGATAAGAAATAAAAATAGAAATTAGAAAATAGGAGGAAAGAAATATGTTAGAAGGAATGAGTTTAGGAATAGCAATCGCAGGTTCAGCTATAGGCGCTGGTATAGCGGTAGCTACAGGTATAGGTACAGGAGCAGGTCAGGGTTTTGCAGCAGGTAAGGCGGCAGAAGCAGTGGCAAATCAGCCAGAAGCAAAGAGTGATATCATATCGACTATGCTACTAGGTCAGGCGGTTGCAGAGTCTTCAGCTATATATGGTCTAGTAATAGCAATTATACTAATATTTGTTAATCCTTGGATACAGATGTAATAAAACTACACAGCTAAAGATAGGAGGCAACAAATATGGAATTTAAGCCATTAGTAGGCTTGACATATGAGCTATTCTTTACTTTGGCCAATGTCTTAATATTATTCTTAGTACTAAGAAAGATCCTATTTAAGAAGGTAATTGACGTTATGGATGCTAGAGAGGCTGACATAAAGAATAGTATACAAGAAGGTCAAAGAGCCAAAGAGGAAGGTATGAAATTTAAGTCAGAGTATGAGACTAAGGTTCAAGATGCTCGTGATGAGGGACAGATGATAGTTGATTCTGCAAGAAAAAGGGCAGAAGAAAAATCTGAAACTATAATTTCGCAGGCTAAAAAGGAAGCTGAATATATCAAGCAAAAGGCAAATAATGAAATTGCAAAGGAAAAAGAGCAGGCCTTTAATAATATAAAAGCAGAAATTTCTGATATAGCTGTATTAGCAGCATCAAAGGTTATTGAAAAAGATATAGACAAGGCCAAGCATGAAGATTTGATAGATAACTTTATTAGAGAAGTAGGAGAAGCTAAGAATGATTAGTCAGGTTGCAAGTAGGTATGCAGAGGCTTTATTTCAGTTAGCAGAGGAAGAAAATCAACTTTCCCAAGTATATTCAGAATTGGAAGATTTAAACAAAGTTATTTTAGACAATAAAGACTTATATGATATATTTAGGTCCCCCTTTATAAGTAGGGATGAAAAATTGAGTATAGCAGACAACTTATTTAGAGATAAGCTATCTAAGTATATTTTGAATTTCATAATGGTCTTGATTGAAAATTCAAGAACAAGAGAGCTAGACTCAATAGTAAAGTCATACAAGCAGTTGTTGGATACAAGAAATAATGTTGCAGAAGGAAAGGTAATAACTGCTATAGCACTCAGTCCAGACAAATTGGCTGACCTAGAGGGCAAGCTTTCTGCTAAATATAATAAGACAATAAGATTAACAAATGAGATAGATGAGAGTATCCTTGGAGGAGCCCTTGTCAAAATAGGTAATGAAGAGATAGATGGTAGCCTAAAGTCTAGACTAGATGGTATAAAAAATACCTTATCTCAGGTAATATCATAAAGAAATGGTGGTGAACCAATGAACTTAAAACCAGAGGAAATAAGTTCCATAATAAAAAGTCAAATAAAGAACTATGACAATAAAATAAAACTTACCGACACTGGGAGCGTATTAAATGTTGGTGACGGTATAGCAAGTGTATATGGCCTTGAAAGTGCTATGTCAGGTGAGTTGCTTGAATTTCCAAATAAGGTATACGGTATGGCCCTGAACCTAGAAGAAGAGGTTGTAGGTGCAGTTATACTTGGTGATGATTCAGGTATTAAGGAAGGCGACTTAGTAAAGAGAACTGGTAGAATAGTTGAAGTACCAGTTGGCGAGGCCATGATAGGTAGAGTAGTAAATGCCCTAGGACAGCCAATAGATGGTAAGGGTGATATAGTTACTGACAAGACTAGACCAGTTGAGTATCCAGCTCCTGGAATTATGAGTAGAAAGTCAGTGTTTGAACCCCTACAGACAGGTATTAAGTCAATTGACTCAATGATACCAATTGGTAGAGGTCAAAGAGAATTAGTAATTGGTGATAGGCAGACAGGTAAGACTTCTATTCTTACTGATACTATCATCAATCAAAAGGGTAAGGATGTAATTTGTATATATGTAGCAATAGGACAAAAGAGATCAACTGTAGCCCAGTTAGTTTCAACATTTGAAGAGTTTGGAGCTATGGACTACACGATTGTAGTATCTGCTACAGCTTCAGAATCAGCACCTTTACAGTACTTAGCTCCGTACGCAGGTGCAGCTATAGGTGAAGAATTTATGTACAATGGTAAGCATGTCCTAATAGTATATGATGATCTTTCTAAGCAGGCGGTTGCCTACAGAGAAATGTCCCTACTACTAAGGAGACCACCAGGCCGTGAAGCCTATCCAGGAGATGTATTCTACCTACATTCAAGATTATTAGAAAGAGCAGCAAAATTATCTGATGAATTAGGTGGAGGTTCAATGACAGCCCTACCAGTTATAGAAACTCAGGCTGGTGATGTTGCTGCCTATATACCAACGAATGTAATATCAATAACAGATGGTCAGATATATTTACAGCCAGAATTATTCTATGCAGGTATCAGACCAGCGGTTGACCCTGGTATATCAGTATCAAGAGTTGGTGGTTCTGCTCAAATTAAGTCTATGAAGAAGATAGCTGGTACGTTAAAGTTGGCATACTCTCAGTATAGAGAACTTGCAGCCTTCTCTCAGTTTGGTTCAGACTTGGACGAAGATACTAAGAGAAGACTTGCCCAAGGACAAAGAATAGTAGAAGTTTTAAAACAGGACGAACACAACCCGATAACAGTTGAAAATCAGGTGATTATAATATATGCAGTAATCAACGACCTACTAGCTGATATCGAATTAGAAGATATTAAGAGGTTTGAAGAAGAACTATACAGCTACATGGATAGTGTACACCCAGAAATAATCGAAAAAATACTTAAGGCTGAGGACTTTAACGAAGAACTTACAAAGGCGATAGAAGAGTTCAAGGTAAAATTCAAGTCAGGAGTGTAATTTTAAAGGAGGCGTACAATGGCAGGAGCTGGAATGAAGGCAATAAAAAATCGTATTGCCAGCGTAAATAGTACCAAGCAAATTACTAACGCCATGCATCTGGTAGCCTCATCAAAACTTAGAAAAGCTAAGCAGGCAACAGAAGAATCCAGTGCATATTTTAATACACTGTATGAAACGATAGTCAATATCGCAGTGAATACTAAGGGAGTTAATAGCCAATTCTTAAAGTCTAGAGATTTAAAGACTAGGTGTCACTTAGTTATAGCTGGTGATAGGGGCCTTGCAGGAGGATATAATTCAAATGCTTTTAAAGAGGCTGAGAAGTATATGGGGTTAGTTGAAGATTATGTAATAACAGTTGGAAAAAAATCTTATGATTATTTTTCTAAGAGAGATGTAAAGATAATAGATAGGATTGAATCAGCAGAAAAGTATGAGTACGATGAAATAAGATCTATAACTGAAAAATTGATGAAGATGTATATAGATGGTGAAATTGATGAAGTAACACTCACTTATACAGAATTTGAATCTGCGTTATCGCAAAGAGCTAAAACGATTAAGCTACTTCCTTTAGTTTTTGATCAGCCACTAGAATATGGTGGTGAGAGATACAGGCAAATGCAGGAAGAGAGTGATCCTAATGTATTTATTAGTGAAGAGATTCTCCGTGAAAGAGAAGAAATAAGAATGGCAGAAGCTAAGGAAAATGAAGACTTTGTTAATAAGTTTAAAAAGACAGGAACTTCATCAAGTGCCAAGGTCCAGTACCTACCTTCAGCAAAAAGCGTTCTAGAATTCCTAATACCTACATATATATCTGGAACAATAAATGGAGCCATAGTGGAATCATATGCGTCTGAACAAGGAGCAAGAAGAACTGCCATGGAATCAGCTACAGATAATGCAAATGAAATGATTCAAAACTTAGAACTTAGCTACAATAGGGCTAGACAGAGTGCGGTTACACAGGAAATAACAGAAATAAGCGCAGGTGTAGAAGCCCTAAAGTAAGGAGGAAAAAATGGCAAATATAGGAAAAATTGTACAGATCGTAGGAGCTGTACTAGATATTAGGTTTGAAGATGAAAACAACCTACCTAACCTATTAAATGCTTTAGAGATAAAGTTGGAAAATGGGAATAAGATAGTTGCTGAAGTGGCCCAACACATAGGTAATGACACTGTAAGATGTATAGCTATGAGTGCCACAGATGGTCTTGTGAGGGGTATGGATGCTATAGATACAGGAGCACCTATATCAGTTCCAGTTGGTAAGGAAACATTGGGAAGGGTCTTCAATGTATTAGGAGAGGCTATAGACTTAAAGCCAGCTCCAGAGGGTGTGAGTTTATCACCTATACACAAGGAAGCACCGGCCTATGATGAACTGGAAACTAAGGCAGAAATCTTAGAAACAGGTATAAAGGTAGTTGACCTTCTTGCACCCTATCTAAAGGGTGGTAAGATAGGACTATTTGGTGGTGCAGGTGTTGGTAAGACAGTTCTAATTCAGGAGCTGATTAACAACATAGCCAAGCAGCACGGTGGTATATCCGTATTCTCAGGAGTTGGAGAAAGAACTAGAGAAGGTAATGACTTATACGGAGAAATGACTGAGTCAGGCGTTATTAATAAGACAGCCATGGTATTTGGTCAGATGAATGAGCCACCGGGAGCAAGAATGAGGGTAGCCCTAACAGGACTTACAATGGCAGAACACTTTAGAGATCAGGAAGGACAGGACGTCCTACTATTCATAGATAATATATTCAGATTTACTCAGGCTGGATCTGAGGTATCTGCCCTACTAGGACGTATGCCATCAGCGGTTGGTTATCAGCCAACGCTAGCAACTGAAATGGGTGCCCTACAGGAGAGGATAACATCAACTAAGAAGGGATCAATCACATCAGTTCAGGCAGTATATGTTCCTGCCGATGACTTGACTGACCCAGCTCCAGCTACAACATTCTCACACTTGGACGCCAAGACAGTATTATCCAGACAGATATCATCACTAGGTATTTACCCGGCAGTTGACCCGCTAGAGTCTACATCCAGAGTTCTGGATCCAAATATAGTTGGTAAGGAACACTATGAGGTAGCAAGAGGCGTTCAGTCAATCCTACAGAGATATAGGGAGTTACAGGACATCATAGCCATACTAGGTATGGATGAATTGTCTGATGAAGATAAGGTGACAGTTGCTAGGGCTAGAAAGATACAGAGATTCTTATCTCAGCCATTTACAGTTGGTGAACAGTTTACAGGGATACCGGGTGTATATGTACCAGTTAAAGAATCTATAAGAGGGTTTAAAGAAATACTAGATGGTAAACATGATGACCTACCAGAATCAGCCTTTTTATTTGTAGGTACTATAGAAGATGCAGTTAGAAAGGCGAAAGGAAGTGCTAACTAATGTTTAGTTTAAAGGTAGTAACTCCAAGTAGTACTTTCTATGAAGACCAGGTTGATATGGCTATATTTAAAACTACAGTTGGAGATAGGGCTATAATGAAGGGTCACATACCGATTGTAGCTGGTATCAAGGAAGGTAAATTAAGGATAAAAAAAGACGGGGGTCGTTTTAAGACAGCAGAAATTGGAAGGGGATTTGTAACTGTAAATTCAGATACAGAAACTGTTATATTAATTGAATCTGCTGTTTGGTCTGAAAATGAGGTTTAATAATGAAGTTTAGACATTGGGTATTTATTATCTTATTTGTTGCATCATCTGCTGCATTTGGAGCATATGCAATGTCAAAAGAGCATGATGCCGTTGTTCCTTTGGAAGAAATCTATCCAGAGAACATAATAGACAGTTACTATAACTCATTAGAAATCAGAATGGGTAAGAATATTCCCTTTTTAGTATTAAATGATAAACCATATTTGAGGTGGGAGTTATATAATGACAAGGGTGAGCCAGGTCATAGAATTACGTCTCATATGATCAAGAATATAAAAAATTTACATATGGTATCTAAAAAGAAGTTAGATTATAAGGGCAAGCAAATTAGCTTTCCTAGAAGGGATGGAAAAATCGAAGTTTTCCCTCTAAAAGATACAGTCTTGTACCAAGTGACATATGATATAGAATATTTCGATATAAAAGATTCAAAAATTATGTATGGAGAATATGGAAATAAAAACTATCAAAAAGGTCAAAATAAGCTATATAAGAATAAAAAAGAAAAAGTATGGCTAGTAAAGATAAAAAATGGAGCCTGGAGAATCGCAAAGTTTGAGCTAATTCCAGACTAGATGATTTAAAGTAACGCTGATTACGATGATTTTCCAAAAGAAAATTTTTGTCGTGTCAGCGTTTATTTTTACCTATATAATTATGTTAATGGAGGATTAAATGAAAGTAGTAGAAACCCTGTTTCCAGTATTTTTTATGATGTTTTTAGGTATATTGGCAAGGAGTAAAAACTGGATAAGTTGGGAACAAAAAGAAGGTGCTAAGGATATAGTATTTAGGATTTTGTTTCCAGCCCTTATATTTCACGTGATATTTGTATCTAACTTATCTATTAACCTGTTAAAGCAGATAGTATTTCTTGATATAGCTTGGATAATCGTATACTTATTAGGTAGAGTACTATCAAAATATATAGGGGAAAGTTATAGAAAACTTGTACCATTTTTACTGATGACTTGTGAAGGTGGAAATGTAGCCCTACCACTTTACATTAGTTTGGTAGGGTCAGCCTATGCCTTAAATATAGTTACCTTTGATGTTGCTGGTATAATTATAAATTTTGGTCTAGTTCCAATATTGGTATCTAGGCAGGTTAATTCAAATCAGTCATCCAAAGAACTAATAAAAAACATATTTACAAACTCATTTGTATTGGCCGTAATATTAGGAGTAGTGGCAAATATTATAGGTCTATATGGTTTGCTAGAATATGCAGGATTGGCAAGCCTATATTCTAACACAATAACGGCAGTATTGGCACCAATCACAGGTATAATTTTATTTACACTAGGTTACGATCTTAGGTTTGACCTACAAACACTAAAGTCACTTTTGTCATTGGTTATTATAAGACTTATATTATGTTCTATGATTATAGGAGGATTTTTCCTGGTATTTCCCAATATTATGGCTAACCCGTATTTTAAGACAGCAGTTTTATTATACTTCATGTGTCCTACAGGATTTCCAGTTCCATTACAGCTATCACCACTTTGCAGTGACAAAGACCAAGAGAGTTTTATGTCGGCATTTATATCAGTGTATATGTTTATTACTTTAGTAGCCTATACACTTATTACAATAATTAGGCCCTTTTAATATAAATAAGGTACTGGTATAATAAATTGATTGGGATTAAAATCCAATTATAGTTTATAAAACATGGTAGGTTACATGATTTTATAGCTTATAAAATAGAATAGCTTAGATTGAAATAATATTGTAGGAGTATATTATATATAAGAGGGTATTTAGCTTATGAATAGTAGTATAAACTCGACTAGCATAAATTCGACTAGTATAAACTAGGCTAGCATAAACTAGGCTAGCATAAACTAGGCTAGTATAAACTCGACTAGTATAAACTAGATTATGATAGACTAGACTAGTATATATAAGAAATAGCATAATAATATGGAAATAGGAGGAAATATTATGAGTGAAATAAAGAGTCCGTGGCCGGGACCAAAGGGCCTGATACCTGTAACAAGTGGTAGAGCAGAAGATGCAAATATACACAATAGGAATTACTTAGATAGTATACTTGTAGAAATGAGAGTGATAGATTCTATTGAGCCAGACTTATCAGTAGAAATATTTGGAAAGAAGTATTCATCTCCAATTATGATGCCTGCATTTTCTCACCTTAATAAGGTTGGTCAAGATGGTAAAAAACCTATGGTAGAGTATGCCAAGGCTGCAAGAGATATGAATTTACTTAACTGGGTGGGTATGGAGCCTGATGATGAATATGAAGAAATAAGTAGGGTAGGAGCAGATACTATTCGTATTATCAAGCCCTTTGCAGACCATCAGATAATCTTAGATCAGATAGATTTTGCCAAAAAAACAGGTGCAGTGGCAGTCGGTATAGATATTGACCATGTACCAGGTACAAATGGTAAGTATGATATAGTAGATGGCTATCCTATGGGGCCTGTAATGGAAGAAGATCTAAAAAAATATGTAGAATATGCAGGTATACCTTTTATAGCTAAGGGAGTATTATCGGTGCAAGATGCTATTAAGGCAAGGAATGCAGGTTGCAAAGCTATAGTAGTATCTCATCATCATGGTAGAATACCATTTGGAATTCCGCCTATTATGGTATTGCCAGATATAGTAGAGGCTTTAAAAGGAAGTGGTGTTACAATATTTTGCGATTGTTCAATGGATACCGGCTATGATGCTTATAAGGCCTTGGCATTAGGTGCCCATGCAGTATCTGTGGGAAGAGGTATATTAGGACCACTTTTATCTAATGGAAGAGATGGTGTTGTTTCCAAAGTAGAGAAAATGAATGAAGAATTATCAGAAATTATGATGTATACAGGTATAAAGGATACTAATTCTTTTGATGATAGTATTTTATACCTATATAAGTAATTTGATACTAAGAAAAGATATAATTTTATTTGAACAGTTCATCAAAAGTTATAATTAAAAGGTTAATTTTTGTGCCCCTCCATATTAGGAGGGCTTTTTTTATATATTATAAAGGTATATAATAAATATATAGACTTAAGAGTATAAATTTTTGGAGGTAGCTATGGTTAGGATGATCAGTAAAAAGAGTGCAATTAACTATTACAAAAATTCGTCTGCATATAGAAAAATGTGTAAGGATTTGATGATGAAATACAAGAGGTATGGCCGGCTTACAGGCAGGATAAGTCTAAAGGACTATACAGACAAACAAAAGGAAAAAATTGCAGACTTTATAGGAGAATCTATAGCAGATCTTTCATCTAAAAATGATGTAAGTGTAGCTAAGATAAAGAGAGCCCATCTTGATACCAAGTATGGTGACTATGATCTAGCCTATATAGCATCAGAGGTAACAGGAATTAGTATGATAGTTGACTCTAATGATAATCAGCCATCAAAAGAAGTTATCAAGAAGACCGTAAAGGATGAGATTAGGCAGCTACTTTGTGCTGTTAGACCAGATGTACTAGACAAGATAATGGATAAAATCTACTATGAAAATAAATACAAGGAAATTTCTCTAAGGGATATATATTTTTTAGGAAATGCTATAGAAAAGATAAACCAAAGGTATGGTCAGTTTGACGGTGTAAATTTTGATAACTATATATACCTGGCTGTATTTGCAGCTGAAATAACTTCTAATCCTTATGAATTTGATGAGGGAACCATAATGGGTGACTGGCTATTTAGAATTCTAGCCCTAACTTATGGGGATAAGCCTTCTGATATGTCATATATGGAGTATAGGGACAAAGTATTTGAACACAATGGCATACTCTTAGATGATATTTTCCATTTCTTAACAGTCAGCCACATATTAGCAAAGTCAGGAGATCAAGTCAACTCAGTTTGGCATGCTTCTTGTAAGAATAATGTTTCTTGGAAGGCACCTCTCAAGCATATATTAAAGATGGACCAGATATATCCACAACTAGGAGAGGCCCTAATATTGGTGGAAAGTGCCAGTGTGTTTTACATACTAAGTGCAATGTTTAATAGTCTGCCTATAGTATGCTTTCATGGCAAGTTAAGAAAATCTATTTGGACTTTTATGGATAAGTTGAGTAAGAATACTAAAGTGTATTATGCAGGAGATTTTGATCCTGAAGGTCTCAAGATGGCAGATGACTTGAAACAGGCTTATGGTGATATGATTGATCTTAGCTTGATGAGGAAAAAATATTATGATGGATCTAAACCTAGAACTAAGATAAAGGCTACAAATTTTGACCTATTGAAGAAGATAAGGGATGAAAGACTAAAGGAAGTGGCAGAGGAAATTATGGCTAGTAAACTAGTAGGTCACCAGTATAATTTGATAGAAATGTATGTAGAACATATATTTTATAGGATGATAAATGATATATAAAGGAGGAACAAATGGATTTAAGTAGAAAATTGACAGATGTATTTGAGGATGAATTTATAAAGGATAGTAAAAAGTTGCTGGCCCAGTGTGCAGTACATAAAAATGGTATTCAAGCTTCTTGTGAATCTTTTGATGTTAAGATTAGAGTTAGGCCAGTATTTTCAATAGACCTTGATACAGGTAAGGTTACGGACCAAAAAAGGTCTGGTCGTTGTTGGATGTTTGCCGCCTTAAATACCTTTAGGCACAAGATAACTGAAAAATTTAACATTGAAGACTTCGAATTATCTCAAAACTACGTTTTTTTCTGGGACAAGTATGAAAAGGCCAATTTTTTTCATGAAAATATTTTGGCTACAGCAGACAGACCTCTTGATGATAGAAGGGTGGCCTTTCTACTAAAGGAACCACAACAAGATGGTGGTCAATGGGATATGATAGTGTCTATATTTCAAAAGTATGGTGTTGTTCCCAAAGATGTCATGCCGGAAGTCCATGCAAGTTCAAACTCAGCAGAATTAAATAAGTATTTAAATAAAAAGTTACGTAAGGATGCAATGATTTTAAGGAAGTTAGTTTTGAACGAAGCTAGTGACGAAGAGATAATAGAAGCTAGAAGAGTAATGATGAAAGAGGTATTTGATGTATTAGCAATATCTCTGGGAAACCCAAGTAAGAGCTTTAATTTTGAATATAGGGACAAGAATAATAACTACCATATAGACAAAGACTTAAGCCCACAAGAATTCTATAATAGGTATGTAGGTGTAGATTTAAATGAATATGTATCGGTTATAAATGCGCCGACAGAGGACAAACCTTATATGAAGTCTTATACAGTGGAGATGTTAGGTAATGTAGTTGGTGGTAGACAAGTAAAATACTTAAATGTAGATATGAAGAATTTCAAGAGACTTGCCCTTGCCCAGTTGTCAGATGGAGAACCTATTTGGTTTGGCTGTGATGTAGGCCAGTTCTCTAGTAACCAGTCGGGAATAATGGATTTGCAAACATACCAGCCAGGAGACTTGTTTGATGTAGACTTTAATACAAGTAAGGCAGATAGGTTGGAGTATGGGGAAAGTTTAATGACCCATGCCATGGTCTTAACAGGTGTGGACCTAGTAGATGGAGAGCCAACTAGGTGGAAGGTTGAAAATAGCTGGGGTGATAAGGTTGGTCATAAGGGTTATTATGTGATGACAGATGAATGGATGGACCAGTATACCTATCAGATAGTGGTTAGGAAAGAATTTTTGACAGACCAAGAAAAAGAAGCCTTTGATAGTGAGCCAGTTATTCTATCTCCATGGGATCCAATGGGGTCTCTTGCCTAATACTATAATAAACTAATATATTATAAGTAAAGTTGTTATTCATTTTCTTTGAGTCAAATATATTAAAATATTATAATCAAATATACTGAAAATACTATAATTATATATATTAAAAATACTATAATTAAATATACTGAAAATATTATAATCATATATATCAAAAATATTATAGTCAGTTAGGTTTATAATAAAAGACAAATGTAAAAGGGCAGTATCCACCATCATGGATCCTGCCCTATAATTTATAAAATTAAAAATGTATTTTTAGTTTTATAAGTTTTCCCTGTCTATTTACTAGAAGTGTATCTTGAGAGTTTGATGAATAAGAGTAAAGTTTCTTACTTATATCACTCATATTTTTGACATTAGTATCACCGATTTTAGTAATGATGTCACCAGGTTTTAGGCCAGCACTTGAGGCAACTGATCCTGGACTGACAGACCTTATTATTATACCATTTTCAATATCAAGTTCTTGTCCAGTATAAGCTGAATAGGTTTTAACATCTATACCAGATATGCCAAGCGTAGGCTTTGTATAAGTTTTACCTTCAACTATTTTCTTAACTATTACTTTGGCAGTGTTAATAGGTATAGAAAAACCTAAGTTATCAGCATTTGCCTTTGCTGTGTTAATACCAATTACCTGGCCATCTTGGTTAAGAAGAGGACCACCACTATTACCTGAATTGATACTTGCGTCTGTTTGAAGCAAGCCAGACATATTGCTTGACTGTGTAGATACATCTCTATTAAGTCCACTTATGATACCTTGTGTAACTGAGTTTCTAAGGTCTGTTCCTAGTGGATTACCGATGGCTATAGCAATATCACCAACAGTAACCTGGTCACTATCTCCCAATTCTGCGGGAACTAAGTTTGCCTTATTAACTTTTACAACAGCTAGGTCAAGGTTTTTATCATTCCAAACAAGCTGACCAGCAGTAGTAGTTCCATCATTAAAAAGGACTTTTACAGTTTTGACCTGTCCATCAGCAACAACATGGGAGTTAGTCAATATATAGCCCTTTTTATCCACAACAAATCCTGTACCTGACCCCTTAATAGTTTGTTGGCTATCACCAAATAGGTCAAAACCAGAATTAGTTTCTGTTATAATACCGACAACAGAAGGAGATGCCTTTTGGGCTACAGCCTGATATATATTTTGAGACTTGCTATTACCGTCAGAAACAATCTGAGTACTTGTTAGCTTTGTAGCCTGAGTGTCAGTCTTGAACTTTAGGGCAAATATAGCTCCACCAAAGGATGATACCAAGGCTACTATTATGACTAAAATTAATGTTTTTATTTTCATAACCATATACTTCCTTTCTAAACTAACTTAAAACATGTTTTTTTATATTATAGTTATACTATCTTAAAATAAACTTAAATATATTAAAGGAAAAATAAACAAACTATCTTATATAATAAGATTATTTATTTAAGGTTGATTGTATAATCAATTTGTACAACTAAATAAAAAATGATTCATTGCGAATCCTGTGTTAAAATATAAGTTTTAGGATTAGTACCGATATTTTTACAAGAGTGGCAAAAAAGTGTACAAATTGATATTGCAATTTGCGATTATTTATTTAATTTATATGGATAATGAAATAAATATAAAATTTATAGCAGGTATAAAATTACCTGCTAAAAAACTATTATATTAACTTATCAAACTCTATTTAGGGTATTTTAATAAAATTCTAAACCAATACAATTCAACTTATGGTATTTTAATAAATCCTAGCTAAGACATCTTATTATTAATTAAAGTTAAGGCTGTGTTTTTTAAATAGGGGGTCTGTAAAGTTAGCTACAAGACCTATAAATATACCTGTAACCAAAGAGGCACCTAGCATAAGTGGAAGGTAGGTCAACATATTTATGTTTGCAATAATGGCACTTGCAACTAATAACTGACCAATATTGTGCATAATTGCTCCAAATACACTTACACCGACCTTAGAAAAACCGCCAAAACGGATAGCTATATACATGCCAATAAGACTGAGGTATCCTCCTGCAATACTGTATAAAAAAACTGTTGCAGCTCCTGAAAAAATAGAAGACAGGATTATCCTGACAGTTAAAATCTTAAAGCTATCTTTAAATCCAAAATTCAAAAGACACAAGAGACTGACGATATTGCTAAGTCCTAGTTTTGCTCCAGGAAAAAATGCTATCAGCGGGTTTGGTAGTAATTGTTCTAGTAAGTATAGGGCTAAACTATAGGCTACCATTAGGCCGTAAAATACTAATTTTCTAGTTTTTAAGTGACTATTATTCATAGAGACTTCCTTTCTATTTTCAATAATAATAAAGTTTCATACTGTAATTAATATCTTATATAAGATGTATAAGGTATATAACATATACAAGGTATATAAGGTATATAAGGTATATAAGGTATATAAGGTATATAACCTATATAGTGGTATAATTACTATATTTACCGATATATATAAGTATAGCATAGAAATAGTCAGAGCATGATAATTAGTTTTAAATGCTAGAAAATATATAAACATACAGTTAAAATAAAGGTAAGAGGAGTATAATATATAATAAATAAGTATTATTAAATATTGCTAAATAATAACATGTTAATATAAAAGAAACTATTAAAGGGAGGTAAATATGGCAAGAGAGAGAATGGAAATTTCTAATGAATATAAGTGGGATCTAGAAAAAATGTATCCAAGTAAGGAAGCTATGGAAGCTGATATAGCAAATATTGAGGCTGGCATAGAGAAGGTATCTACATATAAGGGTAAGCTATCAGCCTCAGCAGATAATCTTTATGGGGCTTTGAAATTAATGGAAGATACTTCAAGGAAGATATCTCACTACTATGTCTATACTCATATGAGACACCATGAAGATACTAGAATTAACGAAAACCTAGCAGCTTCCAGTAAAAGTGAGATTATGTCTACAAACTTAAGCAAGGCAACAGCCTATATTGTTCCCGAGATTATAGATATGGATGAAAAAGTACTAGAGACCTATCTTGAGGATGAAAGATTAAGCTACTATAAGAAAATGATAGATGAAATCCTAAGAGATAAACCATATACACTAAGTGCTAAAGAAGAATCAATAATGGCGGCAGCAGGGGAACTAGTAGGTGTTGCGGAAAATACTTACGAAATGTTGTCGTATGCAGATATGAAGTTCCCTGAAATCACAGATGAAGACGGAAACAAGGTTAGACTGGATATGTTTAACTATAGCAAGTTTATAAAGTCTAAGGACAGAAGAGTTAGGCAGGAGGCCTTTGAGGCAGAGTTTGGTACCTACAAGAAGTATTCAAACACAATGGCATCAACCCTATTTGGGGCTATCAAGGCAGAGGTATTCAACTCAAGTATTAGGAAGTACCCATCAGCCCTATTTGCATCCCTGTATGCAGACAATATAAGCTTAGATGTATACAGTAACCTAATTGAGTCAATACATGAAAATATACCTGCCCTAGACAAGTATATAGGCCTAAAGAAGAAGTACTTTGGCCTAGATGAGGTCCATATGTATGACCTATATGTTCCTATGGCAGAAGACTTTAAGATGGAGATTTCTTATGAGGAGGCTCAGAAAATTATAATCAAGGCCCTAGAGCCAATGGGTGAGGATTATATAGCCTTAATCAAGCGTGCCTTTGATGAGAAGTGGATAGATGTATATGAGAATGAGGGTAAGAGGGGTGGAGCCTACTCATGGGGTAGCTACGATTCACACCCGTATATATTGATGAGCTATAACAATGACCTCAACTCTATGTTTACCCTAATACACGAGTTGGGTCACTCTATGCATAGCTACCTATCTCATGAGAGTCAACCATACATATATTCAAGCTACAAGATATTTGTAGCAGAGGTGGCATCGACTGTTAATGAGAACTTGTTGATCAAGTACCTGCTTAAGAATGCCAAGTCTGATGAGGAGAAGATCTATCTTCTAAACTATTACCTAGAACAGTTTAGGACTACTGTCTACAGGCAGACCCTATTTGCTGAGTTTGAAAAGATTAGCCATGAAAAGGTGGAGTCTGGCCAGCCGATGACAGCCAAGGACTTTACTGAAATCTACTATGACTTGAATAAGATTTATTATGGTGGTTCTTGTAATATAGATGAATTGGTCGGTATAGAATGGGCTAGGATACCTCATTTCTATTCGAATTTCTATGTATACAAGTATGCGACAGGATTTTCAGCAGCAAGTGTCCTTAGCAATATGATATTAAATGAAGAAGGTGCAGTGCCAAGATATATAGAATTTTTGAAAAGTGGTGGCTCAGAATACCCACTAGACCAGTTGAGACATGCAGGTGTGAATATGGAAGAAAAGTCAGCAGTAGATGGAGCCTTGAAGGTATTTGCAGACCTTGTTGATGAGCTAGAGGCCTTGATAAGTAAGTAGTGGATGGTGGAAATATGGAGATTATTAATTTTAAAATAGTTGCCTGGGTCATGCTCTTTGTGGTCCTTATATCAATACAGTTGACCCTAAATAAGATACTTTTATTGTTAAGAGAGATTAGGGACAGGCAGAAGTAAGACTGGAAAGATATGACCTTGTAGAGATAAGCCGATTATATAAAATATATAGGATAAAATCAGCCTTCCAGGTTTTAGAATCTGGGAGGTTTTTTTATTGTAGGGACGTGTACTTATCGAAAAAGTAAAGTATAGTTGATGATAAATACATAAAAATAGTACCTTAAAAAAACTAAATAAATACGATAGGATAGAGTATATTTAATATGTATGAAAATTGTAGCGATACAATTAATTTAGTTTTATAAATAAGTTTACAAAAAAAAAAAAAAGACTACAATAAAAGTAGAAAGCTTTCCATAATTTGTATTATAGATGGGGCTACATGTATAGTACACATAAAATTTCGTAATAAGGAAAAAAGTAGTCATATATAATTAATATTTAGGAGGAACTATTATGAAGTCAAAAAAAATATTTATTGCGTGTATCTGTTTTGTCATTTTTGTAATGCCATTTTCTAGTGTGGCTAATGTAAAGAATAATAGTGATATCATAACTGTCAAGAGTTTTGGTAAAGTTGAAAAAACAGCAGAAGGGGCTGTTGTAGAAGTTGGATCAAATAACATACTGGGAATAGTTCCGTTTGGTTCAGGATCAGTAAAAGTTACAGGTTCAGGTGAATCGTATGCAGGTGGTGGAAAGTGGACATATGGTTTAAGCAAAACAAATTTATGGAGCAGGTATGTAAATAAAGAAAGAATTCATGGGACAAGAGTAAAAAATCGTTTTGGTGTGAGAGAACATAGAGGTGTTAAAAAAGGAGTGCATGCTATTGCATCTATTGAGAAAGATATAAAAGAAAATCACGCATATATATATTTTAATTAAAAAATATATTTTTATGTATGAACAGACATTTAAATGTATGTTTTATTGATATTGGAGTTTATTATGTATAAGATAAAAAGAACAAAGAAACAGTTTGCAATATTTATATATATAAATCTAATTTTAACGTCTATATTTTTATTGCAGATTAATATATCTAACTATAAAACTGATCAGATAAAAAACAGTATTATACCTAAAAATTCTATAATGTACCATATTGATGTAAATGAAACAATTAGACCAACTACTTTTTATAGTATTAAAAAATTCAAAAACCAAGTAGGGGATTTATCTATTAAAAAGATATCTTATAAAAATATCAACGATAAATTTTTTATAGAAACATATGATTTGGATAAAGAAAACACAACTAAAGATAACATATTGGATATTAAAGTTAATAACTACGGCTATACCAACTTGAAAAATCATTATTTCGATGGTGATTACATTATTAGTGGAGAAAAAAATAAAATTAAATCGTTCGAAAAAAATATAAAAAATATAGATGGATTTAAGCTTGGAAAAATCGATAAAGATATGTATATAGGAACTATACTAGTTGATGGTTTTATGAGAAATTATTACTTGTTAGCATTTTTTATAATAGGTATATTTTCTTTAATTTGTATAGCAAGGAGCATTATAAATAAATGCAAAAATGTTTACATATATAAACTGCTTGGGTTTAATAGAGTGGGTGTAATAGAGGATATGGCATCAAGAAATTTAAAACAAAAAATAGGATTTATTGCAGGAACAATTTTGTTTTTATCCCTATATCTTATATTTGAAAAAAATGTAAATATCAAAGAGTTGATTGAATTGAATGTAGATAGCATTTTTCTTTTTCTAATAATATCGATATATGCATTGATAATAATGTGGATATTCCTAAGAGTAAATTCTTTTAATTGTAGAGAGAAGTATACTAGAAATCGATCTATTAATTTATTTACAAACATATTTTTTGTGATAGTATCGGTATTATTAGTTATACTTTTGGCTACAGCACAATATAATATTAATGAATATAAAAAAATTAGAAAAGATTATGAAAGTTTGACAAGAATAAAAAAATATGCAAATGTTGACACATCTAAGGCGTATTTAGAAGAAGGTTTCGATTTAAGTACTTATAGGTCAAGACACAGAAAAATATGGGAACTTGCAGATAAAAGTGGTGGAGTTTACCTTTTGCCGGGAGAAAAATATTTGGGGTATGAGCAATTTAAAGATGCAAAATTTGTATCTGATTATATAGAAATAAATGGAAACTATCTTAATGAAATAAATATAAAAGATATAAATGGCAATAGAATAAAACCACCTAAAAATGATAGATATACTATTACAGTCTTGGTACCCATGAGGTATAAAAATGATACTCGTCTACTAAATCATATAAAGTCTGAACACTTTTTTAGAGCTAATGAGGGATTGATTAAAAAAAATGAGACTATTGAAGAGTATGGTGTTGATGACAATAAATTTGTAGATGTTAAAAATTATAAAGAATTCTTAAAAGAAGATAGCAAGTCTGAAAGAAAGTATATGGAGATAGCTGGTAAGGCTGTTAATAAATTGAAAGAAAAAATAGTATATATTGACGACAATCAAAAGTTTTATAGTTTTAGCAATGAGTTTCCCGTTCATAATAATAAGGATGGTAATAAAAATTACATTATTTCTCCATTGACCTATATTATAAATGCAAGTAACTATAATGATATTATAGATGATTATGCTGAATATGGTGGCTCTACTTACTATACTGCCATCGACAATGGATACATGCATTTTAAGATAAAAGATTATGATAAACCAGAAAAAGATATATTACCAATATTGAAAAAATATGGACTTGATAATGAAAATATAAGAATATTTACAATAGGAGATATAGTTGAGAAAAAAATTATCCGAGCTAGAAATCAAATGAATATTGTAATATTGGCAACTTGCCTAACTATACTAATATTATTTATCCTGCTCTCTACTATATTTTATCAGTATATTGAAGAAAATCGTAGAAAAATCAATGTAAAATATTTTATGGGATTTCCAAAAGTAAAAATATATGACAAACTAATTTCTAAAATACTTGTTAGTGGTATATGTGTATACCTATTTATTATGTTTATACCAAAAAATTTTATAGAATTTTTGTCTAATAACCTATTTGTATACCTAGATAGTAATATATTGAAAGTGGCATATTTGATATTTTTATTGATAGAGATAGGATACACCGCATTAATGATAAAAACATCTAAAATAAACTATATAGATATAAAGTAGGAATGCAAAAAATGTACATAATGAATATAACATATCATTTTGAAATAATGTTAACTATGTAAAACTAAGAAAAATGAAATTAATCAAAGCTTACTATATGCAAGTTACCTAAATGTAGAATATTAAAATAAGAAACAAGATATTAATAAAAAATATAAGTTATATATTAATAAGTAGAAAGAGGGTAAGATTCTTGATAAAACTTGAAAATATTGAAAAAACATATGGGAGCAAAAAAATATTTAGCGATTATTCTCTAAATGTGGAAAAAGGTGAGTTTATAGCTATATTTGGTGTTAGTGGTTGCGGAAAAAGCAGTCTTTTAAATTGTATAGGCCTACTAGATGGGATTGATAGGGGGGATATAATCATAGATGGAGCTAGAATTAATGATATTAATTCAAAAGAAGCAATGCTAATAAGACGACATAAAATCGGATACATGTTTCAGACATATGCCTTAATAGAAGAATACAGTGTTTTCGAAAACTTAAAGCTAGCATTAGAGTATAAGAAAAATATAAAAAAATATGAAATAAAAGAGAAAATTGAATGTGTTTTAAGAGACTTAAACATATTAGATAAAAAGTCTAGCTATGTATATGAACTTTCCGGCGGAGAACAACAGAGGGTAGCATTTGCCAGACTTTTGCTACAAGACCCTGATGTGATACTTGCTGATGAGCCAACAGGTTCTTTGGATAAAGAGAATAAGTTTAATATTCTGGGATTATTAAGTGATCAACACAAGAAGGGGAAGACTATTCTGGTAGTATCTCATGATGAAGAAGTCAAAAAATATGCCACAAGGGTAGTAGAATTAAAAAAGCATACCTAATGATGTTAAAAAGTCTATAGTTTTAAAACCTTTGTGAAACCAAGTCAATGGAACTAATAGCAGGAGAGCATTGTATATCACCTAGTAGTGTTGTTAGAGTACTTTAAATCCTACCCATTAAAGGATAGAGAAAGGGTCCAATACTTAACTACAGATATATAGACCTAGCCAAGAAAGTCTTTCCAAACGCCTATATTGTGGCATATGAATTTTATCAAAACTTTCTCTTAAGTATATATAAAAATGATGTAGAAAAACTCAAAAGTGTTATAAATACTAGGATGGAGGATATTCCTGCTTGTTTTAGGAAGAGTATAAAGACTCTAAGAAAGCTGAAAAAGTATGTCGTATAATTTAATAGATTTTATTGATTTAAATTATCAAAAACCTTATTTGACATAGAGCCAAAATATAAGAATCTAGTCGTCTTTTTATATTGAAAAGTAGGATGAAAATAGCATGCACGAAAATGAAAATGGGCATAATACAGGAACAATAAGGTAAAAAAGTAAAACCTTATGGAAGTTGTCTACATGTAATGATATAATTTAAGTGATTCCTAGATAAGATTTAGGTATTATTCTAAGGAGGATAAAATTATGGAAAAGTATATACTATCATTTGATGCGGGGACTACAAGTTCCAGGGCGATTATTTTTAATAAAAAGGGTCAAATAATAAATGTAGCACAAAAGGAATTCCAGCAAATATATCCTAAGGCTGGCTGGGTGGAGCACGATCCGATGGAAATATGGGCATCTCAAAGTGGGGTAGCAAGAGAAGTATTGGAAAAGTCTGCTATCAGACCTGACCAGATCGTTGGAATTGGCATTACAAACCAAAGAGAGACTACAATTGTATGGGATAGAAATACAGGTAAACCTATCTATAATGCAATAGTATGGCAGTGTAGAAGAACGGCCAGCTATTGTGAGAGACTTAAGGAAAAGGGTTGGATTGACAAGATTAGGGATAAGACAGGTCTGGTATTGGATGCCTATTTCTCAGCCACAAAGATAGCCTGGATACTAGATAATGTAGAAGGGGCCAGGGAAAAGGCTGAAAGGGGAGATCTACTTTTTGGTACGGTGGACACATGGCTAGTATGGAACCTTACAAGGGGTAAGGTCCATGTAACAGACTATTCTAATGCCTCTAGGACCATGTTGTTTAATATCAAAGACCTAAAGTGGGACGATGAAATCCTAGAAGTTTTGAATATACCTAGATCAATGATGCCAGAAGTCAAGGATTCTAGTTGTATTTACGGCTATACTGATGAGCATACCTATGGGGGTGCCAGGATACCAATAGCAGGTATAGCTGGTGACCAACAGGCCGCCCTATTTGGACAGAATTGCTTTAGACCAGGTATGGTAAAGAATACCTATGGAACAGGCTGTTTTGTGTTAATGAATACAGGCCAGGAAATGATAAGGTCTAAAAATGGTCTATTGACTACAATAGCATGGGGAATTGACGGCAAGATATCCTATGCCCTAGAAGGGGCAGTATTTATAGCAGGTGCAGCCATACAGTGGTTGAGGGATGAGTTGAGGCTGGTATATGATTCACCACAGAGTGAATATTATGCCAACAAGATTGAGGATACTGATGGTGTAGTTGTTGTGCCGGCCTTTACTGGTCTGGGAGCACCATATTGGGATATGTATGCAAGGGGTGGAATTTTTGGTTTGACTAGGGGGACTAAGAGGGAGCACCTTGTAAGGGCTACCTTGGAATCGCTAGCCTACCAGTCAAAGGATGTAATAGAGGCCATGCAGGAGGATGCCAAGATACCCCTAGCCCACCTAAGGGTAGATGGTGGAGCATCAGCAAATAACTTCTTGATGCAGTTTCAGGCTGATATGTTAGATACAGAAGTCCACAGACCTAGGACCCTTGAGACTACATCATTAGGGGCGGCCTATCTGGCAGGTTTGGCAGTCGGATATTGGAAGGATCTTGATGAAATATCAGAGGACTTTTCTATAGACAGGACCTTCAAACCTCAGATGAGTCAGGAAAAGAGGGCCAAGAATTATAAGTACTGGAAGAAGGCAATAGATAGGTCTATGGACTGGTTAGACAAAGAGGATGAATAAGAAAAGTTTCTGTATTTGTTATATAATAAATATAATATAAGATATATAGGATAAGAGTATTTTTTATAGGAAAGGTAGTGGATGGAATGGAGAAGACAATAGTGCTAGGAATACTAGTATTTGTAGGCCTGGTTCTATCTATATATGGCTTTCTAGTTTTACCAGCTAATGTGGTTGTTCAAGTGGGGGCTTCAGGCAAGCCCTCAAGTGTATACCCTAAGTTGATGGTCGTAGGTTTAGATGGACTGCTTATGATTGGTGGAGCCCTGGGCTACTTTTTTGGGTTGTATAATATTTAGCGTTGGTGAGAGAAAAAGTTCTCTCCCAACGC
>CAUQSL010000016.1:0-32898 GCA_963520775.1 uncultured Peptostreptococcus sp.
TTTATTACTGTATTATTTATTACTGTATTATTTATTACTGTATTATTTATTACTGTATTATTTATTACTGCTTTTACCTATTGTTATTTCTTATTTTATAATTTGTAATATATTAGCAATTTATTGTTAACTATTCACCTAACTTCATTCAAACCTATTATATTATACCACATTGTATAAAAATAAAAGTTTAAAAATAGGTCGTATACACCTTATTAGGACTAAAAGGGTAATATACGACCTGAGTATTTTTATATTAATTTAATTATCTATATGCTGATATTAAATTACACATATCTTGGTTTAGTGTTCTCTTGTAACTGCACCACTGGCTGGTTCTACCTTTATCATATCGCCATCATTAATTTTCTTTGTAATATCTTCTACAGATACTATTACCGGTATTCCAAGATTTATTCCTGCAATGGCTGCATGTGAAGTCATACCACCTGTTTCAGTAACTACTGCTGATGCCTTTTCCATATACTTTAACATGTCTTTGTCAGTTCCAAGTGTAACTAAGACATCTCCTACATTAAATTCTTTATCTTGACCCGGCATAATTACCCTAGCAGGACCTTCTACGCATGCCCTACCTATTCCAACTCCTCTACCTAGGAATTCTCCAATAACCGCAACCTTTACTAGGTTTGTTTTTCCAGTTTTTCCAACTGGTACACCTGCTGTTATTACAACTATATCTCCTGATTCTACTATTCCTGCCTTTTTAGCTACATCTACAGATTCATCCATTACTTCATCTGTACTTTCAGCAAACTTGGAGATTAGAGGGTATGTTCCCCACAATAATGATAGCTTTCTTCTCACTCTCTCATTTTGAGTTACAGCTATTATAGGTGATTTAGGTCTAAACTTTGATATCATCCTACTTGTATAACCTGATGATGTACAAGTTATGATTGCCTTAGCAGATAGATCCATAGAAGTTGTACAAGTTGCGTGACTTATAGCGTCTGTAACCGTGATTTTACTTCTGTCTATATTATATTTTACATTGTAGTCTAATGTTTCCTCTGTTCTCAAGGCTATCCTATTCATAGTTTTAAGTGCCTCTACTGGGTATTTTCCTGCGGCAGTTTCCCCTGATAACATTATAGCGTCTGTTCCATCATATATAGCATTTGCTACGTCTGTTACTTCGGCCCTTGTTGGTCTTGGGTTTCTTATCATAGAATCTAGCATTTGTGTAGCTGTTATTACTGGTTTAGCTACTTCGTTACACTTTTTAATTATCATTTTTTGTACGATAGGTACCTCTTCGCTTGGAATTTCTACACCCATATCTCCTCTTGCAACCATTATTCCATCTGATACCTGGATTATTGAGTCAATATTGTCTACACCTTCTTGACTCTCTATCTTTGATATTATATGGATGTCTGGTGCATTGTTTTCTTCTAAGACCTTCCTTATTTCAAGTACGTCTGATGCCTTTCTTACAAATGATGCTGCTATAAAGTCGATTCCTTGTTCTATACCAAACTTAATATCTTCTATGTCTTTTTCTGTGATAGCTGGTAAATTTATAGCTACTCCCGGTAAGTTTACACCCTTTCTTGATGATACTTTTCCTGAGTTAGCCACTACTGTATGTATGTCATTACCCTTTATTTCTACTATTTTCAGACCTACAAGACCATCATCAATCAAGATTGTGTCTCCAACCTTTACATCGTCAATCATACCCTTATAAGATACGCTACATCTTTGGCTATTGCCTATACAATCGTCCATACTTACAACGAACTTTGCACCTTCTTCTAGCACTACCGGTTCTTCAAATTCACCAGTTCTTATTTCTGGACCCTTGGTATCTAGTAGTATTGCTACCGGCTGATTTAATTCTTCTCTTACCCTCTTTGTCCTATCCATTCTTTCCTTGTGTTCTTCATGTGAACCATGCGAAAAGTTAAACCTACAAACATTCAAGCCGTTTTCAATTAATTCTTTTAGAACCTGGTCAGAATCAGTTGAAGGTCCCATTGTGCATACAATCTTTGTTTTTTTACATCTTACCATAATATTATCACTCCTAAAATTATATGTGACTAGCTCTTAGCCGCCTATTAATTAGCTGGCTACTAGCTGCCTATCAATTACCAAGTTACCGGCTTGGTATTTTTATTAAATATTTACTCTATATTGAAAGTATCTTTGCCATTTCATACATATCGTCATCAAAAGTTTTTTTCATTGAAAGTGCTTCGTCTATGTCAAGGTCTATTATTTTGTTGTCTTTTATACCTACAACCCTACCAGACTTGCCTTCTATTAGTAGTTCTACTGCCCTGTTGCCTAATTTACTAGCTAGGATTCTGTCAAAGGCCGATGGTGACCCGCCTCTTTGTACGTGCCCTAGTACAGTTATCCTAACATCAGCCTTATCTTCTAAAGTAAGGGCATTCCTTAATCCTAAGGCACCACCGTCTATATTTTCAGCACCTTCTGCAAGGACTATTATACTATGTTTTTTACCTCTTTTTTGTGTAGTCTTTAATTTTTTTACCACTTCTTCTGTACTTGTATTCATTTCAGGTACTATTATAGACTCTGCTCCACCAGCTATACCGGCAAACAGGGCAAGATCACCACAATGTCTTCCCATTACTTCTATTATATTTACCCTGTCATGTGATGACGATGTATCTCTTAACTTACCAATTGCATCAATTACTGTATTAGTTGCTGTATCAAAACCTATAGTGTAGTCTGTATAAGCTAGATCATTATCTATAGTACCAGGTATTCCTATTGTGTGAACCCCTAATTGACTTAATTTATTAGCGCCTGTAAAAGAACCATCTCCACCTATTACTACTAGACTTTCTACTCCAAACTCTTCTAATATTTTGACAGCTTTTGCCCTGCCTTCTTCTGTCCTAAACTCATCACACCTAGACGACTTTAGGATTGTTCCACCCTTTTGTATAATATCACCAACAGATGACAGGTCCATTTCTCTAAAGTCTTTTTCCAAAAGACCTGCATAGCCTCTCTCAATTCCATATACCTTGTAGCCATAATATACAGCAGTCCTAACCACTGCCCTAATAGCTGCATTCATACCTGGAGCATCTCCTCCACTAGTCAAAATACCTATCGCCTTCATAAGCTTACCTCCTGTTTACCTTACCATAATAATATGCTTATTTACAAAATACTATTTTTATTAATGCAAAGACATATTTATAAAATGCCATTTTATCTTATATCTAAAATGTACTGGTCTTTTCTTGTCCCTATATATAACATTTTATCCCACATTAAGCAAAAAAATATCTACATACAAATAATATCTAAAATTTATATATAATTATACCACATTTTTTTAAATTCATAAATAATTTTTATTCAAGATTAGACTTTTTTAAATATTTCCATATTATTTTCATATATTGGTATATATTTACATATATTTTTCAAAAAGACTTGCTAAAACCACTAATATATTTTATAATATTATGGTGTTAAGCTGGTTTATCAGGTTGACAAATCGCTGGATTGTAGGGAGGTGAAACAGATGTCAGAAGTTAGAGTAAGAGAAAACGAATCATTAGATAGTGCGCTTAGAAGATTTAAGAGACAGTGTGCTATGTCTGGCATAATGTCAGAAGTTAGAAAAAGAGAACACTATGACAAGCCTAGTGTTAAGCGTAAGAAAAAAGCAGAAGCTGCTAGAAGAAAAAACGCTAAAAGATAGTAATTAAAAAAGAGGTGAAAGGGAATGTCCCTTAAAGAAAAACTACAAGAAGACCTTAAGTCTTCAATGAAAAACAAGGATACAATCAAAAAATCTGTTGTTACCCTTATCAGAGCCGCTATCAAGCAGCAGGAAGTTGATAAACGTATAGACCTTGATGATGATGCAATAATTGATATTATTTCTAAGCAACTTAAGCAAAGAAATGACTCTTTAGCTGAATTTGAAAAGGCAAATAGACAAGATTTGATTGATGAAACAAAATCTGAAATACAAGTTTTAGAAGGATACCTACCTCAACAATTAAGCGAAGAAGAACTCGAAAAAATTGTAATCGAAACTATAGCTGAAGTTGGTGCTACATCAATGAAGGATATGGGAAAGATTATGGCTACTATCAAGCCTAAAACTGCCGGACGTGCTGATGGCAGAAAAATAAACGAACTTGTTAAGAAGAATTTGTAAAAAGTTAGTGTAAACTAAATCATTAAAAAACTATACATATAATATGTATAGTTTTTTTTATATCTTTTGTATTTTTATGTATATCTTTCTTACATCTATCTTTATTATATCTATCTTTACTATATCTATCTTTATTATATCTATCATATTTTTACATCTGCCTTTTTATATATTTTGTATTTTCATATCTTTCGTATTTGGCGTCTTTCGTATTTTTGTATTAATTCAATTTCTTTTTTGTAATAAATTTAATTGATATATTTTTTTACAATTGATATAATAAAGTCATAAAGAAGTAATTATTAAATAAATCTTTATTATTTTAATTGGAGGTATTGTACATTGTCTAGAGAAAGCTACACAAACGATTTTAATTCAGACGATACTTATGACCCAAAAGATAGGGGTAAAAAGAAGATTATTATCATAATAGCTAGTATTGTAGCCCTTATATTAATTATTGTTATAGGTTTTTTCGTCAAAGGTAAGCTTGAAATATCATCCTTAAATAAAAAGGCTGAGAATTTTGTGGAAATAAACGACTTCCAGGAAGCTGGAAGAATTTACGCTGACCTATATAACAAGACTGGTGATGTTGAATATAAGTCGAAGAAAAATCAAATGGATATAAAAGCTGAGGCTAAGTCTAATATGGATGAGGCTAAGAGTTTAGAGCAAAAGGGTGAGTACGTCAAGGCCCTAGCCCTTTACAAGCAAATTCCACCTGAAGATAAAGACAACTACAAAAAGGCTAATAGTAAGATTAGTTCCCTAAAGTCAGATATAATAAGCAAGGCCAGTGCTATGATGGATTCCGGCAACACTACTTCTGCATCATCTTTGCTATCTGAGTATTTAGGTCTAGTGGCAGATGATAAGGAGGCAAATGATCTATATAAAAAGGCTTCTGGCAAAACTGATGCAGAAATAAAACAGGTTATAAGTGCTCAAGCATCTAGTAGTTCTGGCTTAAATGCTGCCAATAGTACTGCTAGCTCTATTAGATATAGCTATCAATATGTAACTGCAAGTGAGGCTAATGTAAGAAGTGGCCCTAGCAAATCTTCTCCTTCAATAGGCGTCTTATATAAGGGTGATACAGTTTATGTATATGATACTTATGTTGAATCTGCTAGTAGAATATGGTGTAAGATTAATGGTGGTTGGATTTCATACAATACCCTAAATGGAAACTTCCGTTAAATACTATTAAAGCATTACTTTAAGCTAAGTTAATACAATTTATTAAAAATCAGGGTTGATTAGATGAAATTTATCAAGTCAACCCCTTTTTTATTATACAAATTATTTGATTATACGACTTACTTTTGTTATACTACTTGCTTTTATTATACAAGTTTTTTTTATTATACTACTTGCTTTTATTATATAAAGCACCCCTATTACACAAGCGAAAATCTAAACCAATTTATTAAACAAATAAAAATAGACTGTTACCAGCCTATTTTTATTAAACAATTTATATGTGTTGATATGGAAGCTAAAGATTGATTAAATCTTTAATTTTGATACGATAATCAGTATCAAGTAACTTTAGTTTACCATAGCTTTATATAAAAATCAAGTACCTTTTTTCATTTTTTCTTATTTTTTTGTATTTTTTCTTACAGTTTCGATTATTCTATTTTTAGCTAATCAACTTTTACCTACTATATTTTTTACTTGTTTGTTTTTTGCTATTCCATTTTTATTTATTCGATTTTTTATTTAATCTAAATACCCTCTTTATAGAATTAACTTCTATCCTAGTATGATATTCACCATTTTCTCCACATAGGTCTATTTTATTATTTTTTTTAAATTTTTCTATTAGGTCTCTATCTAGTATCCGACCTATCAAGGTCTCATCTAAAAGTTCTGTATTAACCTTTACTATTACGGCTTCTAGACCAGACATAAAAAATTCTTCTAAGATAGACTGCCTTTCTTCATAGGCTAAGGGATGTATACATTCTATACCTGCCCTCCTACATATGTTTTTATTCCATAATAAATGTTCTTTTATATCAATATCACCAAAAATACAGGCCTCTGCCCCTTTAGCCTTTGCTATTAGAAGGCTCTTTTCGAATTTTTTTTCATAATCATCTATACTTGATTCTGTGAATATTACTTTACATCCAAAAGCTTGACCCACCATATTATAGTAGTTTATATCTAGGTTATGGGTCCATGATACCCCCTCTCCTTTTTTGCTTGAAACAATTAATACTACTAATTGATGTCCCCTGTCTACCATTCTTTTTATAGCTAGACATGAGTCCTTACCACCACTAAATGATGCTGAAAATTTCATCTTTACACCTTTATTTTCTCTTATTTTCCCTACTTGCTTGTCAGATATCTGCTTATAAACTCACCTTATTATTTTTTACCTTATTATTTTTTACCTTATTATTATTTATCTTATTTATGCTTATCTTCTAGTTATAGCTAAATCTTTTAGGTACTTACCTTTTATACACTTACCTTTTATACACTTTCCTTTTTATACACTTTCCTTTTTTATATACTTATATTTTTATGCACTTTCCTTTTTTATACGCTTACTTTTTATATACTTATATTTTTATATGCCTACCTTCTAGTTATTCACTAATTATATATTTTTTATTTGCCAATCTATAGGTTCTTGTCCTTTGGACCTTAATATATCATTTATTATTACAAAATGACCACATCCAAAAAAACCTCTGTGGGCTGAAAGTGGACTAGGATGGGCTCCTTCTAATATATAGTGCCTATCTTGGTCAATTAACTTTTTTTTAGTTCTTGCATTTGACCCCCATAAAACAAAGATAATAGGGTCTTGTCTTTGATTGAGTTTGTATATTATATTGTCGGTGAATATTTCCCAACCAACCCCCTTATGCGAATTAGGCTGGTGGGACCTAACAGTCAAGGCAGTATTTAGCAGAAGGACTCCTTGTTTAGCCCAATCGACTAGGTAGCCATTGTTTGGTATATCCAAATTCAATTCGTCCCTTAGTTCTTTATAAATATTAAGTAAAGATGGTGGTGTTTTTATACCTGGCTTTACAGAAAAGGCTAGACCATGTGCCTGACCATCACCATGGTAGGGATCTTGACCGAGTATTAATACTTTAGTATCCTTATACGATGTGTATTTTAAAGCATTAAATATATCATACATATCAGGAAAAATCTCTTGACTCCTATATTCATTCTTTAAAAATTCTCTTAATTTTATATAGTATTCTTTTTTAAATTCACCTTCAAGAATCTGATCCCAATCATTACCTATATTTACCATAATAAATCTCCTAGTATTTACCTTATTTAAGAGTTCACCCTTATTTGACAGCTATCCCCTATTCAAGAGTTTACCCTTATTTGTAATTATCCCCTATTCAAGAGTTCACACTTATTTAACAGTTACATCCTTATCACTTTTATCTTCCTTGTCGCTTACAATCTTTATATTTATCTTATGGGGCAGACAAACTATGCTCTGACCTGGCTTATTTATAAAACCTGTATGTATACATACCTTATCAGGACAATTTGCCTGGGTCATTTCTACCCCCCTATTATGTATGTATATATTATTGATCCTTCCATTTTTTTCTTTTATTTGAACCCTTTTTTCCTTGTCTAAGGGGTAGGTATTATATAGTTTATTTTCCACATAGACTTCTACCCTATCTCCCTGTCCTGAGTTAATATACTTATTTATAAGAACAGCTTGCACTATTACTATGGCTATGATTATAAATAAGATTATGTCTCTCTTTTTCATTACTTCGCCTAATTCCTTTCATATATTTTTAAAATATGTTATAATTGTACTTATTGTGATACATTGATTATAACATAAATTGGAGGTAAAAATGAAAAAATCGAATATTAAGATACTAGCATCGATAATGAGTCTACTTGTTATTTGCCTTGTATTTTATTTTACTGTGATCGATAAGGTTGGTACCTTTTCAACTACTAACTACTATCTAGATACAGTTAACCAAATTAGTCTTATTAATACTAGAAAGTCTAAGGCAGATAAGGTTCTTCCTGAACTAGACAAGATTGTCCTAGATATTCACAATAAGATGAGTTTACAGATGGACTCTAGTGAACTATCTGAAATCAATAGAAATGCAGGTATCAAGCCCGTTAAAGTTTCTGAGGATACCTATAAGGTAATTAAAAAGTCAATCTTTTATTCTGAAAAAACAGGTGGTAAGTTTGATACTTCTGTAGGGGCTATCTCTTCTATTTGGAAAATTGGTAGTGAAGATGCTAGAGTACCGGCTGATGAGGAAATCAAAAAGCTACTTCCCCTTGTAAACTATAAGAATATTGTCTTAGATGATAATAATTCAACTGTATTTCTTAAGAATAAGGGTATGAAAATTGACCTTGGTGGCATAGCTAAAGGTTATTGTGCCGATAAGTTAGCTGACTACCTAAAGGGACACGGAATAGAAAATGCCATCATAAACCTAGGTGGAAATATTTATGTTTTTGGACAAAATGCTAAAAAGACTGATTTTAACGTTGGTATCCAAGATCCTTCTAAGAGTGATACACAGGCCCTTGGAACTATAAAACTTACAAACATGTCTATTGTTACATCAGGTATATATGAGCGTTTTATAGAAAAAAACGGCAAGGTATACCACCATATGATAGACCCTGCTTCTGGTTATCCATTTGAGAATAACTTGAGTAGCGTGACTATAGTATCAAATAAGTCAATAGACGGTGATGCCCTATCGACATCAACTTTTGGTCTAGGTCTAAATGAAGGTATGAAGTTTATTGATAGTATTGATGGCGTTGATGCTATTTTTATTACAAATGACAAAAAAGTATATACCAGCAAGGGGCTAGATAATAAATTTGTCTTAGAAAATAAGAACTACTCGCTTGTTAAATAGACCTCTTCCCCTTATTTGAATTTTTCCTAGATATTAGGTCTTTTCTATCAGTGTATTGGATCTTAAAAACTTTTATCTAGGTGGTTTAACCTTAGAAGTTTTATCTAGATGGTTTGGACCTTTTTATCGATGATTTAGACAAAATTAAAAGTCGTCATTTTCCTCACTAATAAAGTGGAAAATAACGACTTTTTTGTTTTAGGCTTCCATAATACCACCTAAGATACCATTTATATATTTGTAGGCATCGTCATCGCAATACTTCTTCGCTATGTTTACTGCTTCATCACAGGCAACAACCTCTGGTACCGTAAACATAAACTTAATCTCAGCAATCGCTAGTCTTAGTATTGCCACATCAACAGCTGGCATAGTATCTGTAGTCCAATTTCTAGCATATTTATTTATGTAGTCATCAATTACTTCAATATTCTCTTCAACTGCCTTGGCAACATCCATCAAGTATGAGGAGTCAAATACGACCTCCCTATAGGATTCTAAATTATCTATCTCCCTACCACCATGTTCCTTGTATATTTCTATAGCATCATCTTCTACTAAACCAAGAAAAGTGTCCATTTCCTGACTAAGTTCCTGCCAACCAAGGTTTGCTACAGACCTACTATATAGGTACTTCATAAAAATTTCTCTAGAAACCTTTCTTTGAATAATTAAATTGTTAGCCCTAGTCATTTTCTCTTTTTTCTACCTTTTCTTTTTTTATAACTAGACTATCGACATGTACATTTACCTTATCTACCTTAAGGCCTGCCATAGTCTCAACTGCATTTACTATACTCTCCTGTACCTTTAAAGATACCTCTGGTATAGCTTGACCATACTTAACTGATATAGATATATCTATTGTTGCCTTATCATTTTCTATACTTACCTTTATTCCATGATTTCTAAATAGTTTATCTGTAAATGAAGTAGACTTGTCTATTCCATCTATCTCTAGCGCTGCAAATCCGGCTATTGTTTGTATAACATCATTTGATATCTTAATCTGTCCTAAGTTTTCCATCATATACCTCCTAATTTTTACTATTATCCTATTCTCAATAATACCAAAATACACTTATTTTTGCAAATTATTTTTCCTTAATAAGACCTGTCCTATATGCTCCTAAAAGTTCTTTTAGGTCTTCAACCTTTTCAAGCAAGTCTTTTCCATCATTAGTATCTTTTATTGTCTTCCTACTGGACTTATGTTCTACAAGTACTGTAGAAGATATTATATCAGTTTCATTTATAACAGCATCCTCTTTTGATGTGAAGGGTTCATGGGCTACTAGCTGAAGGCTTCTAGAGTTATAAATTAGGGTATAGCCTGCCATACCAGTCTTGCTCTGGTATGCTCTGGAAAATCCACCATCTATTACAAGCACCTTTCCCTGAGCCTTAACTGGACTTTCTCCCTTCTTGTACTTAACAGGAACATGTCCATTTATAATATGGTCTTCATCAAAGTCCATATCAAACTCATCAAATATTTTTTTTAGAATAGCCATATCTTCCCTAAGACTAAAGTAAGGATTCTTATTTTCCTTATGAGTATCCTTATCTTCTATGAAATACCTTTCGTATGTAGTCATATCATCCTTACCAAATAGGGATGAACACTTTCCAGTCCATAGATACCAAAACATATCAAGTCCATAAGACCTTTTTTCTTGTTCTTCCTCATAGTAGGCTTCCCTTACCATAGATTCCATCCTATCTAATAGCGACCTACCTCTATATGTTTTACCCTTTAATTCCATTGACATAAAAGTTCCGTCATCATTTAATGGTAGACCTCCATGAATTAGTAGGTTCCCATTGTATTTAAGATAGATACTACCTTTAGAAAACAAAAAGTTTACATGCTTTTGTAATTTATCACTAGATCGAAATGCATCTGACAGTTTGTCTATTATCTCTTCTTCTTCCCTAGTCAACTTAAAGGGCTCTTTTGGATCTATTGTAGGAAAATTCGTATCCTTTAGTGGGTAAGTCTTACCCTTTATTACTATTGTTCCCTCTTCATAATTAACCTTATCAAGTAGAAGCCTATGACTCATTTCGTATTCTGGTCTTCTATTTATTATCTCATATTCCAACTTGAATTGTATAATACTCATAGCCTTATGTATTTTAGCTATCATGGAAATTTCTCTCATGTTTGTATTTTCTCTATCTAGCTTTGGCTGAAATTCTTTACAGGGATCGTCCCTATAAGTATTTATAGCAAAACTTGCTAGTGGCAAGAGATTTATTCCATAAATATCTTCAATTATATCTAAGTTATCATATCTTGAAGATATTCTTATCGCGTTTGCTATACAGGTCCTTTCACCTGCAGCTGCCCCCATCCATAGAATATCATGGTTGCCCCACTGTATATCCACACTGTGGTGGTCCATCAAACGCTCTATTATGAGATCAGGTCTTGGTCCCCTATCATATATATCACCTACTATGTGAAGCCTATCTACAACCAGCCTTTGTATCAACTTAGCAAGAACACCTATAAAATCTTCTGATTGTCCAAGTTTAATTATAGATTCTACTAGTGACATATAATATTCTTCCTTGTGTTCACTCATTCTATGTTCGTGCATCAGTTCTTCTATTATATAGGCATAATCTTTGGGTAGGAGTTTTCTAACCTTAGACCTAGTATACTTACTTGAGCAGTACTTGCATAATTCAACTAGCCTATATATTGAAATTCTATAAAATTCTTCTATGTTTATTATTTCTTTCTTTATCAAGTCCATTTTACTATATGGATAGTATATTAGACTAGCAAGTGATTTTTTTTCTAGCTCTGTCATTGTATCAGTGAAGAGTTCATCTATCTTTCTCTTAACAACACCAGAACCGTTTTTGAGAACGTGTATAAAGGGTTCATGCTCTCCATGTATATCAGACAAAAAATGTTCTGTACCCTTTGGTAGGTTTAATATTGCTTCCAAGTTGATTATTTCTGTACTAGCTTCGGATATGGTCTTATATTGGTTAGCAATTAGATTTAAGTACTTAAGTTTCAAGTTGCCTTCGTTAATAGCTGAATTATCTTTCATGTCTCCCTCCAAAATTGGCCCCTCTAGTGGTTATTATCTTTTACATCATTTGATATATATGCCTTTATCTCATCGACTACATTTCCATCTACAAATTCAATTGCCTGCCTTATGGCATTTTTGATTGCCCTAGAATCAGAACTACCATGGGCCTTTATTACCCCCCCTTCAACACCTAAAAATGGTGCTCCTCCATGTGATGAATAGTCTAGCGAATTCTTTAGTTCTTTTAAATTATCCTTTATCAATAAGGCCCCTATCTTTGCCTTGGTTGAGGACATTATAGCCTCCTTCATTTTTTTGAATAGGGCTAGTGCAGTTCCTTCTAGAGTCTTGACGATTATATTACCTATAAATCCATCACATATCACTATGTCACAAACACCATTTAATATTTCTCTTGTTTCCATATTACCTATGAAATTCATATCTTCTCTATTTTTCAATACTTCATAAGTATTTTTTAACAATTCATTGCCCTTGCCTTCTTCTGTACCAATATTGGCTAGGGCTAATCTAGGCTTATCTATCTTAAGTACTTTTTTTGCATATATATTAGTCATAGCTGCAAAATCAAGTAATTGTTGGCTATTGCAATCAACATTAGCCCCAGTATCTGATAAAAGAGTTAAACCAGCTTGCATTGTTGGTATAGCCGTACATATACAAGGTCTACTTATACCCTTTATTCTTTTTATAACAAATACACCACCACTAAGTAGTGCCCCAGTACTTCCTGCTGATACCATTGCATCAACTTCCTTGTTCTTGACCATATTTAAGGCAACTACCATTGAGGAATCAGTCTTCCTCCTTATAGCAACTACAGGTTTTTCATCATTACTTATTACTTGACTAGTATGAACTATCCTTATTTTTGTCTTATCGCAGTCATACTTGGCTAGTTCTTTTTCTAACTGATCCTTGTCACCTGTTATCACTATATCAATACCATATTCTTTTACAGCCATGCAGGCTCCCTCAACAGGTGCCATAGGTGCATTATCCCCACCCATTCCATCTATAACTATCTTCATATTAAACCTCCATCAAAGCTCTATTATATTAATTATACAAAGCCCTATTATGTTAATTCAAAACCTATTAAGAGTTCTTTTATATTAATTATATACAAGGCTCTTTTATATTAATTCAAAACCTATTAAAAGTTCTTTTATATTAAAATTATATACAAGGCTCTTTTATATTAATTCAAAACCTATTAAAATCTCCTTTATATTAATTATATCACATTTTTCAACGTAAAAATAGCGTAAGCAAAATGCCTACGCTATCTATTAATCATATTTCGTTTTCTAAAATCTAATTAGTCAACTGATACTACTTCTTTACCATCGTATGATCCGCAACTTGTACAAACTCTGTGTGGTAACTTTGGTTCGTGACACTGTGGACACTCAACAAAACCAGTAGGAACCATCTTTGAATTAGATGCTCTTCTCATTTTAGTTTTAGATTTAGATGTTCTACGCTTTGGTACTGCCATGAAGACACCTCCTTACTCTATTTTAACAATTCTTTTAATTTAGCAAATCTAGGATCAATGTCATCTTCGTCCATGGAGTCTTCACATACACAGTCCTGAGTATTTAAATCTACCCCACAACCCGAACATATTCCTTTACAATCTTCGCTACACAACACTCTCTGAGGCATATTATAAGTCAGCGTACTATCTACAAGTTCCAAAAGATCTACTTCTGTTCCTTCTAGAGGAAATATATCCACATCTTCATAAATATCCTCATCATACTCTTCTTTCATTAAGTAGGCATCTATGTCGTAGTTTACCTTGACCTCAAGATCGCACAAACATCTTGAACATTCGCCCTTATAATCAAAGTCAACTTTTGCCTTGATCATAAAATTCTTGCCAGCCCTTGATATCCTACCACTTAGACCCAGGGGTGATATTAAATTATAATCTAGACCATAATATCTAATCGACTCCAAGTTTTCACAAAAATCAAAGTCTATACTTTCTCTATCCTTATTGGCAAGAGAATCTATATTTAGCTTCATAAAATTATCACCTCTAAAACATTACCTGTCTATTATACATACTTGATTCTTATTTGTCAAGTATTTTTAACTATTTAGATAGTCTTAATGTATCTCTTGCTATCATTAATTCTTCATTAGTTGGTATTAATAAAACCTTAACTCTTGAATCGTCAGCAGATATTATCCTGTCCTTACCCCTTACATCATTCTTTTCAGAATCCAATTTTATTCCCATAAAGTCCATGTCAGCGCATATCATCTCTCTCATGCTAATTCCATTTTCTCCAAGTCCAGCTGTAAATACAATAGCGTCTACACCATTCATTTCCGCTGCATAGGCTCCTATATACTTCTTAACTCTCTGAGCGTAAGCATCAAGTGCATTTATTGCTAATTTATTACCTTGAGCTGCTGCATCTTCTATATCTCTAAAGTCTGAAGATATACCTGTCATACCATATACTCCTGATTCCTTATTCATCATCTTGTCTACACCATCAGCGTCTAAGCCTTCCTTTTTCATTACGAAAGGAATGATAGCTGGATCTATATCACCACATCTTGTTCCCATAATTAGACCTTCTAGTGGAGTCAATCCCATAGATGTATCAACTGATTTACCACCATTTACTGCTGTTATAGATGCACCGTTACCAAGGTGACAAGTGATAATCTTTAGGTCTTCTGGCTTCTTATTTAACATTTGTGCAGCCTTTTGAGATACATATAGGTGAGAAGTTCCATGGAAACCATATCTTCTTACTCCATGCTTTTCATATAAGCCATGAGGTAGGCCATACATAAAAGACTTCTCTGGCATTGTCTGATGGAAGGCAGTATCAAATACACCTACCATTGGTACATTTGGAAGTATAGCCTTGCATGCTTCTACTCCCATTAGGTTTGCTGGATTATGTAAAGGTGCGAGATCACTGCAAGCCTTAATTGCATCTATTACTTCATCAGTCAATACTGCAGATGAAGCAAACTTTTCGCCACCATGAACTATTCTATGTCCAACAGCATCTATTTCCTTCATTTCCTTTACAGCTCCCACACTTGGATCTACAACTGCACTTAGGACATGATTTATTGCATCTTTATGATCTTTCATAGGTTCTTCAACTATATGCTTAGCATCTAGACCCTCTTTTTCATGCTTAAGTATAGATCCATCTATTCCTATTCTTTCAACTAAGCCCTTGCAAAGAACTGCTTCATTATCCATATCTATCAACTGATACTTTAATGATGAACTACCACAATTTAACACTAAAACTTTCATTTAATTATACTCCTTTGTTTAACCTTAATTATTATACCTATGTTAATATAACACTTTTTTTGCAAAAAGTACATATACTAATCGAAAACAAACCTAAAAATATACTTTTTATTGTAAATCTAACACAATCTTTTTGTAAATAAGCCCTATACTAGTATTAGTTTAATTATATTATATAAATTGAACTAATATTTCATTAGTTGAAACTACACTTCTATAAATCAGAATACTCTTTTATAAGTTGTATCTTGTATCAAAAAAGTCTGCCTGTCCTCTTGCTAACATTTTTGGGCTTTTATAATAATATTTTTGGTAATATATCCCTGATGTCCTCAGGTCTGTATTCAATAATAATCTATATAGACTATCTTGTGTATATTTCCCACTAGCCTTAGCCTTAGCTGGACTAGTTATGATATCAAGGTCGGATTTTTCTTTTGTAAGCCTAAGTATATCCCTTCCCCTATCGTTCATACCCAAAACCCTAATATAGGGTAGTCTATACATTAATTTGGCTTGGTCTACATCTGACCAACTTATACCTAAAAGTATATTGTACAAGGCCCTTCTTACCTTCGACCTTGTATGAGATTTGTTGCTAAGCTTGCCAAGACTATCTTCCAAACTTATAGATTTTGCTACCTGACTTTGTATTGAATTTTCCAAGCCATCGTTAACTTCAAAATATTCCTTTATACTATGACCTTCTCTTGCTACTATATATGATATCTCTTGGAAAAAGCTCTCTTCTCCCATTAGGTCTATGCCTTGACTAACTATATTATCCAATAGTTCAAGTGAAGTATTATCCATGGCCTGTCTTAATACTTCTTTAACTGGTTGGTCTAGTTCCTTATTTTCACATGGAGTCTTGTCTGATTGGGCATTTAAAATCACCTGTCTTATAGCACTTGCCGATGGTATTTCATCATAAATATCTAGACTGTTATAAGAGGAACCCTCTCTCTTTATAGTCATTGGCTCCATACTTGTTTTTAAGCGTCTTGCCTCTTTTAGATATTCTAAAGCCAGTATATTATTAGACCCACCTAATAGACTATCTACATTGAAATCCTTAAAAGCATTACTAATAGCCTCTTGTCTGGCACGTGAGTATGATAGGCCTTCTTTCATTAACAATCTAGACCTATCTTGTATCCATGTGGATTCATTAAACATGAAATCAGCTAGCTTGCTCAACTTATCTATATCTCCATCTTCTGAACCAAAACAAAAAGAATCTACACAGCCTAATGAATTCAGACTGAGTAGACCCCCTCTAGCAAATATTTCTGCTGTTTGCCCTGCAAAAATACTAGGTATTTCTATTACTAGGTCAACACCATTATGCAAGGCCATCTGGGTCCTAGCATATTTATCGATCAAGGCTGGTCCACCCCTTTGAACAAAGTTGCCGCTCATAGCTACTACTATATGACTTAAAGAAGATTTTTTTTTGAATTCTTCAATTTGATAGCTATGCCCCTTATGAAATGGATTGTATTCTGCTATTATTCCTCCAATCTTCATATAACTATAACTGGGACTTACCCTTTCTAACTTCAGATAAAATTTCTACTAGGGTAGCTTCTACACTTTCTAACTGTTCAATTGAATAGTTTCTAGCCCCTGTTCTTAGATCCCTAGAATAATCTGTAGCTTCTTTTATCATCTTTTCAGACCTAGCCTTAGCATCCTTGTTGATTTTACTTTCAGACACTAGTTCTTCTGCCCTCATAGTAGCTTCTTTCATCAAACTTTCAATTTCAGAGTCTACCTGCTTGTTCTTAATGATTATTTCGTCGTTACATTCTCTTATTCTCTGATCCCTTTCTCTCTTAGCTTCTTCTCTTAAGAAGTCAGCATCATTTCTAGCTGATTCAAGAATTGAGTCTTGCTCCTTTATAATTTTTAGGGCTGTATCAAATTCATAAGGCAGGGCAGCCTTTAATTCATCAATTAGTCCAAACATTTCATCCCTATCGATACCAACTTTTTTTGAAAGTGGAAAGCCACTTGCCTGATTTAGCATTTCTTCCATATCAGCAAGTATTTGCATAATCTTAATATCTTCCTTCATATTCATCCTCCAATTTATACTTGTTTTTTAAAATTAAATTTTTTATACTTATTTTTTAAATTAAACCATTGTTCATTTATATATTTTTTAATCTGATTTTATAAGCCTAACCTGAACTTAATTTTCTAATTTCTAATTTCGTCTTAGTTTATTTTTAACTTTTAATTATATATTTTTTATTTATATATATTTCACTAATAAAATTTAACTTAACATATATTTTACTAATAAGCTATAACTTGTTTTTACACTTGATCTTCTCTATAACACATTTTGGTACTAGGTTACTTACATCTGCATCAAAGTGAAGAACTTCTTTTATAAGAGAAGAACTGATAAAAGAGTATACCTTGCTAGTTGGCAATATAATTGTCTCCAAATCATCATTCAATTCCCTGTTCATATGAGCCATCTGTAGCTCATATTCCATATCTGCTATGGTTCTTACACCCCTTACGAGTACGCTTATATCATTTTTTTTACAGTAATCTATCAAAAGACCATCAAAGCTAATCACACTTACATTGTCTAGGTGCTTAGTTGATAACCTAATCAAGTCCATTCTTTCATCCTTAGAAAAAAGGGTCTGCTTATTTGGGTTTATCAACAAACCTACTTCTAAGTGGTCAAACATCTTAGAAGCCCTTTCTATTATATCTATATGGCCATTAGTTATAGGATCAAACGTTCCTGCAAATATAGCCTTAACTTTCTTACTCATCATCATCCTCCAAACAGTAAAAAGTCAACATTGTGATACCATATTTTTTTTCTTTATACACTTCTAAGCCATCAACATGGCCTATCTTTGTATTGGCATCATGCTCAAGTATAACCACCCCATCTTTATTTAATATATCATTATCCCTTATAGTAGCTAGAACCTCTTCAAAAAGCCCCTTATAGTATGGTGGGTCTACAAACACCAAATCAAACTTCTGATTTTCTGACCCCATCTTACTTAAACACCTTTTAAAATCGTAATTCAATACAAGACTCTTATTAGATAGTTTTACTTTTTCGATATTTGACTTTACTATTTTTATACTATCAGGACTTTTGTCAGAAAAAACTACCCTGTTGGCTCCCCTAGATAAGGCTTCTATCCCCAAGGCACCACTACCTGCAAATAGGTCTAGAACCTGACTATCATAAACTAAATCTTGTATTATATTAAACATAGATTCCTTTACTCTATCAGTAGTTGGTCTTATTTTATCGTCACTTGGCGTATTAAGTTTTAAGCCTCTCGCACTACCGGATATTACTCTCACTAATCGTCCTCCCAATAAATTATCTATTTAAATATATTCTACCATACAATATAGTATTTAACTAGATTAATGTTCTTATTTTATATAAAATACATTAGGATAGACTATATGGATATATTACCACCAATTGTTTTAAACATTTCCTCTACCTTTAATCTTATAGTTTCATTCTCCTTCAAGCAAAGAGATGGATCCTGCGCATAAATCATTCTTGCCTCTTTTTGTACTAATTTTAGGATTTTTATATGTTTAAACAGGTTAGCAACCCTTAATTCCGGTAAACCATGCTGTCTTGTTCCAAAGAAGTCGCCTGGCCCCCTCAATTCGAGGTCCCTTTCAGATATTTTAAAGCCATCGTTAGTCTCTTCCATTATGGACATCCTATTTTTGCAAACTTGTGTCTTTGAGCCGTAGATCAGGGTACAATAGGATTTTTCACTTCCCCTACCTACACGTCCCCTCAACTGGTGTAGTTGTGCTAGACCAAATCGTTCTGCATTTTCAATAATCATTAGACTTGCATTTGGTACATTCACACCAACCTCTATTACAGTAGTAGATACCAGTAGGTCCAGTTGGTGATTTTTAAATAATTCCATTACCTTGTCTTTTTCACTAGCTTTCATTCTTCCATGCAAAAGACCTATCCTTAGGTCCTTGAAAAAATTATTTTTCAATTCATCGTATACTTCCGTTGCAGATTCTAGGTCTAGATTTTCACTTTCTTCAACTAGTGGGCATACAACATATACTTGTCTACCTTTTTGAATTTCTTCCCTGACCTTTGACATATAATACAATTCCCTCTTCCTCTTTTCTATAGCCAGGGTTTGAATAGTTTGCCTTCCTGGTGGCAACTCATCTATAATTGATATATCAAGGTCACCATATAAAATCAAGGCTAGGGTCCTAGGTATTGGTGTGGCTGTCATAACAAGGACATCTGGATTTTTAGATTTAGATATTAGCCTAGACCTTTGTCTTACTCCGAACCTATGTTGTTCATCTGTAATTACCAAGCCTAAGTTGGAAAATTCTACCCTATCTTCAAGTAAAGCATGAGTTCCTATAAGTATATCGATTTTTCCACTTGCTAAGTCCTCTAAAATCCCATCGGCCGCCTTTTTACTAGTACTACCAGTTAAGATTTCAACCCTTATCCCACTATTTGAGAAAAAACTCCTGAAACTCTGCATATGCTGTTTGGCTAGTATTTCTGTTGGAGCCATATAGCTACCTTGATAACCGTTTATGACACACTTTGCCAAGGCTAACTGGGCTACTACTGTCTTGCCTGAGCCTACATCTCCTTGGATTAGCCTGTTCATTATCCTATCAGATTCCATATCAGCTACTATATCGTCATAGGCTCTTTGTTGAGCCCTTGTAAGAATAAAAGGTAATCCTCTTTCTATATTTTTCATTCCCTCATTCTTTTTAAAAGCTATCCCTCTACCTATCTTCTTATCTCCCTTAACCGTAAAAAGACCTATCTGTAGAAATAAAAGTTCTTCAAATATCAACCTATACATAGCAATTTTTACATTTTCCTTTTTTTCTGGAAAATGCATATTTCTTATAGCAAAATCAATATCACACAGGTTATACTTGTCTATAATCCACTTTGGTAGGTATTCTCCTATCTTTATATCTGATGAATCAAATATATTTCTTATCATTCCCATTACATCTTTGTTGCTAACTCCTGCTGTCAGCCTATAGACAGGAAGAACTTTACCTGTATTTTTATCAAGATTATCATATTCTATTTCACAATTATAAAGCTCGATAATCGATCCTGTATCTTTTTTTACACTTCCAAATACCTTTACTATATCACCAACTCTAAATGTGTTTCTAAGATAAAGTTTATTAAAAAATACTAATTTTGCCTTGCCTGTATCATCGCTAACATAGAATTCTATTAGGTTAAAATTCTTTTTACTTACAAAATTCATCCTATCTATCTTGACCTTTACACAAATTTTTTCGCCGTCTTCAAGTTGAAATATCTTTTTTTGCCTACTCCTATCCTCAAACTGTCTTGGAAAGTAGTAGATGGCATCCTTTACTGTAAATATTCCTAACCTTGCCATTTTATCAGCTTTCTTGGGACCTATTCCCTTTACAAATTGTATGTTTTCATTTAGCACACTATACATACTACCTCCATAAATAAAAAGAGTATAGGTAAGACTACCTATACTCAACTATACTTGTCTAACTTCCTAGATAACTGGGTCTATTTATTAAAAAATCAGCTACTAGTCTTGGTCTACATCAACCTATTCTACTGATATTAGGTAATAATAAAGTGGTTGTCCACCATAGTATAACTCTACATCTAGGTCTTCAAATTCAGCTTGGATATTTTCTGCAAATAATCTTGCAGCATCTTCTTCTACATCTTCTCCATAGTATAGGGTAATTATACCTGCATCCTCATCTACCATATCTTTGATTACATTTCTAGTCACATCTTCTATGTTCTTTCCAGAAGATATTAGTGACTTTCCACTTATACCTATTATATCGCCTTCTGTAACCTCTATACCACCCATTACAGTATCTCTTACTGCGTATGTTATCTCTCCTGACTTGATTGTTTCAAGCAGGGTTTCAAAGTTTTGTATATTAGTTTTTGGATCTACGTCATGGTCAAAAGTAACCATGCAACTAATACCTTGTGGTATGTTTTTAGTTGGGACTACATATACATTTTTTTCAGATAGTTCCTTGGCCTGGTTGGCAGCCATTATTACATTACTATTATTTGGAAGAATAAATATGCTCTCAGCATTTATCATATTAATTGCATTCATGAAGTCTTCGGTAGATGGATTCATAGTCTGCCCACCCTCAATAACTACATCAACGCCTAATTCGTCAAATATATCCGCTAGCCCCCTACCCATTGTTGTAGTAATAAATCCAAATTCTTTTTTTTCTTCGCTAGCATATTCTGAAAAATCAGTATAGCTTTGTTCTTCGTCAGTGATTATTTGATTTTCATGCTGAAGTCTCATATTTTCTATTTTTATTGTTAGTAATTGTCCAAATCTCAAGGCTTCTTCTAAGGCCTTACCAGGATTGTTTGTATGTACATGGACCTTTATCACGCCATCATAACCAACAACTACTAGGCTATCTCCGTAGCCCATCATTATATCCCTAATTGTATCGGAGTCTACCTCCTGAGACTCAAGTATAAACTCAGTACAATAACCAAATTTAATATCCGCATCCTTAGCACTATCACTATGAACTCCTGTAGCTGGGACCGTCCTTGTTTCTTCGCCAGGTCCTGCCAGTCGAACACTGCTACCTTTTAAGGCGCTCAACATACCTTCATACAAACATACTAAGCCTTTACCTCCAGAATCTACCACTCCTGCATCTTTAAGGTTCTTTAATAGGTCTGGAGTCCTATCAAGAGATTTTTCCGCCTCAAAAACCAAGGCTTCCATAAATTCCACAAAATCTTTATAATTACTATAATTTTTAATAGCAAATTCACTTGATTCCCTTACTACTGTAAGTATTGTACCTTCAATAGGTTTAATTACAGCCTTGTATGCAGTATCAGAACCTGACTTCAAGGCCTTAGCAAAGTCTTCTACACTTAGATTATCCTTAGCTTCTATTGACTTGGCTATACCCCTAATAATCTGTGATAGTATAACACCCGAATTGCCTCTAGCACCCATCAAGGAACCCTTAGACAGGGCCTTGCCCAGGTCAGTTATAGAATCTGACTTTATAGTCTTTAATTCCTTTATAGCTGAGGCTATTGTAAGTGACATATTAGTTCCTGTATCACCATCTGGTACCGGGAATACATTTAGCTTATCTATTAAATCTTTGTTATTTTGTAGATGGTTTGCTCCAGAGATGAAAATCTCCTTTAACAATTTACCATTAATACTTTCTATCATTTTTCTCCTCCTGATTATTTGACTCTTATTCCTTGTACACTTACAGTAACTAGGTTAACCTTTATCCCAGAATAAGTCTCAACAGTGTATTTTATTCTTTCTATAATGTTGTTTGCAACTGTTGTAATATTTGTTCCATACTGCAATATAACAGATATTTCTATATCTACCTGGTTATCATTAATTTCTACTATATTAACTCCCTTAGTTGCATTCTCACCCTTTAAAAGTTCTACTATTCCTTTTGACTTTGATGAAAAGCCAACTAAGCCATAACTTTCTGTGGCAGCCTTATAAGTTAGCTGTGCCAATACATTTTTGTCTATTTCTATATTTCCTAATTTACTAGTTAAAATTGAACTCATGTTGACCTCCTAAAAATATACATCCATATACTCTATTATACAAAAAAATGACCAGTAATGCAATTTTTTACTTGATTTTTTCATACTACTATGATATTATTAATTATGTTTTTAGGCTTAATATTCAAGTATTAAGGAGGTGTTTTTAATGTCAAAAGTATGTAGCGTGTGCGGTAAGGGTAAGGTTTCTGGAAACCAAGTATCACACTCAAATAAGCATAATAAGAGAACTTGGTCAGCTAATATAAAGAACGTTAAGGCTGTTGTTGATGGATCTCCTCAGAGAGTTTCTGTTTGTACAAGGTGTCTACGTTCTGGAAAAGTTGAAAGAGTATAGTAACGATAAAAGATACCATATATATGGTATCTTTTTTGTTTACATTACTTGTATTCTATGGATTCCTAATCAAGATACCTATCTCTTAGTACATCATACAGCCCCCTAGTCCTTATCCTAACTTCGGGTATTACTGGTAGGGCTATAAAGGACAGGGCTATAAAAGGTTCTATGCCTATAGGTACTCCCATTTGGTGGGCCTTTTCTATCATTCTAGATAAAATTCCGTTCATTATATTACTGTCCAGGTTACTTATTAGTCCCATTACTGGTAGTGGCAAGACGTCAAATACATGCCCATCTTCCACTAAGACATAGCCTCCACCTAATTCTTTTAGTTTTTCTATAGCAAGCATCATATCTCTATCATTATCACCAACAACAATTACATTGTGGGAATCATGAGATACGCTAGATGCTACTGCACCATTTTTTATATTATAGCCAAGAAGTTTACCTACATGATAGTTGCCAGTATTATGGTGTCTTTCTATTACAGCAACCTTAGATATGTCCTTATATTTTTTTCCTAATATAGGCCCTTTGGCCAAGTCTCTTTTTTCATTATATATATCTAAATCAATTAACTCAGTAAGTATTTCACCTTCTATCATCCTGATAGCATGTCGATGACTCTTATAGGCTAGCATATCCTTATGAAACCAGTCTATATTAATACTATTGAGTAGGCTAGTATCTACCTCCTTGTTACTATTTACATAGTCCTGACTTATAAACTTTCCTTCGTACATAACTTTGTCAATAGAAACAGCTTCCATATCATCAATAACTATTAAATTGGCCTTTTTGCCTACTGATATCATACCTATATCCCTTAGACCATAACACTGAGCTGAATTTAAGGTTGCCATTTTATAAGCATCAATAGGATCTAAACCTAAGCTTATGGCTTTTCTAACATTGTGGCTAATATGACCCTCTCTTTGTATATCTTCTATATGTTTATCGTCTGTGCAAAATGTAAATCTAGATATATCTGTTTTATTTTCAATTATACCCTTCACTATAGGTTCTAGATTTCTAGCTGCAGACCCCTCTCTAATATGGACATACATACCATTTCTTACCTTCATCATTGCATACTTATATTCAGTAGACTCATGGTCTGTCTTTATTCCTGACATTGCATAGGCTGATAATTTCTTTCCCTCTATAGATATAAGGTGACCATCTATGATCCTATCGCCAAAAAGTTCTAGCTTGTCCATCATATTCTCATTGAGTCCTATGACTGCATCCTCATCCATAACTTCTCCTAGTCCCAGTATTCTAGATTCTTTCAGGACTTGACTTAGGTCTTGAGACCCCATAATACAACCCGAATCTTCACCATCTTTACAAGGTACGCAAGAAGGGGCCATAATATAAACATCTCCACTAACATCCTCAGTCTGATCTAGAATATAATTAATCCCCTTAATACCTGCCACATTAGCAGCCTCATGTGGATCTGCTATAAAAGTTGTCGTTCCGCTTAAAGATGCATAATGTACCAATTCTCTGGGATTTGCTAAGGTAGATTCAAAGTGAAGGTGCGAGTCGACAAAACCCGGACTTATATACTTATTACTACAATCTAACTCTTCTACACCCTCATAATCACCTATACCAACTATATATTTGTCCATAATGGCTATATCAGCTGTCAAAACTTCACCGGTCTGAACCATTATTATATTGGCATCTTTTAGAACCAGGTCTGCCTTTTCTTTTCCTAATGTGTATTTCACATACTTTTTATAGTCCCTTATATCCATGTGAATATGTCCCCTTTCTATATATTTCAATATAGGACCTGAGTCTTGTAGACTACAGGTCCTATTATTTTTTCATCAATTATATTTTTACTAGTTTTTTATTATATTTCACTAGTTTATGATTATATTTCACTAGCTTTTTATTATATTTTACTGGTTTCTAATTATATTTTACTGGTTTCTTACTATAATTACTAGTTTCTTGCTATAATTACTAGTTTCTTGCTATAATTACTAGTTTCTTACTATAATTATTAGCTTCTTGTTGTATTATACTAGTCTCTTAACAGTAAGACTATACCTACTATAAATATTGCAATCAAACTCAAAACACCATTTCTAACATTACCTGTTATTTGTGTTACTATTCCAACCAAAAATGGCCCCATTATTGCCGCAAATTTACCAAATATATTATAAAAGCCGAAATACTCATTCGAATTTTCTTTTGGTATTATCTTAGCAAAGTACGACCTACTCAAGGCCTGTATACCACCTTGAGAACTTCCTACCAGGATTGATAAAATCCAAAACTCTCTAGCTGAACTAAGGAAAAAGGCAAAAATACATATAACTATGTAAACTCCTATGCCAGCTAATAGCATTATTTTTCCTTTAAATACCTGTGCTAACTTTCCATATAAAATTGCAAATGGAAAGGCTACAAACTGTGTAACTAGTAGGATAAGCAAAAGTGTTGATGAATTTATACCTACTGTTGTACCAAAACTTGCTGCCATTCTTATTATTGTGTCTACCCCATCTATATAAAAGAAGTAGGCACATAGGAATAAAAAGGCCTTCCTATTTTTCCTTATCTTTAAGAAACTCTTATTCAAGTTTCTTATAGAATCTTTAATACTATGTTTTTCGTAAGGCTTACCATGTATTTGATCAACATTTTTTAACATTGGTAGAGTAAAGGTCAGCCACCAAATAGTAGTCAAGAAAAATGATATTTTACTTGCTGTAATAGTTGATATAGGTATTATGGCTTTTTGGGCAGCCATTATTATTGCCATACAGACAATAAATGGTATGGTGCTACCAATATACCCGAATCCATAACCAAGAGATGATATCATGTCCATTCTTTCTTCTGAAGTTATATCAGTTAGAAATGAATCATAAAAAACGTTACTTAGTGAAAATCCTATTAGGGATATTATATATGTTAGAATTAATAATTTCCACTGACCGTATGGTATAAAGGCAACTAACCCCGAAAAAATAATCCCCATAAATGTGAAAATTGTAAAAAATTTCTTTTTAAATCCCATATAGTCTGCTAGACCACCCATAAATGGTGATAAAACAGCTACAATTAATGATGCAATTGCATTGGTATAACCCCAATACGAAGTTGCTAATGCCTTTGATAGACCTATCTCACCTACCATAGCTGTAAAATATATAGGCAGGATTGTCGTTAGCATCGTCATTGTATAGGCAGAATTTGCCCAATCATATAGTATCCACGATTTTTCTTTTTTTGAAACTCTTAACACTTTAAACCTCCAAGATCTCTACTATAGCCCTTCCATCTGTATCCACCATTTCTAGACCAAGTATTGCTGCTAGTGTAGGACCTTCATCTGTCAGTGACATTTCTTCTAAAAATACATTCTTTTTTATTCCCTTGCCTGCTACTAGAAAAACTGTTTCAAAGTCTTCCTTACTAGAAGGATTGTATCCATGATTATTAATACATAGCTTAGAAGATCTATTAGGAGCTTCTAATGCTCTTATTAACTCTTCATTTTCTACTTCATCTTTAAAGAAGTAGCCCACAGCCGCCTCCAACATAAACCTACAAGATGGATCTGCTCCTAACTCACTTGCTTGTTCTGATCCATATATAGCTTCAATTGCTCCCTTTTCTACAAGATGATTAATTGCATCCAAAATAGTCTTATCATCTACATCGCTATCTCCATATATGTATGCAGCACCATCGGCGGACTTACATATAACCTTATATTTATCCACCAAATTATTATCTGTTTTTGTTAGCAGTCCAGCCCTCTCCAAAGCCTTATTTGGATATATATTGGTATGGCCATCTATGCTACTATGGTCTCCCAAGACAACTATAACAGAGTCATCATAAATTCCCTTTTCCTTTAACTTTTCTATTAGATCACCCAGTCTTTTATCAAGCCTTACCATAGCCTCTTGGGCCTCCTTAGAATTAAAACCATACTCATGTCTTTGTGAATCCAAGTCTATATAGTGGACCATATTAATATGGGCAGGATACTTGTCCAAAGAGTACATAAAGGAAGCATGAGAAAAATCGTCTAATTCCGGTTCCTTATGCCCTTTTCTTAATTTGCCAAATTTTGAATTTAAGTCATACTGAAAGTATGGACTACCATTTTTCAAAGATACCCATATTTGATTCTGCCACCATCTATTAGCAAATATTTCAGGCATATTATATTTTATATCTTTAGATCCTGCTGTAACAGGCCAAAATATTGATAATATATCATATCCAGCCTTCTTTGCATATGACTGAAAGGTCGGGACTTTTATGTCCTTATCATACCAGTACCAGTCTGGACTAAGTCTTCCTGCCTGTAGTCGCGTATTATTTATAACACCATGTCTCTTTGGATATGTACCTGTTGATATTGTTGTGTGGGCGCAGTAAGTTAAACTTGGATAAACCGATTTAACATTTATGCAACCTGATGCGAGCTTGAAAAATTCACAAAAGGCTGGTAATTTCTTCATTTTCTCTATATCCACCCTTGATAAACCATCAAAGGATAGTATATGTAGATATTTTTTATTCATCATTCCTCCTAATTGTATATTAAAGGCTTATACTATGAAAGACCCTCTTAGATGTCTTTATACAAAATGGTCTCCTCCCCCTAAATTTCTTTTCGCTTTGAAGAACTAAGATAACCTAATTCTTCTCTGTATTTAGCAACTGTCCTTCTAGCTATTTCAAAACCTTCTGCCCTAAGCATATCTTCTAATTTTTTATCACTAAGAGGCTTTTTCTTATTTTCATTATCTATTATACTTTTTAATTTTCCCTTTACTACAGATATAGAAATCACACCACCTTGATCTGTTTCTAAACCTCCCAAAAATAAGCTCCTCAATTCAAACAGACCTTTTTTTGTTAAAATGTATTTGTCATTTACACCCCTACTTATTGTAGAAATATGACAACCTACCCGATTAGCTATACTTTGAAGGGTCATTGGTTCTAATTCCCCATCATACTTAAAATAATTATACTGTACATCTACTATTGCCTGAGCTATTGTCATTATAGTAGACTTCCTATCTTCGACGTCATTAATAATCTTTTTTGCTGATGATAGTTTCTCTTTTATATAAGCTTTTACAAGCTTATCATCTGTATTTATGTAGAGGTCCTTGTAGTAGGTGTTTATATTTAATTTTAATCTAGTTTCGTTATAGGGCCTTACAAGCAGGTTTCCACCTATATTTTCTTCTAAAACTATATCTGGGTATGCGTACAAAATTTCTTTTTTAGAGAACTTTTCTGCAGGCTTTGGATCTAAAGACCGTATTATTTCCAGATAAGCCTTTACTTCTTCTTGTGTCTTCTTATACTTTGATGACAACTGTTTTATATTCGAATTTGCCAAGAGGTTAATGTCATTTGATATTATATCTTCGAAAATATCATCATATATTCCCCTGCCATGTAGCTGCAAGAGTATACACTCCTGTATATTCCTTGCACATATTCCAGTTGGCTCTAGACTTTGAACAAGGCCTATGCACTCTTTTATTGTAGTCGAATCTAAGCCAAGTCTATCGGCTATGTCATTTTCATCTTCCCTTAAATATCCATCTTCATCAAGACTATCCACCAGGTAGTGACAAATTAGTCTTTTTTCGTAGGAAACCTTCATTACCTCTATCTGACCATGTAGTGAGTCATATAAGCTATCTTCATCCTTGGTCATATTTTCAAAATTATAGTCAGACTTGTACCTATATGCTTCTTCGTTTTTATCAAAATCGTAATAGTTTTTTTCTTTTTTTAAATATTTTTCCCAATTTACTCCATCTTCTTCTATTTCTAAGTCCAAGACAGGGTTTGCCTCAGCTTCAGACTCAAGAGCTTCTTCCAATTCATATCTTCCCAAATTAAGTATATTCAAAAATTGCACCATCTGATTAGATATGTTTAGGTTTTGCTTTTGCTTTTGTTGTATAGAGTTATGTATACCCATATCAGTCCTTCTTTTCAGTAAAATTTATATTTACTGGCTCATGTGGCCAAATATACATTGCTAATGATATTATACCACTAATTATTAAAACTGAATAGAAATTTGATATCCTTGTTAATAACATACCAGGTATCAGCAATTTTTTGCCATAAAAAACACTAAACATACCTAAAAATAAAGACTCGCTAGCACCCACACCACCAGGAAGTGGTAGAGATGATACTGCTATATTTAATATAGCCTGTACAAAAACCAAATCAACAACTGAGTAATTGCTAAGCCCAAATCCCTTATAAATTACATAAGGTACTAAATATAAAAAGCTAATTTGGACTATTGTCAGTAGGGTAACCTTAATTATCAAACCTGGGTTATTTCTCATATATATAGCACCACGCTCATATTCTTGAACTGAGTTTGATATTTTCTTTTCTATTTTTTCTTTGTTTTTGATAATTCGTATCCTATGAAGGAGTATCCCAAAAAAATTCAATATTTTAAAGACTAGACTTGGCCAATACACTAACATCACTATAGCAATTAAGAGAAGGATATTAGTTATAAATCCAAAGGCTAAAAGTATTGTATTTGCCAAGTGTGAACCACCTATATTAATTTTTAAGACTAGACCTATAAAGGCGTACAATACTACTACTAGTTGGTGGGTAAATAGTATTAACATAAGACTTAAAGATGAAGATGTTACACTTACTCCATTTTTCTTCATAAAATATACTTGGGCTGGCTGACCACCGCTAGCTGATGGAGTTATAGAACTAAAGTAAAAACCTACAAAACCATAACCTATACAATTTAAAAGGCTAGTTTTTTGTTTTAGACCCTTTAGAATCAACCATATATTTAACCCTTCGAATGATGCATATATTAGCATCATTACAATACTTACTAGTATATATACGGGTTTTACTGATCTGAGTGTAGCAATAATAGAAGATACTGATTCTCCCTTAAGTACCTGTGATATAGTAAGAACCATCAGGGCTATCATTATTCCTATTCCTATCAACTGACTTTTTTTATTCTTTAGACCCTCCATTTTTCCTCCTCAACTAATTTAAACCTAGGGAAGTACAAAATTATACCCCTTTGCCTTTAATTCTGGAATAGCTATTTTTAAGGCCTCAATTGTTTTTTGCGGAGCCCCTTTAGCACCACCGGAATTTTCTCCTGCATCATGTAGGCAGATTATGCTAGTAGGACCTGTCCTATCCAACAATTTTCTTCTTATTGACTCAGGACTAGCCTTAGCTTCCCAGTCCTCCGCCATTACATCCCAATAGATCATTTTCATTCCATATTTTTTTACAAAATAGTTTGAAAAAATGTTTGTATGACCCCAAGGTGGTCTGTAAAGTACTTCATTTAGACCTAAGGGTTCTATTATCCTTAAACTATTTTCAAAATCCTTTTTTGTGTACAAATAAGAGTATAACATAGCATTTTTATGCTGCCAAGAATGTAAGCCTATTTTATGACCTTCAGATAGAATCTTAACAACAGTTTTTCTATTCTTTTTTATGTTTTCTGCAACCATAAAAAATGTTGCTCTTACATCATTTGTATTTAACACTTCTAGTAACTCATGGATATACCTATCATCCGGCCCATCGTCAAATGTTAACATTATTTCATTTTCTTGACTTGTAGACCTAATTATATTTTTATTAAATAGCTTGTTATAATACGTTGGCAAAATAGAATGAACCACAAATACTATAAGCAACGTTAATAGTAAGTAAAAAATATACATCTTTTCTCTCCTTAAATAAACCAAAAGTTGCCTAAAGGCAACTTTGGTCATATATTGTCCTATACCTGGGGTATATATTCCAATATGGTATCCCCTATTATTTTTTAATAACTATATATCCCTTTTGAACTATTGCAGACAAGCAGTCCAAAATTTTGCCTGGTTCTATAGCCATAATCCTTAAAGTAATATACATTTAAATTTTCTACAAAGTTGGACATGTCAACTTTTATATGCTTAAGTTTATTATTGTCATTTACTAAAGCTATTATAGTATCTACACTAGTTTCCGCATCTCCACTTAAAACAATACCAAAATTATTATCCCTTATAAACTCCACATTTTTTTGCTCATTTGGTAGGGTCGGCGGAAATGAAACTATAGGCGTATTCGTATATATTGCTTCAAAAAGAGTAATGCCACCTGGTTTAGTTACTATACAGTCAGCCTCTTCCATAAGAGTGTCAACCTTGTCAGTAAAGCCTAATACTGTAATATTATCGTATTTACCATATAGTCTATTGTATATTTCTTTATTGCTACCAGTGACTATAGTAGTATGTATACCCAAAGAAGAGTTTAGCTTTTCATAGAAGGTATCATTTTTAGGTAGGATTCCTAGTCCACCTCCCATAATCAAGACTTCCTTTGGATATTTTATACTAGGTATTGCAACTATATTATCCTTGATATATTTACTCTTTTTTTTCTTATTTGAGCCTGACTTGAATTTATCTGAAACTGGTATTCCATATACAACTATCCTATCTGGGTCCACTCCCTTATGAATCATCTCATATTTTACATCTGGGCAGGCAACCAAATACTGGTCTGTACCATCAACCAACCACTCATAGTGACTACTAACATCTGTAATACAGGTAATAAGTCCTAAGTTAGATTCGTACAAGTCTTTATAATAACCAACCCCCTTAGATATCATAGGAAAGGTAGATATTACCAAGTCTGGATTAAGTTCTTGAACCATAGTTTTGCATTTATAAGCAAATATCCTAGTTAATAAGTCAACCCCTGTAACCTTCTTATCGTTAAGAGAATAGTAAAAATTATAAAGCCCTTTTGCATATTTTAATAATAGGTCAAAGGACTTATACATATACTTGTGCATGTGAGGGAAACTATACTCATAAAAGTCAATTATTTCAATATCATCCCCCTTGTAATAATTTTGTATATCTTGCATTAATGATTTTGATGCTGACATATGTCCCATACCAAACTTCGCTGTCAAAATTACTATCTTCATTTTTAGTCCTCCTTTAACCTATAATTTTTATAACATATAAAATTGATTTTTTTGTGGATTTAATTTAACCTTATATCGTTCGATTTTGATATACCTAGCTTATATTTATTATTTATAGACAGGATTTATATCTTGCCTTTATCTTCATAACTCATACGCCTAGTCTATATATCTTATATTAGAGTATATACAATAAAACTAAATATAAAGTATGTATAAATCTAAATTTTTTATTAAGTTTTACTATCCTTTTACATATTGAAGGCTATAAAACCTAGCTTTTTTTAAAAAACCACCAGACTAGCTGATGGTTCTTCTTTTTGGGTTGTATAATATTTAGCGTTGGTGAGAGAAAAAGTTCTCTCCCAACGC
>CAUQSL010000017.1:0-32873 GCA_963520775.1 uncultured Peptostreptococcus sp.
TCGACCTTCGGGTTATGAGCCCGACGAGCTACCAACTGCTCCACCCCGCGATATTGTAGTAAGTGGTGCCGAAGACCGGAATCGAACCGGTACGAAAGTATAAGTTTCGCAGGATTTTAAGTCCTGTGCGTCTGCCAGTTCCGCCACTTCGGCACTTAACATGGCTACGTCCTATTCTCCCAGGCAGCTTCCCACCAAGTACCTTCAGCGCTAAAGAGCTTAACTTCTGTGTTCGGAATGGAAACAGGTGTATCCTCCTCGCTATAGTAACCACATTTAATCTGTAAATCGAATAAGTATTGATAAGATTTCAAATACTTTCTCTAAGCTTTTACCGTCCTCTCAAGGACAAGTATTATATTATCATAATTACTTTTCATCGTCAACACTTTTTTTAAAGTTTTTATTTCAATATTTTATTATGCGAATTATATTTACAATTATCTGATTTTATATGCGTATTTATTCGAACTTTTTTGTCCATTTATAATAAAATTCAAAGTAACTCTCCAGGTTAATTCTAGAGAGTTACTTTGAATTTCTTTTGATTTTTATATAACTTTATATTATATTGTCGCAAGTTTTATTTGTGTTTTTTATTTAATTACAGACTTCGCCTTGTATACTACATTTTCAATATTAAACCCAAATTCTTCAAATAGTACCTTGGCTGGTGCAGATGCTCCAAATGTAGTCATTGCCACTACATCTCCATCTAGGCCAACATATTTATACCATGGCATTGGATTAGCTGCTTCAACAGCCAGTCTAGCTCTAACATCTGATGGAAGTACTTCTTCTATATACTCAGCAGACTGAGCCTCAAATAAATCCATACATGGCATAGATACTACTCTTACTGACTTGCCTTCCTTTTCCAATTCTGCCTTAGCTCCTACAGCCAACTCTACTTCTGATCCTGATGCCATTATAATCAAGTCTATCTTGTCTTTATTAGCCGCTTCTGCCAATATATATCCACCCTTGAAGGCTTCTCTAGAAGATCCCTCTAACTGTGGCAGATTCTGTCTAGTAAGTACTATGGCAGTTGGAGTGGCCTCTGAACCTATTGCACTAGCCCATGCTGCTGCTGTTTCTGTATAGTCAGCTGGTCTAAATACATTTAGGTTAGGTATAGATCTTAACATAGCCAACTGTTCTATTGGTTCATGCGTAGGTCCGTCTTCACCAACTCCTATAGAGTCATGAGTCAATACAAATGTAACTGGTAGACCCATTAGAGATGATAGTCTAATCATTGGCTTCATAAAGTCAGAGAATACAAAGAATGTAGCGCAATATGAGTTCAAACCACCATGTAGGTAAATACCATTAGTGATAGCAGTCATAGCCATTTCTCTTACACCGAAGTGGATATTTCTTCCGCTTCTATCTGATGCTGAGAAGAATCCCTCTCCCTTCATTTCTGTCTTGTTAGATGGGGCAAGGTCAGCTGATCCTCCAACTAAGTTAGGATATATATCCTTTAACTTATTTATTATATCTCCTGATACAGCCCTTGTAGCCATAGACTTATCTTCATGAGCCCAATATTCTTCTGAATCTATTATCTTTGTCACATCTGGCCTAGCAAAGTATTCATCCCATAACCTTGCTTCTTGTGGATACTTTGTTGCATATTCTGCAAACATAGCCTTCCAAGCCTCTTCCTTCTTGGCACCTTCATCTGCAAGAGCCTTGTAGTGGTCATATATTTCTCCATCTACTTCAAATGCTGTCTGGTTTTCCCAACCTAGGAACTTTCTAAGTTCTACTACATTATCTTCTCCTAGTGGTTCACCATGGGCAGATGCCTTACCAACCTTAGCTGGACAGCCATAGCCAATCTGAGTCTTACATATAATTAGAGAAGGTCTTTCCTTGTCAGCCTTGGCCTTGGATATTGCATCATCTATAGCCTCTATATCATTTCCATCTTCTACCACCTGTACCTGGTAGCCAAAAGCTTCGAATCTAGCAGCTACATCTTCTTTAAAGGCAAGATCTGTGTCCCCTTCGATAGTTATTCTATTTGAATCATATAGAACTATTAATTTATCTAACTTTAGGGTACCCGCTAATGATAGGGCTTCGTATGCTACACCCTCCATCAGGCATCCATCACCAGTCAGGGCATATGTATAATGGTCAACTATAGGATATCCTTCCTTGTTGAATCTAGCAGCCAAATGAGCCTCTGCCATAGCCATACCTACTGCTGTAGATACGCCTGCCCCTAGAGGTCCTGTAGTAGATTCTACACCTGCTGTATGCTTGTATTCCGGGTGACCTGGTGTAAGACTTCCAAATTGCCTAAAGTTCTTTAAATCATCCAAACTAAGTCCATACCCAAACATATGAAGTAGGGAGTATAGTAATGAAGAACCATGTCCTGCTGATAGTATAAACCTGTCTCTATTCTCCCAATTAGGGTTCTTAGGATTGTGGTTCATATTGTTAGCCCACAAGCTATATGCTATAGGTGCTGCACCTAGTGGCAAGCCTGGGTGTCCTGAATTTGCCTTTTGAACCTGGTCTGCTGACAAGATTCTTAAAGCATTTACTGCCTTTTGATTAATGTTCATATTAAAATATCCTCCAAATAAAAATTACACTTTTTTTGATTATAAAGCCCTAAGAATAAAATCTTATTAAAAAATCTATTATTGAGCCTATACCATTATATTTATTTTAACTTAATTGTCGATAAATTACAATTTTTATCACAAATTTAATATGCTTTAAAGTAGGAATTAATTACAGGTGTACGACTTTACAAACTTGAATTATTTACAGGTGTACGACTTTACAAACTTGAATTATTTACAGATCGAACCTACCTAATCATATAAGTCCACTAGCCTTCCTCTAACTTGTATTCCCTCGTGCTCAAGAAGGCATTTTTTTCTTTCTATTCCTCCTGAATATCCAGTCAAATCTCCACTACTGCCTACAACCCTGTGGCATGGTATGAGTATAGAAATAGGATTATAGCCAATAGCACTTCCCACTGCCTGTGCAGACATTGAGTCCTTCCCCATCATTTTAGCGATTTCCCTTGCTATACTTGCATATGTTTCAACCTTTCCATATGGAATATCCATCAGCCTAGTCCATACTTTCAGCCTAAAGTCAGACCCCCTCAAGCTAATTTTTATGTCCCTTACGCTAGGCATCTCACCCAAAAAATACCTATCAAGCCAAGAAGTTGTTTTGGCTATTACCCCCAAATTTTCCACTTCATTTGCTTTATCAATACAAATATCACGATTGATTTTCTTACTACCCAATAATATAAGTTCTTTTTTATCAATGCCCAACATAAAATTTTTTTGACCTTCTAGGTAGACCCCTAACAGGTGGTTTCTATCCTCATCGGCAACAATACTTATCCATCCAAGGGGTGACTTATAATTTATAGAATAATACATGACTGTCTCCTTCAACTTTTATATTCCAATTTGCTAATAATATTTAACCTTGGTGAGAGAAAAATATCTACAAGACTATTTTTGAAAAAATAAGAATATACATCAATCTCCTGATTGTCAACAAGATATTATTAACTACTTATAAATAATATCTCAATTCGATCTATTACACCTATTTCTATTAGCCTTTTATCCCCATAAGGCCTTCTTGATATATCCTAAGATCCATTTGTTTTAAGTTTTTTGATATTCTAGGTCTAAAGTCCATCTGCCCAAGTATGTCCCTATCCAAGTCTATACCAGGTGCTATTTCTATAAGTTCTAATGCCCCATTTTTAAGGGCAAATACACATCTTTCTGTAACGAAGATTACATTTTGACCCCTTTGTGCACTCTCTTCAGCACTGAATGTAACCTCTTCTATAAACTTTTTAAACTTCTTGTTCCTACCTTCTTGTACTATTACTAATTTGCCATCATTAACTTCTGTTAGCAAGCCTCCTGCTGTCATAGTACCACAAAATACTATATCCTTAGTCGACTGGGTGATGTCTATAAATCCACCACAGCCACCTATTTTATTACCAAACCTACTAACATTTATATTTCCACATAGGTCTATCTCTGCAAATCCCAAAAAAGTCTTATTAAGTCCACCACTATTATAAAAATCAAACTGGCTAGCCATGGCTAGTCCTGCCCATGAGTTTACAGCAGATCCGAAGTTAGACCCACCCAGTGGTATGCCTCCTATTAGTCCACTTTCAACTGTTAATATGATATTTTCTAGACCTTCTTCTTCAGCTACAGAAGCTACTGCCTCCGGTATTCCTATTCCTAAATTTACTACCGAATTGTCTTCTAACTCAAAAACAGCCCTCCTGGCTATTAGCTTTCTCTCATTTAATTCTAATGACTTGAAACCATAGTTATCAGACTTATACCTTCCTGATATTATAGGGTCATAGTAGACACCCGGTGTTTGACGGTGGTAGTTTATAGGGTCTTCAGATTTTACAATGGCGTCTACAAATACTCCCGGTATTACTACATCTTGCCTATTCATAGACTGGAAGGAAACTATATTTTTAACCTGAACTATCACCTTGCCCCCACAAGCCTTTACAGCCATCGCTACGTCTAGAGAGTCTATTATAGAGGATTCTTCTTCCATACTTATATTACCAAATTCGTCGGCACTCGTTCCCCTTATAATACCTATATTATAGTTTGGAACCTTATACTTCAAATAATCCCTACCATCAATCTCTATTAAGTCTACAAGATCTTCCTTGGCAGCTTCATTGACCTTGCCACCCTTCAATCTAGGGTCGCAATAGGTGTTTAGACCTATCCTTGTTATTTCAAAATCCTTTCCGCCTGCTGCCTGCTTATATAGGTGGGCAATCACGCCCTGAGGAAAATTATAGGCTTCTACCTCATTTTTTAGGACCATATCTATCATAGGCCTATTATTAGCAAAGTGGGCTGTAACATATCTTTTTATTAAACCTGGATATGATAGTTCGCAGATACCCTGGTCATTATTATTTCCTAAACCTGCACCCTGGTATATTGTTAAGTTTTTGGGTCTCCCTTCACTCAAAAACTTATGACCAATCTTCACCATCACTTTTCTGGCTGCCGTTGCTAACATAAATCCAGAAAATGCTACTGTATCTCCATCTTTAATCATGTCTATAGCCTTATCAAAGTCTACCACCTTATTCATCATCTTCCTCCTAGTACCTTCTATATGATTCTAATGTGTCAATTACCTCTTTTGCTGTATCCATATGGTTTATCTGGTCCCTAAATTTGGCAGAATGCTTCATGCCTTTTAAGTACCATCCTATGTGCTTTCTCATCTCTCTAACAGCAACATATTCACCATGTTCTTTTATAGACAAAGCCATATGTTCAATAGCAATATCTATCTTTTCATCCTTACTTGGTAGGTCTAGAACTTGACCAGTTTTCATATAATGGTCTATCCTATTGAATATCCACGGATTTCCCTGAGCCCCCCTGCCTACCATAATAGCATCACAAGATGTTTTTTCTTTAATCCTAATAGCATCTTCAATACTCGTTATGTCACCATTACCTATAACTGGTATTAGTAGCTGGGACTTAATCTCTCCTATAATATCCCAATCAGCCTTGCCTGAATAGTACTGTTCTCTTGTCCTACCATGTATTGTAATTGCACTAATACCACAAGATTCTGCTATCTTGGCTATTTCTAATGCATTTATGGAACTTTCATCCCAACCCTTTCTGATTTTCAGACTTACTGGTTTTTTTGAATTTTTTACAACTGCTTCAAGTACTCTTCCTGCTAATTTAGGGTTTCTCATAAGAGCAGAACCATCTCCATTTTTCACCACCTTGGGTGCAGGACATCCCATATTTATATCTAGTATCTCATTTGGGTAGTTATTCAAAATTTGGGCTGCCTTGCCCATAAATTCAGGCTCACTTCCAAATATCTGTACAGCGACTGGATGCTCCTCGTCCAATATATTAAGCATCTTCTTTGTATTTTTATCATCATAACAAAGTGCCTTGGCATTTATCATCTCCGTATAGAGAAGACCACACCCTAATTTTTTGCATATTAACCTAAATGGCAGGTCTGTTACTCCTGCCATTGGTGCTAAAAAAACTTCACTTTTAACTTCAAAATCTCTAAATTTCACTATATTATTTCTCCTATCTAAATAAAAGAACCTTATTTACTATAACTTGCTTATGCACTTTTGTATAGTTTTGTATAACTTCGTATACTTTTGCATAACTTCGTATACTTTTGTATAACTTCGTATACTTTTGTATAACTAGTATACTTTGTATACCTTTTTTTCTCATCTTATATATTTATTTATGGTCTGCTTAGTGTCCTTTATATGTTCTTCTCATATATCAACCTCAAGCCCTCTAGGGTAAGGTTTGAATCTATCACATCTATCGCATCTGTTTCCTTAGATATCATATTGGCTAACCCACCAGTAGCTATTACCAAAGTAGATTCATCTTGTAATTCTTTTTTCATCAAGCCTACTATCTTCTCTACCTGGCCAGCGTAACCATAAATTATCCCAGACTGCATAGCTGAAACAGTGTCCTTACAAATAACAGTATCCGGTGTTACTAGTTCTACTCTTGGTAGTTTAGAGGCCTTTTGGAAAAGGGCTTCACTAGCTATTTTCACACCAGGCGAAATTGCCCCACCTATATATTCTCCTTTTTTTGAAACAGCACAGTAAGTGGTAGCTGTACCAAAATCTATAATTATAACTGGACAATTATATTTAGATATAGCAGCAACAGCATTCACAATTCTATCTGCACCTACCATCTTAGGATCCTCATACTTGATATTAAGCCCTGTCTTTATACCCGGTCCAACAACCATAGGACTAATATTGCAATACTTTCTACAGAAATTTTCAAGTGAATGCATTACTGCAGGTACTACTGAAGATACTATTATTGCATCAACTACACTAAGGGATATATCGCTAGCATCAAACAAATTTTTTATCAACACACCATATTCATCTGATGTCTTATTCAAGTCCGTATTTATTCTCCAATCTCTTACTAGGTTTTCACCATCATATACACCCAATACCATATTTGTATTTCCTATATCAAATACCAATAACATATATATACCATCCCTTTATCAATTTATTAAGATTCTTCAATATTTTTTGAAATATTAACAGGCTTGAAATTGCCTTCTTTTTAACGTTTTTATTATATCACTAATATTCGTGGAGGTACAGGAATTTTTTTTAGCCTGCAAATATGGTAGAAGTTTAGATATTTTGTTTTGGTAACTATTGCCATAGATGTTTAGATGTTTTGTTTTGGTAACTATTGCTATATAAATTTTAGTGTTTTGTTTTGGTAATTATTGCTATATAAGTTTAGGTGTTTTTATTCATAACTAATGTGATAGAAGTTTAGATTTTTTATTCATAACTAATGTGGTAGAAGTTTAGGTTTTTTATATATACTGGATTTTTGGCATTGTGTCTGCCTGGCTTTATCTACTGGATAAGTAAGAAATACTAAACTCTTTTAACCCCCCCTTACCTTACAAATGTAGTATAATGTATATAAATATAAAATTTCGATGTGGGTGGTGATGAAATGTCTAAAACAAGAGAAAGAGTCATAAATATATTAATAGATAATTCAGATACTTATATATCTGGAGAATACATATCAGATATACTCGGACTATCAAGGGCATCTGTATGGAAACACATAAAAACTTTAAAAAACGAGGGTTTTAATATAGAGTCTAAGGCAGGTCATGGCTATAGATTAATAGAAAATAAGGATAAAAAACTTGGTCCATATGAAATAAAGCATAAACTAGATACCCTCTACATGGGACAAGATATCTATTATTTCGACTCTATTGACTCTACAAATATATATGCAAATATCATAGCCAACAAGGTTGATGAGGGTGCGGTTGTAATATCTAAAGAGCAGACTAAAGGTAGGGGGCGTTCTGGTAAAATCTGGGTGTCTGACGATAACCAGGGAATATATTTTTCTATAATACTCAAACCTGATATTCCTATTAGTATGGCATCATTTCTTACACAGGTTGCAGGTGCAGCCTTAATAACCAGCCTAGAAAAATTAGGTGTATCTTGCCAGATAAAATGGCCAAATGACATAGTTTTAAATGGTAAAAAAATAGCAGGTATCCTGACTGAAATGAGGGCTGAAATAGAAAGTATTTCATACATTATAGTTGGCATAGGTATAAATATAGGGCATAAAATATTCGAGGACTCCATTTCTAATGTTGCTACATCACTTGCCAACGAAGGTTATGAAATCAGAGAACTAGATATTTTAAGAACCTTTTTCATAGACTTTGAAAACCTATACGAAGACTTCAAACACAAGAACCACGATAAAATTTTGAGAATACTAAAAGATAGGTCTGCCGTTTTAGGTAAGGAAATATTTATTATAAGAGAGGGACAAAAAGAAATGGTCTTCGCTGAAAATATTGATGAATACGGAAACTTAATCATAAGAAATAATCTGGGCTTCTTAGAAAAAATTTTTACCGGAGAAATATCCATAAGGGGACTAGATTCATATATATAACCAATTTTTATAACAAAAATATAAAAAGGCAGCATCAAGAACAATATTTTCATTCAAGATGCTGCCCTATAATTTGAAAGTTAAGCTAGTCAAACTCCTTTGACAAACAAGTCTACTTTTCAAATATAATTAATTTTACTGCCTAAATATTATCTATTTCTTTACTATCTGTTTCTTTACTATCTATTTCTTTATTATCTGTTTCCTTACTATTTGTTTCCTTACTATCTGTTTCTTTATTATCTGTTCTAGTAAGATCTTCAGAATCATCAATAGTTGAAATATTCTCAGCCTTTTCCTCAACTCTAAGTGCTAATCTCATTTCAAAAGCCTCTTCAAACTGCTTATCATTAAGCGTTTCATACTCTAGCAAGGCTCTAGCTATATAGTCTAGTCTCGCCTGGTTAGACTTTAGTATATCCCTAGTCTTCTCATATGCATCTACAACTATTTTTCTTACCTCTGCATCTATTTCAGATGCCACCTCTTCAGAATACTGCCTAGAATGACCTATGCTATTCCCCAAAAATACCTCATCGTTAGAGTCAAATGTCAAAGGTCCTAACTTACTACTCATACCATATTTGGTTACCATGTTCCTAGCTAGGCTAGTTACCCTTTCTAAGTCGTTTGACGCTCCTGTTGATATATCATCTAGATTGATTTCTTCAGAAACCCTACCTCCTAATAAAACTATCAACTCTTGTAGCATTTCTCCCCTTGTTGCATAGTACTTATCCTCTGTAGGTAACTGCATTGTAAAGCCACCTGCCATACCTCTAGGTATTATTGTAACTTGATGGACTGGGTCCATAAGGTCGAGTACATGGGCGCAAACTGCATGACCTGCTTCATGATAAGCCGTTAGATTTCTTTCCTTTTCAGTGATTATTTTAGACTTCTTAGCAACACCAACTACAGTTTTAGTAATAGCTTCCTCTATTGTTGCCATAGAAATCCTATCTTCCCTCTTCCTAGCCGTCAAAATAGCAGCTTCATTCATTATATTTTCTATATCAGCTGGAGTGAAGCCTGCTGTGAATTTGGCTAAAACAGACAAGTCTACATCGTCTGCCAAAGGTTTCTTTCTGGAATGAACTTTGAAGATGGCCTCTCTACCCTTTACATCTGGCCTTCCAACCACAACCTGCCTATCAAACCTTCCCGGTCTTAATAAGGCTGGGTCTAATATGTCAGGCCTGTTAGTAGCCGCCATTATAATTATTCCTTGGTTAATACCAAAGCCATCCATCTCTACTAACAATTGGTTTAGGGTCTGTTCTCTTTCATCATGACCACCACCTAGGCCTGCCCCCCTCTTTCTACCAACAGCATCTATTTCATCTATAAATACAATTGCTGGAGACTCTTTTTTTGCCTGCTCAAATAGGTCTCTTACCCTTGAAGCACCAACACCTACAAACATTTCCACAAAATCAGAACCACTTATACTGAAAAATGGAACTCCTGCCTCGCCAGCAACTGCCTTTGATAGGTAAGTCTTTCCTGTTCCTGGAGGGCCTACCATAAGTATACCCTTAGGTATTCTAGCTCCTAGTTCCATATATTTTTTAGGATTTTTAAGGAAGTCTACTACCTCTTGTAACTCGTCTTTTTCTTCATTCAGACCTGCTACATCATCAAATACTACTTTAACTTTTTCATCTCCCTTATGAAGCTTAGCCTTGGATTTAGAAAAACTCATCATTCTTCCACCTCCACCTTGACTTTGGTTCATAAGCATAAAGAATGCGACTGCCATGAATATAAGTAGTAGTATTGTAGGTATCATCTCTACAATCCAAGGTGTCTTAGGCTTTGATTCACCGTCAATAACCAAGTTGTTCTTCTGTACACCATTTAATAGATCCTTAGATAGTTGCTCACTCCTGATATCACTTGGTATATATGACTTAAACTTTATGCTCGGTTTTTTTAAGCTACCCTCTATACCAGTGTCATCAATTATATGTAGACTTTTAATATTGCCTACTTTTAATTCCTTATACACCCTAGAAAATTCCAGATTTTTAATATCTGATGCCTGGTTGGTTCCATATCGGACACCAAAAAAAATAATTACCAGCAGGATTAGATATAAACCTGCCCCTCTTAATGATTTTTTCAAATCCATCCTCCTTTATACTTAAATTACTGATCGATTGATATTTCTAATATTCTTTTAGTATCATCGTCTACCTTGTAATCCACATTTATCCTATAACCATATATAGATAATATGGTATCATCCTTGACTAAAAATGGCACAAAAGTTCTTTCTTCTCTAGGTACCTTTAGACCTATAAATAGGTCTTTTACCTTTTTTGTTCCACCTAATAGCTTTATTTTATCACCTTGGCGACGATTTCTCAATCTAATCTGACCCCTTATTTTATCGAAGTCAAGATATTGCCTTCCACTTTTAAACTTACTTCTGTCAAAGTCACTTTGACTTATTAACCTTGTCCTTAAGGTCTTATCAATTTCTTTTATATACTTGTCTATTCCTATTTCTATCTTATAATCGTATTCAAATTCTTCTTGCTTAATCTCCTTTTGACTTATCAATATATAGTCAGCAAACCTATAAGCATGTAGTCCCCTAGGCAGGTCTATTTTTTTATAACACTTTTCCTTTGGCAAGAGGTCTAAAATTTCATCAATATGTTTTTTTTCTATAGATGTAACATTGCCAAGTTGCTTCCTAATTGCTAATATTACCAATCTTGTCTTTATTGCCTGATGGACATCTTTTAAATAATCAATAAAAATATATGAGCTATCATTGTATGCTTTGACTGCATATTCGGCTAACTTATCCACCTGTAAATTTATGTAGTCACTATCTAGTCTCAGGCTATCACCCATCCTAACTATACTTTCTATAATATTATCATTAAACTCTGACTTCATATAAGGCAGTATCTTTAATCTTATTTTATTTCTTGAATAAATTGGTTCTAAATTAGTCCTATCTATCCTAGGAAGGAGCTTGTGTTCAAGACAGTAATCCTCTATTGCTTGTCTATCAAGATCTAGGATTGGTCTTATTACTCCATCTAGCCTAGAGTACTCTATCCCTCTTAGGCCTTGTAGACCAGTCCCCCTCATAATCCTCATCAAGATAGTTTCTGCCTGGTCGTTTTTATTATGACCTATGGCTATCTTACTAGCCCCCATCCTATCTTTTACTTCTGAGAATATTTGGTATCTTAGTTTTCTTGCCCCATCTTCTAGTCCCAACTTATTTTCTTGACAATACTTGACTACATCAATAGCCTTTATAAAACATGGAATATACAAGCTTTGACATAATTTCATCACGTATAGGGAATCTAAAAAGGCGTCTAATCCCCTTATCATATGATTTATATGTACTGCATATATTTTTATTTTTTTTTCCTTTGACAACCTATATAGACTATGTAAGAGACATACTGAGTCAGGACCGCCGGATAGACCTACTACTATACCATCACCATCTTCAATTAGTTTATGGTCTAATATAGTCTTTTTTATCCTATCATATACCATATTACACCTCCGGAACCACCTTCATTTCCAACCTATTATTAGCATCCATAAGACCCTTTATAGATATCTTATAGTCCAAGTTTATCTTCAATTCCCCCTCTGATATCTTCTTTGATATCTTGTAGGTATGTAAACTCATATCAAAGGTACCATAAGGCGTCTTATATTTAGACCTGTATTCCTTGTCTTGGTTGAACTTCATCTTTCCTGTCACTTCTCCTAACTTTAGCAGGAGAACTTCATTGTCTGATATTTTTATGGTACTAGTCTTATCCTTAGACCTAGCAGATTCTGAAAAAGTTATATAAATATTCCCATTTTTTTCTATTTGTTCACCTTTATAATAGCTTTCAATTGTCTGGAAGTCCTTATCATCTAAATATTGGGATGTTCTTATCTTGAGTTTTACCTTCATATAATCACCTCCTCTTAAATCCTAATACCTATGTATATCTACCTTTTCTAAGTTTTCATTCTTAATGTTTTTCTTTAAAAATTCAGATGCTACTTTTGAAAATTGCTCATTTATGTCAGAAACAAAATACTTACACACACCCCTTTGATCCGACTCATTTATCATATCCCTCTTTTCCAATACATCTTTTAAGTCTAAGGCTGTTTCCTTGGCTGGATTTATTAGTTTTACACCCTTGCCAACAACCTCTCCAATTGTCCTTTTTAATATAGGATAGTGGGTACAACCCAAGACCAAAGAGTCTATACCCTTATCTACAAGAGAGTCTAAGTACATATGGGCTGCAGTAGCCGATATATCTTTGTTTGACCAGCCTTCCTCAACAAGGGGTACAAATAAGGGGCAGGCCTTTCCTATTACCCTTATGCTATTATCTTTTGATTTTATTGCCTTATTATAGGCCTTGGATCCTATCGTTGCCGCCGTACCTATTACTCCAACCACCTTGTTTCTAGTTGAGTATACGGCTGTCTTGGCTCCAGCTTCTATAACTCCCATAATTGGTATATTATACTTGTTTCTAGCCTCTGAAAGAGCCCTAGCAGATGCTGTATTACATGCGATCACAATAGCCTTTACATCTTGACTTGCTAGAAAATTTATAGCTTGAAATGTATACTCTATTATCGTTTCCTTAGACCTAGACCCATATGGCACCCTAGCTGTATCTCCAAAATATATTATATTTTCATTTGGTAAGTATTTATTTATCTCTTTAAGGACTGTAAGACCACCTAAACCAGAATCAAACACTCCTATTGACCTATTATCCATTAACTACACCCTATCATCTTGCATCAACTTTTCTATCATAAATTGCTGGGCTAGCTCTATATGCTCCTTAGCTAGTTTTTCTGCAAGATTAGCCTCTCCTTTCTTAAAAGATTCGATTATCTTTCTATGCTCGTCTACTATGTTAACAGCAGAACTATAATCAGACATATACATCTGTCTAAACCTGTATACTGTTTCCCATATACTAATCATCATGTTAATGAGCCTCTTATTTCCTGTTGCCTCGAATATATAAGTATGAAATTCTTCGTCCTTTGCAAGCATAGTTGCTACATCATTCCTATAAACAGCAGCTTCTAGATCACTAGATATACGTTCTAAACTTTCTATATCTTCCTTAGTCATCCTATCAGTAGCACAATATGCAGCTATACCTTCAAGACCTACCCTTACTTCTAATATATCCATTAGGTCTTTTTTACTGATATTAGCAACATAAGCCCCCTTTCTTGGAAGCATAACTACTAGTCCCTCTAACTCCAGCATCCTTATAGCCTCTCTAACTGGCGTCCTACTCACACCTAACTGCTGAGATAACTGTATTTCCATTAGCCTTTCTCCAGGTTTTAAGATCCCTTCAATAATTGCCTTTCTTATATTTTCAAAAACAATCTCTCTTAAAGGCTTGTAATTATCTAAGTTCAACCTACTTATTCCCATGTATAATTACCCCCTTATTAGATGTTGATGTTAGGTAGGTATACTGATAGTTCCTTCTTAGTATACTTGCACACTTCTTGGCTTTTTTCTTGTCTGTAAAAAAAGCAAAAACAGTTGGTCCACTCCCACTCATCATCGTTTTATTTGCGCCTGCTTGTAACATTATTTTTTCAATTTTTTTTATGTCAGGACACCATCGCTTTGTTACTGGTTCAAGTACGTTGCACATACTAGATAGCAACAGGTCCAAATTATTATTCTCTATCGCTTCTATAAGAGCCTTATTGTCTGGTCTCTCAAAGGACATGTCCTCTCCGTATATAGAATCAAATTTTTTGTATACCCTGTTCGTTGAAACAAACACATTAGGCCTACAAATCAAAACATCTAAGTCTAGGTCCAAATCCTTTATTTTTTCCAGTTCTGTCCCCCTACCTGTTGCAAGATATGTTCCACCTTTTATACAAAATGCTATGTCGGAACCTAGTTCCTTTGATAATTCCACTAGGTCTTCTTCACTAAGTCCCAAATCAAATAGTTTATTTAGACCAATCAGTGTAGCCGCCGAGTTAGAACTACCTCCTGCCATCCCTGCTGCAACAGGTATATTCTTCTCTAAAAAAACATCTATCCCTCCATCTATATTATATTTCTTTTTCATTAGTATCCATGTCTTATATATTATATTCTTCTTGCCAACCGGAACATCTATGTTAGAAGACTTCATAAAGAAGCCCTTTTTAATCTTTCTTATCAATAGGGTATCATATAGGTTGACAGACTGCATTACCATCTCTACATCATGGTATCCATCATCCATAACCCCTCTTATGTCTATGGATAGATTAATCTTTCCCATAGCCCTAAGTCTTATCGTTTCCATACCATCACCCCTAATAGGACTTACTAATTACCTTATTTACTAACTAGACCTTAAGTTCAAAGACAGTTATCTGATAACTGTCCCACATCATAAGGCAGCCGTATTGATTTACTTCTTGCATTTATAATACAATAAATATACTTTATTTATTATATCATATAAAGCTTGCCTAATTATTACTTTTTAGGATATCCTTAATAAATTTACCTTCCCCCTTCGAACCTCGCCCTTTTATAAATTGATGAACTAATATAAGAAAATGCTTTAAAAAAACTCTCTTGCTAATAAAAGACTAAAAAAGAGATTGGTATGTATTCCCAAGCTCTTATCATTTAGCTTATCTTTTTCTTAAGTTATGAATTAATATAAGAAAATGCTTTAAAAAACTCTCTTGCTAATAAAAGACTAAAAAAGAGATTGGTATATATTCCCAATCTCTCATCATTTAGCTTATCTTTTTCTTAAAGACTTTTATCTTGACTGTTTCAGTCAATAAGTCAGAGTAACTATAGGCTACCCTTTCAAAGCCTTCATCTCCATGACCTACTTTTATTACAAATACACTAGGATATAGGGTTTCTAGTATCCCTTGCTTTGTAACAATCTGTTTCCTACCCTTGTTTGCCTTTAACAATATTTCTCTGCCTACATACTTCTCAAGAGTATGCCTGATATTATCTAATGTAGCTATTGTTGCCAAAAGTATCACCTATCCTTTCAGTCTACGATTTATTATACCATATCTGAAGTATTTAGTCAAGTTATAACAGTATAGTTTACATCATGGATTTGTTTTTGTCAATTTATTTTTGTTTTTTTATTACATATTTTTTACGATAATAGCTTATCGCATCTTAAATCGTATAAAAGTAGTACTTTTTACCTGCCACAACATTTTTTATACTTTTTCCCACTTCCACAAGTACAGGCCTCATTCCTTCCTATCTTGTCATCTTTTACTACAACCTTTGACCTGTTATGGTTCTTCTTGATTTGTTTTCTAAAGTCTTCATCTAATATAGAGTCCCAACCCTTTAAGCCATATAACCAGGCCGCTTCAACATTGACCATATTATAATATAATTTTTCCCAGTCAATTTTAATACTAATTTGAGTATCAACCTCTATCTTATCAAGATCTTGTGCCATTTCTATACTTTCATTTATGCCATCCAAAAATCCCATAAAGTACTCAGGACTTGTCTTGTATTTTTCTGCTAGATCAGACACTTTTCCGGCAATAAGGTCTGTTTTATTATTTAGTATATCATTGTATATGTAAGTTTCTGCCTTTAAAAATCCTTCCCAAAATTTCACTTCAGCCTCTTCATTTTCATGACTTTCACTTAGATTTTTCCATTCTTGAAATAACATAATTACCTCCTATATCATCTTACCATATTATATTGTCTTTCATTGTTTTCTATATAAAACCTATCACCTATAATATCATACTTTGTATTTTTTTTCTATACTCATATACGGGAATGTCTAGACTATCTAAAGGCTATTTTATATGCAATTAATTACTTACTTATCAAACAAGTCCTTGAGTGCCTTTAAGGCCCTCTCTTGCTCAATGAAATATGGACTTGTTGCTATCGTAATTAGGCTTGACCCCTTTATATATTCCTTGACTCTATTAATTTTTAGGTCATAATCTATATAATCCATATCCCTAGAGAAAAAATCCAGATCTATATCCAATACATAGGACTCTGGGTATTCCATATCCATAGAGTATGTTGAGTCCACTATCATAAGATCTGAAAATATACCATAGTGTAGGGCTGGTTTGATAAAAGACCCCACATTTAAGACCTCATTGGTGTACCTCTTCACGTCCTCCAAGCTCCCTATATCCACATGATAATCTGGAGGTATCCTGGTATCCTTGTGCTGGTCCACATGCAAGAGTACCTGCCCCCTCTCCATTAAACCCCTATTTAGGGCCTGACACCAAAAGAAAAAGGCATGGTTGTGGTTATCAAATAGGTAGACTTCTTTACCAAGATCCAAAATATCTCTATCTACCAACCTGTACATATTCTTCATACCAAAACACTCTAGCTCCTGACCATCTTCAACCTCTATAAAGCTAGCTGGACCGCCAAGTTCAACCTGATCGATCCTAGCCTCTACCAGTTTTGGCACATATATTCTCTTATTTATCCTCTCCTGATAGGAGAAGGCATTATTGCCTACTGGCCTATCTATATAAAAACCACCATAATCAAGCATACTAGCCTCCTAAAAGATGTTCCAAGGATATTCATTTGGCATCTTGGCCTCAAAGAACATAGACTCCTTAGTGGTTGGATGAACTATTTCTATCCTCGCCGACCAAAGGGCTATCTGTTGACCAACCTTAGATAGGTCAGAATATCTTTGGTCCCCATAAAGTGGATTCTTGCGACTTGCAAACTGTACCCTTATCTGATGGGGTCTACCAGTATGTAGGTCAATCTCTAATAAAGAGTAGTCGAGTCTATCCTTTTTTGCATACCTGCTTCCCAATAACCTATAGGATAGGCTTGCCATCTTTCCTTCTTTATTGGATTTATCCACAACCCTAACTGTGTTTGTCTTTGTATTTTTATACAAATAATCCACATAATCACCAGCTTGTTGACACCTTCCAACTACCACTGCCCTATAGGTCTTTTTCATAGTCCTTGTCCTAACTTGATCTGACAACCTTGAAGCTGCCTTTGAGGTTTTAGCAAATACCATAACACCACCAACAGGTCTATCCAACCTATGAACCAAACCTATGTATACATTGCCTGGCTTATTATATTTTTCCTTTATATAAGTCTTGCACATAGAAACCATGTCCATATCCTCAGTATTATCAGCCTGAGAGAGTATGTTTATAGGTTTTTCCACTACTAAAAGATGGTTATCTTCATATATCACCCTTAAATTCATATCATAGCTACCTATCTTTCCCACCTACCAAATATACCACAAGGCAGAACCATACCATTTCTAGACGCCGGTATTCCAACTTCACCAGCATATACCCTTCCAACTCTTAACTTCTTAGCTATTGTAGTTGCTAGAACATTTTCCAGTACTATAGGTGAAAATCCTGTTGTATATGAATTAATCAAGAAAAATATAGGGTCATCTGATAAAACTCCCATACACAGGCTTACAAATTCAAACAGCGTATCCTCTATCTTCCAGACTTCCCCCTTAGGTCCTCTTCCATAAGATGGTGGATCCATTATAATGGCATCGTACTTATTACCACGTCTGATTTCTCTTTCTACAAACTTGACTACATCATCCACTATGAACCTAACAGTCCTATCTTTTAGCCCAGATAATTCTATATTTTCCTTGGCCCAAGTAACCATTCCCTTGGCAGCATCTACATGGCATACCTCAGCCCCTGCATAGGCACAAGCAACAGAAGCACCACCAGTATAGGCAAATAAATTTAAAACCCTTATAGGTCTCTTTGCAGTTTTTATCTTGTCTATCATCCAATCCCAATTGGCAGCCTGTTCAGGAAATAGGCCTGTATGCTTAAAACCAGTAGGCTTTATTTTAAACTTTAGTGGACCATAATTGATAGTCCACTGGTCTGGGTATTTTTTCTTAATCTCCCAGCTACCACCACCCTTATTACTCCTGTGGTAGTGTCCATGTGGGTTTTTCCAAAGCGACCACTCCCTATCTACTGGCCAGATTACCTGGGGGTCTGGTCTTCTTAGGACATAATCACCCCAACGTTCCAACTTTTCTCCCCCACCTAAATCTATTAATTCATATTCTTTCCACTTGTCTGCAAGTAATAACATATTTTCTCCTTTAAAACTTCTATATCTCAACAATTACGCTATCCCTATTATACAGATTATGGTAAATAATAGCAATAACGATGGATTAAAAATACGTATATACAAATTGAAAATACGTTCGGGTAGGTTAAAATAAATTTAGATAGATTAAAATAAATTTAGATAGATTAAAATAAGTTTAAATAAGTTATAACAAGTTTAAATATGAACCAAATAGATTAAAACAAGTTTAAATGAGAAGCAAATAGATTAAAGTAAGTCTAGATAGATCAAAATAAGTTTAAATAGGTTAAAACAAGTTTAAATGAGAAGCAAATAGATTAATACAAGTTTAATAAGTACCTCTATAAAAATATCATTTCGTCTATATTAATTTCTTTATTTGTGAAAATATAGCCTTACCATATCTTCATATTTATTATATAATAGGTTATGATATTATGCTTAGAGCAGGAAAAGAGGTGTATTAATGTTAAGTAAGAATTTAGAAAGAGCAATAAACGAACAGATTAATTTTGAATTTTATTCATCCTACACGTACCTAGCTATGGCTGCCTATGCTGAGGACTTAGACTTTTCAGGTGCTGCAAACTTCTTTAAGATTCAGGCCCAAGAAGAACTAGACCACGCTAGAAAAATGTACGAATACGTATTTCAAAAGGGTGGAAGTGTAAGACTCGATGCTATAGAGAAACCCAGAGAAGAATACGCAAGCCTACTAGATATATTTGAGGAAGGTTTAAAGCACGAACAAGAAGTCACTAGGAGAATCTATGATATTGCCAACATAGCCCTTGAAGAAAAAGAACATGCTACTATGAGTTTCCTAAGATGGTTTGTAGACGAACAAGTTGAAGAAGAAGAGAACTTCACTAACCTAGTTAAGAAGATTAAAAGGGCTGGTAACAACGAAACTAACCTATTTATGATAGATGATGAATTGGCAACTAGGGTATATATACCACCTACAAACGCCTAGAAAAGATCCTACCTGTATCCTTAACAGGCATATATAAACACAAAAAGGGCAGACTATTGCCCTTTTTATATTGCCTATAATTTCGTATATGATTTTCTACTTCTTCATCTACCTATTCTAGTACTTATCCATCCACCTAACAAACTTACTCCCAATCCTTGGCTACATCTATCCAGCCAACATAATTAGAGTACTTCTCTAATTCCGGTATCGTTAACTCTATAGCAGAATTACCACTGCCAGCAGCCGGATAGACAGTTTCAAACCTCTTTAGAGACTCATCTAGGTAAACCTTGACCCCTTCCTTGATAGCAAAGGGACATACTCCCCCAACCTGGTGGCCTATAAGGTTTTCCACATCATCAAAAGAAATCATTTTGGCCTTCATTCCAAACTGTTTCTTGTACTTGGCATTGGCTATCTTGGCATCACCTGCTAGGCATATCAAAATTGGGTCATCCCCAACCAAGAAAGACATGGTCTTTGTTATCTGTTTTGGCTCGCAGCCAACTGCCTGGGCAGCAAGCTCGACAGTCTCACTTGACCTATCGAACTCCAAGACCCTATCCTTGATACCAAACTTATCAAAATACTCTTTCACCTTTTCTATAGACATAAATATTCCCCCTATTTATTTTCTTCAAGCCACTTCATTGCTTCAAGAGTTTCATTTAACAAGTAGTCAAGTTCCCAACCTAGGTTTTCAGCCCCCTGCCTAATTACATCCGCAGGACGCCATGGGACATCTAAATCATGAAGTGCAATCAGCTTATTTTGAACATTCGTGCCGGCTCCCATTTTCTGAGTCGATCCCATCAAAATACGAATTTCGCCTTTTCTTACCTTTGCAAAGAGTTCATCCTTTTGCTTATCAGAATTTGCTTCATGGATAAAGGCAATTTCTTCTTTCGGTATTCCTATTGCCACAAGTTTTTCTCTAATATCATCATAGATATTAAACTCTCCTTCACCTTTTGGAGTTGACATATCGGAAAACAGAAGCTGTGTTGACTTATTCTCTTTCGTCTTATCCCAAATGGCAACACTTTATGATGTTAGTGTCGCCACAATAAATGAACATCTTAAAAAAATCTATGCCGATAGTGAATTACAAGAAGAAGCAACTATTAGGAATTTCCTAATAGTTCAAAAAGAAGGTTCTAGAAATGTTTCAAGGGAAACAAAACACTATAACCTACAAGCAATTATTGCAGTAGGCTTTAAAGTAAATAACGAACGTGCCGTCCAATTTAGAAAGTGGGCAAACCAAATTGTAAAAGATTTTACAATTAAAGGTTGGGCAATGGATGATGAAAGACTCAAAAATTCTGGCACAAAACTTACCAAGGATTATTTCGAAAAATTACTTGTAAAAATTCGTGAGATTCGATTATCTGAAAGAAGATTCTATCAAAAAATCACAGATATTTATGCCACATCTTTAGACTATGACCCATCTACAAAAGCAACAAAAAGGTTTTTTGCAGCTATTCAAAACAAATTACACTATGCAATTCATGGAAAAACTGCAGCCGAATTAATTGTAGATAGAGCCAATCACAAAACTAAAAATATGGGACTGACAACTTGGGAAGGCTCTCCAGATTCAAAAATTCATAAATATGATGTAGTCGTTGCAAAAAATTATCTAAACGAAGAAGAATTAAATCAAATGCAAAGAATTGTTTCATCTTATTTGGACATGGCAGAACTACAAGCAGAAAGACATATCCCTATGACTATGGAAGATTGGGAAAAAAGATTAAATGGATTTTTACAATTATGGGATAAAGAAATTCTAAACGATGCAGGAAAAGTATCTGCAGCCCTTGCTAAAAAACACGCAGAGAGTGAGTTTGAAAAATATAGAATTATACAAGATAGACTCTACAAAAGTGATTTTGATAAATTCTTGGAACTAGAAGATGATGCTAAAAAATTAGAAGAATAACTTAATACACGCTTAACGCTTATAACTTTAATAGCAAGCACAGTAAGTGAGTACCCACTTACGAAAAATTGATGAAGCAGAACCTTTATGGACTGCTTCTTTTTTTATCAATTTTACCTTGTTAGGGAGAACCCTAAGACCCCAATAATTTATGATAAGGAGATATACTATGGATAATAGAAAAAGAAATAATCAACTAAAAATATATTTAACAGATGAAGAAAAAGAAGTTTTTGAAAAGAAAATGAAACTAGCTAATTGCAAAACTATGTCCCACTTTCTTAGGAAATGTGTATTAGAAAAAGAGATTTATGTTGTAGATTTAGAACCATTTAGAAACCTACAATGGCTACTTTCGAATGCAACAAATAATATAAACCAGATTGCAAAAGCAACTAATACAACTGGTGTTATTTACAAGAAAGATATTGATTATATGAGAGAAAAAATAGAAAACTTATCAAAAGAAATATGGCAAATCCATTCCCTACTTCTTAATAAATCAAAAGAAAGCTATGGTGACTAATATGGCAATTACAAAAATACATCCTATAAAATCAACTCTAAATTTGGCAATAGATTATATAACTAAGAGTGAAAAAACTAATGAAAAAGTCTTGGTATCTTCATTTAAATGTTATCCATCTACTGCCCATATTCAATTTATGAAAACACGAGAAGACAATGATACTAAAGGTACAGTTTTAGCTAGACATTTAATTCAATCTTTTCTACCAGGAGAAGTTGATCCTATAAAAGCTCACGAAATTGGCATGGAATTATGTAAAAAAATTTTAAAAGAAGATTATGAATTTGTTCTTGCAACTCATGTAGATAGAGGGCATATCCATAACCATATTATTTTTAATAATGTTAATTACAAAACTGGCAAATGCTACCAATCTAATAAAAAATCTTACCATAAAATTAGGTATCAAAGTGACGAATTATGTAAAGAAAATAAGCTTTCAGTCATTGATGAATATTATGAAGCTTACAAAAGAAAATATAAAACTGCAGGTAAATCTTGGTACGAATATGACCAAAACAAGAAAGGAAATTCTTGGAAGTCTAAACTACAATTTGATATAGATAGAATGATTAATAGGTCTAACTCATGGGAAGAGTTTTTGGAAAATATGACAACTCTTGATTATGAAATTAAGTTTGGTAAACACATTGCTTTTCGTCATAAAGATAAGCAAAGATTTACAAGACCGAAGACTATCGGAGAAGATTATACTGAAGAAAAAATCAAAGAAAGAATAGATTTAGCAATTAAAAATAAAGCTAATCCTATTAAAAAACGAGTAGGAAATGTTATTGATATATCTACTAATGAAAAAGCTCAATCCTCTAAAGGTTATGAAGTCTGGGCAAGAAAACACAATATCAAAACAATGGCTGATTCAATAATTAAACTTAGAGAGCAAGGAATTAATTCAATCACTCAACTCGATGATCTAATCAAAAAATCTGCTGATGATAGACAAGACTTGTTAGATAAAATAAAGAAAATTGAAACTGAAATGAAGAGTTTATCCCAAGATATGGAAAATATAAATACTATAAATAAGTATCGTGAAATCTATAAATACCACAAGAAAAATCCTGAAGATGAACAATTTGCAGAGGAGTATTATAGCGAACTTTCCGTATATAAAATTGCCGCTAAAGAAATTTTAGAAAACTATAAAAAGCTACCAAAAACAAAAGAAATACTATCAAACCTCGATAAATTGCAAGAAAAAAGAACACCCTTATGCAAGAGTATTCTTTGAATAAAGAACAATTTTCTGACCTTGTTCAATATAGAAAAAACTATGAAAATTATTATGGGAAGGAGGTTGAGAGATAATATAATAATATTACACAAGCGGATAAACAATCTTTCTGGTAATCGGGTCTGTAAATAATTTTGTGTATAAACCTAAATCATGATAAAGGGTAAGGGTTGATACATTTTTTATGTATCAATGTTTCTCCATTCTTAAAGTAATAGAGTTTTTATTAATTTTACAAAGTCTCCCACCCCAAAAACTTTGGACTAGAAATTTTTTGTAACTAATGGTTACTATATTTTTTATTTAAGTTTCATGCCACTATATCTGCTTATAATTATTTGGATGATCTGATTAATTATTTTATATTGTCCATATCTTTCATTAACTAAAGGAAGCTTGTATTTTTTAGGTTTGAAAAACAATTCCTCTTCTAAATTTTCATAAAAATGTATGCATTTAAATTTTCCATAGAAAGTATATTTACAGCTTCTGAAATAGTATCTGCTTGATACACAATGTATGTTTTTCCTAAAATTTCACTTAATGTATTACGATAGGTTATATCATCTTCTAAAAGTAATAGGGATTTCATAATATCTTACCTCCTCGATTATCTAAATCATATATCTTTTTTAAATTTTGAACATGAGTAAATTACGCAAAAATAATGCGTTTTTTACTCATGTCATTTATTCTATTTTGTTTATAATTTTGATTGTACGGTAAATGAAAAATGAAAGGAGAGATTACTATGCATACAGTATTAAAAGTAAAAGATATAACAAAAATTTATGCTAAAGGGCAAAAACCTAGTTTATCAAAAGTTTCCTTTGATGTAACTGAGGGGGAATTTATTGGGATTATGGGAGCGTCTGGTTCTGGGAAAACAACCCTGCTTAATGTACTTTCAACTATTGATAAAGCAACAAGTGGAGAAGTATATATCAATGATGTAAATTTAAAATCTCTTAATGATACCCAATCAGCAGATTTTCGTAGAGATAATCTAGGGTTTATATTTCAAGAATATTTCTTGTTAGACAGTTTAACGATACAAGAGAATATCGCAGTACCATTAACTTTACAGAAACTATCGCCGAAGAAAATTGAAAACAAAATCAGAAGTTTAGCTGAAAGGTTTGGGATAGCTTCACAATTAGAGAAATATCCAAATGAATTATCTGGTGGGCAAAGACAACGTGCTTCTGCGGCTAGGGCTATCGTAAAGAACCCGAGCATTTTATTTGCTGATGAACCAACAGGAGCGTTGGACTCAAATTCAGCAACTGAATTATTACATGCTCTATCCGAAGCCAACAGCGAGTTGAACACAACTATTTTAATGGTTACACATGACCCTTATGCCGCAAGTTTCGCAAACCGCATTTTAATTTTCAAAGACGGACAAATCATTCAAGAACTGAAAAAAAATAATGAACACAGACAAATCTTTTATGAACAAATTATAGAAGAAGTTTCAAAATTAGATACCAACAGATAGGAGGAGAAAGAATGACTACTTTTTTTGTGGCGATTAGAAATTTAAAGAAGAATTTCTCATTCTATTCTCTTTACTTAATTTCTGTCGCATTTGTTATCACAGTATTTTTTGCTTTTACATCTTTTTCCGTTAATACAGTTATGCTTGAAAAAATATCAACGGACGGGCGTGTAGAAATGATGTGTAAAGTTATTTCCGTATTTCTAATGATATTCGTGTTGTTTTATATGACTTACTCTAACCGTTTCTTTTTACGAAGAAGAACGAAAGAATTAGGGATTTATGCTTTAATGGGGTATCGAAAAGTAACAATCCTTTCTTTATTATCTTTTGAAAATATATTGGTATGCTTTAGTGCTTCTCTTATAGGTATTATTTTCGGTGCATTTGCCCATAAAGGAATTGTGTTTCTAATTAGCAAATTACTAAATTTAGGAATTGATAATTCTGAAATTCAACTTTTTAATTTAAACGCAATCATAAAATCTGCTGTATTTGTATTTGTAGTAATACTTATACTGGTAATTTCAAACAGTAGATTTTTATATAAGACATCTTTAATGAATTTAGTACGTTATGAAAAAAGTGCAGAAAAGAAAATGAAGTTTCATAAAATCCCTGCAATCTTAGGATTTGCTATGATGTTAGGCGGATATTTTCTTGCATTGAATATTCTTTCTGGTACACAGTCATTATGGATAACCATAGGATTTTATCAAATGGGGTTAGTAACTATGTTTCTTGTTGTAATTGGAACGGTACTTTTTATAGCTTCTTTTCTGCCGTTTATAGTACAAATAAGTAAATCCAAGAAAACAAAGTTTTATACAAATATGAAAATAATTACTATTCCCAATTTTATGTATCGTATTCGTTCAAATGCCAAAACACTAATCATGCTCACACTATTATCTGCTGGAACTTTGACAATATCTGCGGTTATGGCATTAACGCTTTATTATCCGATTGCCTCTGTTGAAAGAATTGCTCCGTCAGAAATAGAATTCAAGCTAGAAAACAATCTGCAAATGAAAGATATTAAAAATCTAATTCGTGATCATTCATCTGCTGAAAATGGCACCTCGTTACTTATAACAGATATTTATAAAGTAACAGCTTCATCTGATAGTTTACCAGTAGAATATTCTTTAGGAGCGTCTAATGACAAAGAGAACACGGAGAGCGCAATACGTGAAGAAGGATTTGAATGTATTTCATTTTCGCAATATAAAGATTTATTAGAAGCCCAAGGGAAAAAAGAAGTATTACAAGAACTTACTCCGCTAAATGACGATGAAGTAATTTTGATGAAATATCAACCAAGTAGTAATATGAAAGAAATGGGTAATCAATATACATTAAACATTAGCGGACTAGAAAAATGTGTAACTGTAAAAGATGTTTCATTAAATAATGCAATTTCTTTTGCAAACAGTATTGGTACTTTAATCGTAAGTGATAATCTATACCTGGATATAGCAAGTGCAGAACAACCGTTTTCTACTATTGTTAGCTTGAATGGAAATTCAATCAAAAATAATGAAAATTTATACGTTGCTTTATCTGATTACTTAAATGATAGTCCTTATTTACAAGGAAATTCGCACAGAATAAATGAACTTCTTTATTTAAACAGTTCGACGTTCCTTTTGATTGGTTTCCTTGTCATTTTATTTTTTATTGCGGTAGGAAGTATTCTATATTTCAACAATGTTTCATCTGTGATGGACTCAAAGGCAGACTATGAAATACTAGAAAAATTAGGCTATACACGAAACCATATAAAGAAAATAATCAAAAAACAGATACTTACATTTTTCAGTATTCCTTTTTTATTAGGGTTACTAGATTGTATATTTGCTACTATGATATATAAGGCAGGTCTTATGCAGAATATATTAGGAAATTCATTAAGCCAATATGTCCCCGTTGTTATTGCTATTGCTTTGACAATTATGATTTACAGTATTTATTATTTCTTGACAGTTAGAGCCTGCTACAAGGTAGCACTAAAGTAAAGAATACCTGCAAAGTCAGTTAGATCGGTGTTATTCACCGTTTGACTGGCTTTTCTAAGTCTTTGTAATATGCTATAATAATTGAAAAATATGACATGAGGAGAGTGATATGCCTTGAAGAAATTGATAATAAAATTGCTGTTTTTTTTCAATCATATCTTAGCAATTATATTTATGTGCTTCATAAATATAAGTCAGACAACATCTACAGTTAATAGTGTTATTCCACCATTACTTGCTACTGTTTTTTTAACGGATATTACCTATATTATTTCATGCAATCTTAGAAATAATAAAATTCTAAATCTCTTTGGAGGACTGTTAGTAATAGATAGCTGGTATCTTATTTCTTCTTCCAATTTTATCGCTGAAATAGAATGGTTATTTCTTTTTTTAAGCCCTATTATTATTTCGCTTTCAATTAAATTTAGTTTTTTATTTCTTTTTCAAGGTTATAAATATAAGTATAAAAAGGCGACAGACTTTGTTTTACAAGGATTTTGTATAGCAACATTATTGAGTGTGTTCTTTTCTAACCAGATATATGCAGGAATGTTTGGGATACAGTTTATAGGAAGTGTATCATGTTTCTTTTTTCTTATCATTTATCATAGAAAAAGAGTTTTGTCTGTTTTGAAAGAGGAGTGGAAAATAATATCCTTTTCCATAGTATTTACCATGTTGCTATTTGGAATTTATTATATTGCAACAATAAATTTAGATGACCATATTGGAAATTTTGGAATGTATATTACTGTATTTATTTTTTCTATGAGTGTTCATGGAATATCACTAAAAGAAAATACTGGCATTCCTCTAACTAGCATATTTTCAGTAAAACAGATATTATCCTTTATTTTGATTAGCACATTATTACTTTATACGTCTACGTCAATTTTACAGTTGCCAGTTACGTATTTTATAATTCTGATAAATGTATTGTTTACCTTGATTTTTTTAATCAATATATTTTTAGGAGAAAATCTGAAAAATGAAAGTAGTATAATGGTTCGGAACAGCAAATATGTATTTGCATTAAACCAGTTAAGAAATGAAGAAAAATTAAAAAATGATTTTGCTACTTTTTTGCATGATGAAGTATTACAGGACTTATTGTCTGTAAAAAACATGATAGAGAAAAGTAATCGACCAGAAGTTCAAAGTATTATTTATGATACCTTAGATAACCTAAATGTTCACATTAGAAATCAAATGCAGGATTACCACCCTATAATTTTGAAATCTTTGACATATAAAGAAAATCTCAACAACTTAATTGAGGGAATAGCTGAAATCTTCCCAAGCAAAACTATCAAAATTTCTTTTGAATGTTCAGACGATTTATTTATAGCAGAACCCTATAATATACTTATATACAGATGGATAAAAGAATTATTGACAAATGTATATAAGCATTCCAATGGAAAACGTGCATGGATAATATTATCCGTAGAAAGAAAACTACTAAAACTTACTGTTTGCGATAACGGAACAACAACCATGTCAACCAACACATTAGGAATGGGAAAAAATACAAAACATAAAGGTCTTTCTTCAATTAGAGAACAAGTAGAAAAATTAGGTGGGTCATTTGCTTTATCGAATAATTTCCCACAAGGTTTCCGCATTGAAATTGAAATTGTAATGAATGGAGGTAATTCTTATCAATATTTTATTAGTTGACGACCATACTCTTTTTGCAAAAAGTTTGGCGATTGCATTTGAAGAATATAAGGAAATAGAAAATTTTTATACAACACAAGAAATTACATCTTTAGAAGAAACTATAATGCAAAAAAATATAGACATTGTCTTAATGGATATAAATCTCGGAAAACTAACAGATAGTGATGGTTTAACTATTGCTGGTAATTTGATAAAAGATTTGCCAGCTCTCAAACTTGTAATTTTGACTGGTTATGATTTACCAGTATATAAGTATGAAGCCCAAAAATTAAAAATTAGTGGCTTTCTCAATAAAAATATTAGCCCCGATAAACTGTTTGAAGCTTTGCTTAAGGTACATCAAGGATATACTTGTTTTCCGTCCAATAATAATATTCCTATTATTGAAGAATTAACTAATACCGAGAAAAAAATTTTGACTTTAATAAGTTGTGGTAAAAAAAGAAAAGAAATTGCAAAAGAGTTATACATAAGTGAACGAACTTTGTCCAATCATTTACAGCATATTTATGAGAAATTATCTGTTACTTCATCTGTTGAAGCTGTTACAAAAGCGATACAGATGGGTTATATTACTCCCTTATTTTAAGTATTTCCATTAAAATAGAAAAAGGCTTGCAGATCATACAAAATGTATGGAGCAAGCCTTTTTTATTTACCCTACAATTTTCCAGTTACTATCCTTATGTAGCACAAGCTCATACTGTGATACCTGCGTTGCTTTTGTCTGATTATCAAGGAATTTCACAGCTACCTTGACTTTCACATTGTCCCCGTCCTTTGTAAAGGTAGGGTTTACCAATTCAGAATAAAGATAGTCCCTGCCGATAGGTTCAAGCACATTTCCCGATACATAGTAAGCAAGCTCTTTTTCTGTGGCTGTCAGATAGAGCTTAAAGAATGTTTCCAGAAATGCAGTAGCGTCATTGACGGTATCAGCGTCCACGCTTTCGTCTGCTTCTGGTGTCTTTGGCTCATAGTCTGATTTCTCGATTGCTGGTGCAAGGGTAGGGTTCTGAACGATTACCATATCCCCGTCAGCGTCCACATGGACTTTTACAGTATAGGTTGCTTTCACATTGCTTGTCTGTTCTCCCTCTTTTATCTGCTGATCTACTTCGTAGGTAGCAGAAAAGGTGTCCGTTCCCGACTGTTCAATACTCCATACAATCACGTCTGTAACTGTGGAACTGGTCGGTATGTCGGTTCTAATGGTATCAATATTCAAGTCCTGCAATTCCTTTGTCAGATAACCGCTGATTGCCTGCGTCCTTGCTTCAATAACTTCTTTGCTGTTATTCCATGTGTAATAGGACTTTGCAAAGTTCTTCACGAAATTTTCTATCCCGTTGGTATCCTGCAAGCGAAGCTCAATGATTTCTTTTTCATGGGTGGTGTGCTGGTCGATAGCGGTAAAATTCTTATACACCCCAAAGCTCACGCTTGCGATAAGCACCGCCCACAACGCAATCACGGTTTTCTTATGTGTTACTTTTGGTGTATCTGATACTTTCAAAGTCGCTGTCTTTCCAGCTTCAACCTTTAAGGAATATACAGTTTTATCCACTTTATATCCTGCTGGTGCGGATAATTCCTTGATATAGACTGTGCCAGCCGTTACCTCTGCAACATCTGTATTTCCGTTTTCATCAGTCGTAAGGGTGGCAAGCTGTTTCGTGCAGTCCTTATCAGAAAAGACACCATATGTTTACCTGCTTGCGAACAAAAGAATATTGCTAATAAGTTGAGAGATACTACATGAGTACTGGTATCTCTTTTTTTGTTGGCGTAAAATGGCATAGTATTCCACCTCTGCTTGGCTACCCTAAAACTTATCAGTTTATGCTTTGTCAAGGACTTTTTGCGTAAGCAATGCTTTAGCATACTTTACAAATCATAGCCTAATAGTATACAGTTGACATTTTTTTATGTATATGATATTTTGTTAAGTATATTAACAAAAAGGAGTGGTAAAATGAACTACGAAAAAATTTTATGCGAATTTCAAAACTTCATAAAAGCATATCTCAGTTTAGAACACAAACAACATAGAATTCTTGACTTGAATTTATCAGAGGTACATTTATTGAAAGTAGCTGAACAAAACCCAAATTACACTCTTATTGAATATGCTGAAAAGCTGAATGTAAGTCGAAGTGCCATTACGCAATTAGTTAATTTGTTAGAAAAAAAAGATTGTGTCAAAAAGAAAAAGGCTAACATGAAAAGTTTTGTGCTTGAGTTAACATCTAAAGGAGAAATAGTATGTAATAAACATGATGAAGAGCATAAAAAAATAGAAAATGATTTAAGAAGAATTTTTAAAAAATATGATTGTATTTTTTTTGAACAATTGAGCGAATTAATGTCTGATATCATAAGCACTTGGGAGGAATACGATGGGATGTAAAATTATAATTGAAGATAATAATAAAATGATGGATTCAAAGATGAATATATGCATCCAGGGATTAAAAAAGTTTGAAGAAATTAAAATTATTTTAGAAACAAACTGTTTTTATAATATAAATGCTCCTATGAATTGGTCAGAGAATACATTTTGGCAATCTGAAGCTATTTTTCTTAGTGATTCAAATGGAATAGTATCCCTTAAAAACTCACCATCTAAAGGGGGAGATTATATAGGCATTAGAGATATGGGACTGTTTGAATCTCTTAAGGCTGTATCTATAGTTAATAAAAAACATATTAGAGACCTTAAAAATTTACCTTTAAATGATGTTGTAAGTTATAAAATTTCAGTTTTATCGGATGGAAAGTTACTTGCTAAAACAACTTTTAATAGATTCTATAAAAATTATAATATAAATCACTATGATATACTAAGGGATAGTTGGCAAGGGAGATTGTTTTATGAGGAGGATAAAAATAAAAAACCAGCTATTATAGTATTATCTGGTAGTGATGGAGGAATTGAAAAAGCACAAAATATTGCAATGATGTTATCAAATCATGGTTTTGTGACACTAGCTATTAGTTATTTCGGAATGAATAACCAAAAATCAAGTTTAGATAGAATACCACTTGAAAACATTGAAGAAGCATTAAAGTATATACAAAAGTTGACATTTGTTGATTCTGCAAAGATTGGAATTTATGGTAGATCAAAGGGAGCAGAATATAGTCTAATGTTTCTAACTAAATATGATGGTATTAAATGTGCAGTTTTGAATTCTCCAAGTGATAGAGTTTATGAAGGGTTAAAAGGAAAGAGAAATTCTAAACATTCTTCTTGGACATATGGTGGAAAAGAGATATCTTATAAACCATTTAAAATAAGGGAATTTATTATGAATATACTGACGAAGAAATTAAGTATTGATGATTCTGGAGCTATGGACATAGAAAATGTTACATGTCCCCTTTTACTAATTACTTCAATAAAAGATGAAATATGGGATTCTTATAGTGCATCAATTAACATTATGAAAAAAGCAAAATCATATGAAAAGAGTATTGTATTAACAACAGAGTTAGGGCATATGAACACTATTTCCTATCTTCCAAATCCACGCTATAAAAAGTATGAAACAGACAAAGTATATTATGAGGCTATACTGTCGTGGGAAAATACTCTATCTTGGTTTATTAATTATTTAAAAAACATATGAAAAGATTAGTTTATAAGGGTTATAGATGGAAAATATTTTTATGAAATAATTAAAATCATCTTTTATAGAATAAAAGTGTTTTATGGCTAAAATATTATACTATTTATAAATAGATTTAACTTTATATAGCTAATCTATATTTGGGTTATACAGACGAAGTAATCCATTCACGGTGGCGACGGAAGACATAGAGCCACGCCAGCTATGCTGGAGAGTGTATGAATTACTTCGTCTGTGAGCGAGCCTGTAGCGAGCGAGATAAAGCCCCCCGTTATCTAACAAGGGGGCACAAAAAACAAGAGTCAATATACATTAACAAGCGGAAAACACTGTATTTACAAGGCGAAACCGCATTTTACATAGTGTGATATAAATTATGCCATTATCACTTGGGAAAATTGCGTATCCCCATAGAATGCCACGGCTCCCACTCTACAAGTGGATAGCGCATGGGCATAGTGTTAAGAGAACGGATAGTTTTTCTAATGCGGTATACTTGTTTTTCAGCTGTTTTAGGAACTTGCAAAGTAAAGGCTCTATGTCAAATAACGTTGGTGATAATTTAAATCAACAAAATCTATTAA
>CAUQSL010000018.1:0-32554 GCA_963520775.1 uncultured Peptostreptococcus sp.
AAGACTAGGCCTTGCCTATTCATTTTAGTCTTGACTAGTATTTTAGGACTAGTAAGTTTCTCTTTTTTGTGTTAAAACTAAGTTGATTCATTATGGTTCTCCTGTATGTATTTGTGTTGTGGCTTATATTTTAACACAGGATTCGCAATGAATCATTTTTTATTCAGTTGTATAAATTGATTATATAATCAACCATGGAAAAGTTAAAAGAAGCTCATTTATACTTACAAACTTAGATCATTATACAAGTAATTTTTTTTATTTATATTTACAAACTTAGATTATTATGTTATTATATAAGTAAATATTTTTATAGGAGGAGTTATTATGAAAATGAAGAAAACGCTTTTTGTATCTCTAGGTACCATTCTCGCACTATCTACTATTTCGGCTAATGCCATAGCTTCTACATCGAATGAAAATTGCACTGAACGTGTAATATCTACAAATGTTGAGTCTTTCGTTGATGTTGATCCAACTTTAAATTTACTAGAAAATAATCTTAAAAACAAAGGTTTGTTTGTTGCATATCCTATAAGAATACATCTTGAGAGGTAATGTTATGAAAAAATACTTTGCATTATTTATACTTTTATTGAGCCTATCTTTATCAACTGGATGTACAGGTGGTAGTGAATCTACAAATAAACATATCTCAGATAATATAGTGAACTCTACTTTGAGTGACTTAAATATAAAAGGAGAATTTTCCAAAGCGTATTCCAAATATGATGACGTTGGCTTCCCATCAGATGGCTTTAGATACATGGTTGTAAAATTCGACCAGGACATAAGCCTTGATATCGAAAAAAATTTCAATAATTATTCTATAGATAAATTAGATTATAATAAGTCCATTGAGAGCATTAAGAAGCATTGCGATATAAAAGAGTTAGTTGATACTATCAAGATTGATTTTTCCAAGAATAAAGATTCCGTATATGGTATCAAAAAAGTTTTCAGTGATAAAGATTCGAAAAATAAGGATTTAGCAAGTAAAATATATATTTTGTCTTATGATAAGTCCATTAAAACCTTATATCTATTAACTGATTACATGTAGTATGATGTAAATCAAAACAACCTGTTAAACGGGTGGTTTGCCCAATGGTTACCGGCCAGAGTCTAAAGACGCTGGCTTTCATTTTGTTCAAGCTCGTCGCAACCCTTTGAGGTTGTATAATATTCTACCATGAAAAATCGACCTTACAATTGTTAGATTTTTAGGTCTAATGATTGGGGGTCGGCACACAATGTATAATTCCCTTTTTTGTAAAAATTAACCTTGGAAGAGAATTTTTCTCTCACCAAGGCTAAATATTACGCAGGTTATTATCAAATCAAAAATTCACCGTAAGTGGTCTAATTGAATACTTCCTTATGTAGGTAGTTATATAAATCAGGGAATACCTCATAGTAGGCTGTATTATCACCACAGGTAACCTTTATAAAGTCCCTACCCATTGTCTGAACGGAAATATTCACTCCTGACTTTTCCATTTTTATTGTATAATTATCTTTAGTCTTTTTAAATTCCTTGTCTGGTTGAATCCTGCCTACCTCTCTCTTGTATAGAATCTTATAGAGCAAATCATCCTTTTTCCAAGGCCAAACAGACTTTGACTCATCACCATGATAAAGGGTCATAGAGCCTACATTATCCTTATTTGTAATGAAGTCTACAGATGTATAGATCAGTCTTCTATAATCTGCTTCGAGTTCTGCTTTCATAGAAACTGGAACCTTATAGTTTTCTACTTTTTTTCCGCTGGTAATCACAAAATAATTAAAATCTGTCTTAAAGTGTATATTATTATCTGTATATCCCTTGTTTCTTGTGTTAAAATTATCATCTACATTTCTGACCTTTACAAAAACATCTGACCTTCTTTTGAACTTTTCAAGAGTTTCCCCACTAATCATAATGTTTTCTGTTTCTTCATTTGATAGATACATTTTTTTTGACTCTTTAAATCTTATTAGAAGTGACTTTTTTGACTCTTCAGACCTCTTAGCATCCATAGCCTCTTGTGCCTTTGTTTTTTCACCACCAGTATCAACATTCATTATATCTAGAGTTTTTCCATTATCTATAATTATCCTAGAAATTTTAAAGGATATACCGTACAAGAGCATAAATATTAATATTATACTTATTATACGTACCACAATATTTAGTTTAAGAAATACACTAATAATCCAATTACACAGTTTACTTATCAACTTCAACATCTACTTGAGCGTCTCCTTTAACTTATTTCCTATAATATTAGATAAACCTGCAAACTCTTCAAGGCTAAGGGTCTCACCCCTTCTCTTAGGGTCTATACCAGCTTCTTCTAGGGCCTCCTTGACCTTGTTTTTGTCCAAGTTGCCCATACTGGTAATAGAATTTAGTAGGGTCTTTCTCCTTTGACCAAAGGCTGCCTTTACCACCTTGAAATATAGGTCTTCATCGTCTACCTTGTACTTTCTCTCCGGCCTAACCCTCAAGGCTATAACTATAGAGTCTACATTTGGCTGAGGTACAAATAGGTGTCTAGGTACCTTGGCTATAATTTCAGTATCACAATAGTACTGGACAGCCACTGATAGGGCACCAAAATCCTTACCTCCTGGCTGGGCATTCATCCTCTCAGCCACCTCTTTTTGGACCATAACAACTATATCAGTTACATTTATATTTTCTTCTAAAAATCTCATTATTATTGGGGTAGTTATGTAGTATGGGAGGTTGGCTACCAACTTTACTGGTCCACCACCTAGGTTTTCATCTATAAGTCCCCTTATATCGGCCTTTATTATATCTTCATTTACTATCTTTATATTATCATAGTCCCCAAGTGTATCTTCCAAAATAGGTATTAGGTTCTTGTCTATCTCAACAGCCATCAGGTTTTGAGCCCTTGAAGCCATCTCCCTTGTCAAGGTACCAATGCCAGGTCCAACCTCTATAATCTTGTCTCTAGGACCAATACCGGCACCAGCAACTATCTTGTCAACTATATTGTCATCTATCAAAAAGTTCTGACCCAAAGACTTTGTAAATTTGAAACCATGTTTCTTAACAAGGTCCATGGTTGCACTATGAGATGATAGCCTCTTATTCATGGTCTCCACTCCCCTCTGCGTACTCCTTCAAGGCCTGATCAAATTCCTGCCTTGTAACACCATAATTGTTTAGTCTACTTAAAAACTGCTTGGAATTTCCATAACCTATTCCCAATATCCTACCAATCTTATCCCTCTTGTGAGATGACTGGTCTGCTCCTATCAGGGAATTTCTAACTAGGTCTATGTTGGAAAATTCCTTATTAGTTGTCTTTATTTCAGTCCTAACCTTGGCCAGGGCAGCTAGTATACTTTCCGGACTGGCATTTTCGATACCAATATCCCCATCTTTGATGGCCTCTTCTCTTGGCAAAAATGCGTGCTTACAGCCTTCAACCTGGTCGCTTATCTTCTTTCTAATCTTTTCCCCTGCATAGTCCGGATCAGTAAATATAATTACTCCTCGTCTTGCTTGGGCAGATTTTATCCTCTCCATTACCCCCTTTGGAAATCCAAAACCTCCAGTGGCAATAAGTTCACAATCTAAGGCCCTTTTAACAGCCCTAATATCGTCCCTACCCTCTACTACTATTACTTCTTTTATCATTGGTCTTCCTCTTCTATACTTGGTATTTATCTTCTCAATCATGGTCCTACTACCCCACAAAATATATTCCATAGCAAAACCCCTTATATCCAACAACTTGTTTTTAAAATTAAGTTGACCTATTTTAAATTTTTCAGATAAAATATATTATACCATGTATTTATATAAATGGGGGTTGCTTATGGTAATATAATTATTCTCCCTATTGAAATTATAAACGATATTTCAACTAGTTATATGTTGTCTTAAGCAACTTCAAATAACTATGAAGCAAAACCTAGTAGAATGTCCTATACAAATTTATCTTTTTTATATTCTGTCCATCAATAAATATGAGCTCTATGTCAATAATATTAGTGGCAATTCAAATCATCAAAATCTATTAAATTATAGGCTAGTGGCTTGGATAAAAATTTTATCCTTGTTCTTGCCATTCTTTTGCATCTTTACTAACTCTAACAACTTCCTTCTCCTCAATAGCATACTAATCATAGAATTCCTCTTTAGTGAACTTTAAAAACACTCTTTTAAATTAACTTTAACGCTAAATATTATTAAGCTATTTTTAAAAAACTAGCGTTGGCAGAAAATTTTTTCTCTCACCAACGCTAAATATTATGCAAGCAATATTGTAAAACCTAAAAAAATCGTATACTTAATTATCAATATATAACTCATATATAAATTGTATAGCCGATTACTCATTGTAATATAACTTTTTGTATTGGTCTGAGTGTCTCAACAAACTCTCATGATCTCCCTTATCTATGACCTTACCATCGTTTAAGACGTAAATATTATCTACATCCCTGATTGTAGATAATCTATGAGCAATTATTACTACAATCTTATCATTCAAATATCCTTTTAAATTTTTTATTATATTACTTTGTGATATGTTGTCTAGTGCTGATGTGGCTTCATCCAAAACAATAATATCACTATCAATAAGTATTGTCCTAGCAATTGCAATCCTCTGTTTTTGACCTCCAGATATTTTAACTCCCCTTTCACCAATTTTCGTATTTATGCCCTCCTTTAAACTAGATATGTACTCGCTTAGACCTACCTTATCACAGATCAACCGTAAGTGTTCATCACTTATCTTTTTCCCTAGACAAATATTTTCTTTAATTGTTGCATCAAATATTATACAGTCTTGAGTTACTATAGATATGTGTTTTCTTAGAGAGTTTAAATTTACGTTTTTTATATTATTTCCATCAATAAGTATGCTTCCTGAGTCAACATCCCAAAGTCTATAGAGTAAATTTATAATTGTTGATTTTCCACATCCGCTATTTCCAACTAAAGCACATATACTGCCTTTACTAAAAACTAGATTAAGATTTTTTAGTATATATTCATCTTTTCTTTCACAGCTGGTATAACTAAAACTAACATTATTAAACTCAATTTTTTCTATATTGCCTTTATTTAATATTATAGAGTCTTTAATATCTGTTATTTCACTTTTTTCATCTAATAGACTATACACTCTATCTACAGATACTTTTGCTTGCTGGATTCTATTATTTGCATTTACAATACTCATACATGGTCCTAACAACATTGCACTATAACTCTGAAATGCCAACAAGGTTCCTAATGTTAAATTTCCACTTATGATCTTATATCCACCATATCCATATAGTATCATTGTTATTGCTGAATTTATAGCTATTGCTAGATAAATATTACCACTATATAACATATCTATCTTAATATTTTTATATATCATTTTACGTTCTCTTTTTATATAATCTGAGATAAAGAATTTTCTAGATTTCGATATAACTACACTCATAATGTTTAGCACATATTCTTGTACTACATTAGTGATTTCTCCATACTCTTTTCTTATTTTTGATATATTTGCATGTATTTTCTTCGTAAAAATTCTCTGCAATAAAAATAATAATAGTTGTAGTACTACAACCAACAAAAATAAGTCTAGCTGTAGGCGAATCATAAAATATAATGCTGCTATAGCTGTAAATAAATCTTTAATTAAAGAAAACACTAGCTCGGCATCCAGTCGTTCTATTGCATCTATATCAGACTGTACAATAGAAAGAACATTCCCTGTTTTTTTGTTTGTGTAATAATTGCCCGACAAATCAGATATATGTTTTAGTATCTTAAGCCTAATTTTTATTGCAATGGAGTTTCTCATCAGCGAATAAATATAATTAAGTATAAACTCAATCAAAATTGATATCAGTTGAATTAGAAAATATATTACAACAAACCTTAACAATATATTTATATCTTTCTCCATAATACCCTTGTCTATTATTTTCTTTAATAAGAGTGGAAGGTACAAATCAAATACTGTAACTAATATCACAAATATCGCAGATACAGATATTTTCTTTTTATTTTTTTTACACACATATTTTAAGAATTTTTTAATGTTTTTATTATTTTCTTTCATCACTAATTATTTTCCCATCACTTATGGTAATAAGCCTATCCGCCTGCTTTGCTATATTTTCATCATGAGTTATCATAAGTAGGGTCTGGTTTAGGTCCTCTACGGTAGACCTAAGTAGGCTCATTACCTCTTCAGTAGTCTTACTATCAAGGTTGCCTGTAGGCTCGTCTGCGAATATTATAGCAGGCTTGTTGGATAGGGCTCTTGCAATTGCCACCCTTTGCTGTTGACCACCCGATAACTCATTAGGGAACTTCTTAAGCTGGTCTTCTAATCCAACCTTTTTTACTATAGCCATAATATATTTCTTGTCTTCCTTCTTTCCATCTAGCTGAATTGGTAGGATTATATTATCATAAACATTAAGGACTGGTATTAGGTTAAAGCTTTGGAATATAAAGCCAAATTCTTGTCTCCTAATTTTTGACAACTCATCATCATTTGAGGCGTATATATCCCTTTGGTCAAGAAATACGCTACCCTCAGTTGGCTTGTCTAGGCCTGCCATACAATGAAGCAGGGTGCTTTTTCCTGAACCACTAGTTCCTATTATGGCAGTGAATTTTCCATTTTCAATTTCTAGGCTTATACCATCTACTGCCTTCACTAGACTTTCCTTTTTCCCATAGTATTTATATATATTTTTTATATTCAAAATTTTCATAATATCTCCGCATTAGTAACTTACATATGTTGTTCTATAATATCAACTAGTTTAAATACATTGCATATTTCTTCAGTAGAATATTTTTCCAAGTTAATATCAATATTAAATCTATAATCTATTTGGTATATAAAATCAAGTAGTTTTTCATTGTTATAGTAAAAAAATTCAAATATCATATTTGTATAAATCATTTCATATATTGTCGTTTTGATATTTAATGTATTTAAAATATATTGTATATTTAATAATATATTTGCACCTGTCTTCTTTAACCTTTTTTTAAAGTTATTTACTCTATTTTTTTTAGTAGTACGATGCTTCGATAGTTCATTAATAACAATATCTTTTGATATAATACTTATATTATTATCTATAATTAACTTTGTTATAAATGCAGTAGCCAATGATGTAGCTCTGCTATTTAATCCAAAATCGTCAATATGATCATCTAATATATATAAGTATTTTTTAGAGTTAAAAACCAAATCAATTTTAGAATCCCAGAATATATCAAACTCATCATCATTATAGTCCATGGAACCATCAATTCCAATTGTACAATCTAAGGTAGCTGGTATTGATAATATGGCTTCATCATCTCCCTTGTAAGTTTTTGATGCTATAATCAATTTTCCTTGTTTTGTCAATAATGAACATATTTTATTAAATTCATTTCTCATTAATTGATCGGTTGTAGATAGTGAAATATTTATTATATCAATATCTTTTTTATTTATTTTATATAATACCTCTACTAGGTTTTTAGAGCTAGTGATTCCTATGTTATTAAAGATTTTAATGAGATAAATGTAAACTAAATTTTCATATCCCTTTAATTTATTCATTATATTTTTTATACACATTGTACCATGACCAATATTATCTTCAATTTCATTTATATTATATTTATTTACACTTAGTTGCAATTTTTCATCATATATAATATTCCTACTTTGATTTAATAACTTAGTCGAACATCCTGTATCAATTATTGCAATTTTTATTTTTTTCATGACTTACTCCTATAAAAAAATAATATTGAGATATGCACACTCTCTCAACATCATTTAAATTACTAGAAATTTAAATATATTGTATTTTAATATGCTATTGAACCATTTGCAGGATGACCTTTTTTACAGTCATGCATACAGTCATCTCCTCTTAATACACCGTATTTTGTAAATAATATTTTACATGGATCAGATTCTATTTTTAAATCTTTTAATTTAATTTTATTTTCTATTTTCTTTATTTTTAAAACATTAGACATTATACTTCCTCCTGATTATAGTTAGTTATAAATATATATTAACATATCTGTGCACAATATTTAATATCATTAATTAATATTAATTGCTTTTATAATCCTATTTATAAGTACATAAGCTATGGTTCCTGATGCAAATACTAATAGTATATAGATAAGTACATTTATATATGGAACTGAAAAGTATATGTCAATACTTAAGCCCTTCAAAAGTGCCCTCTCCTTCCAAAAGTCATAAAACTTATACGCATCTATCGTACAATAAAGTATTCCTATTAGTAACCCAGGAACTGTTAGTACAAATATTTCATACAAAGAAATTCTTTTTATTTTCCTCTTATTTCCACCCAATGCATTAACTATACTGTACAAATTGTAGTTTCTGACGAAACTTACAACCAAGCCAATAATAATATTTACGCTTGACATCAATAGTAGAAAATATGATATTGTGACCTTTCTCATTTTAAAGCTATCCACTAGCTTATTAGCATCATTAAATGCATCAGCTTTCGTTTTAATACTTACATATAAATTATCACCATATATTTTTTCTATTTCATTTTTTACATTATTTATATTGTTCTTATTATTCAAGGTAATGTATATACTGTCTGCACCTCGTCTTCCAACTAACTTTTCAAAATCCCTATCTAATAGCACTATATCAGGTATTGCCTGCTCAGTATTAGAGTATATATACCATTGTTTACTTAAAAATCCTGCCACCCTAACCCTATGATCTCTATACTGCATATCCCCATTTTTATCATAATAAGGCAATGATATTTTTATAATATCTCCTTTTTTTAAATTCTCAATTACATTCTTATTTTCATGCTGTATTATTGAATAAAACTGGTTATATACTAATACATTTGGAATATCATCCTCTAAACCTATACTTGCATTATCCTCTACAAAACCATTATCTACCAAAAACTTCTTTATAGCATTCTCATCAAAAGATAAAATATCAAAGCGTAAGCCCTTAATTTCATTGTCATTTATCATATGTAGTTGCTTGTAGTCTGTAGTCAACTGATTAGTATTTAGATATTCATACCCGTCCTCACTACTAACACCATAAACCCCTTTTATTCCTTCTATGTTTCTTATGCTATTTAAATCATTTTTACCAAAATAAACAAGGTTCTTATTGACATTAAATTCTCTATAGACATTAAAGTCCACCTTTTCATAAAATGCTAATTCATTATTGGTAACACTAGCAGGAACTGTATTATAATAGTTAACTAAATACATATATCCAGAGAAAGCTAATATCACTATATTAGACACTATAAATAATTTTTCGCTCAATAAATTATTAATTAAGATTTTGTATTCTAGTTTCCTCAACCTTAAGATCTTAACAAGTTTACTTGAATAATCCTGCCCCTTACTATACTGTTGAATCGGTGTCTTATACAATATTTCTTTACATGAATACAAACTGATAGCCATATACACAATAAATAAAGGTGCTACAACCTTAGCAAATATATTTACACTAAACAATATATTTGCCTTTTTTGAATTTATCAAAGAGCCAGTAAAATCAAAGCTATTTATCAGTATTTTACTTATGAATACACTAGCCATTAAGGCCAGGCTGCACGATACTATGTATATTATTAGACTTTTTAATAACTCAATAATTATTGTTTTCTTTTTCGAACAACCTAACAAACGAAGCAATCCTTGTCTTTTAGAGGATTCTATTGAATTTAAAATCGATATATTTAATATTATAATTACAGCAATCAATATAGTAATTCTGTCTATATTTGTTAAAGTTGATGATGCTGTTATCTGCTGATTTAATTCATCAAACATACTATTAGGTACAATATGATCGCTGCTTGAATTAATATTATAGCTTAACTCAGCAGACTTATTGATTGGATTTACTCCAGGTTTAAATGATATTGTTCCATTAAAGGTAATATATTTATTATTTATAGCACCATTTAAGCTATTTTTACTGCTTATAAATATATCTTGATATTTATATATATTTTCAACAATGCGTGGATAAGCATAATATCCCACGATTTTTGACTTTACATTATAATTTATATACTCTTTTTCACCTTTTTCAGAATCGACTATTTTATTTCCTTTAAGTTTAAGTTCATCATTTATCTTAAGATTATATTTATCTAGTATACTTTTCTCTAGTATAATTTCATCTTTATTAGTAGGAAATCTACCTTCAACTAGGCTCAAATTAAAATTATCAAAGTAATCTCTATTAAACTCTAATAGGTTTTCCGAAATTTCATTTTCTATAAATGCTTTTCCAAAGCTTTTAGTTATACTAATAGACTTTATACTATTATCGGATTTGACATAGTCTAATTGTGAATAATCTATATCAAAAAATTCGGCCTGTGCTCTTGTTGTGTTATCTTCTATAACTTTCTTCACATAATACGATTGACTATACTGAGCAGTCAAACTAGAAAATACTATACATATCATAAAAGATATAATCAGTATGGTAGGAAGACTGCTCTTATAATCCTTTATAATCGAGTTTAAAATCAATTTTTTCATACTAATCCCTTCTATATAAATAATTTTTCAATTTTGTTTTTCATAATATCACATAATATGTTAATGTCATTATTTTGTTTTGCAATTATAAAATCAGCTGGACATGTCCAGCAAAAGACTTTGTTACTACATGATCCACATTTAGTATTTTCGAAAAAAGTATTAAGATTTAAAAATTCAGTTTTCATACCATTCATATTTGTTAGTAGGTTATCAATTGTAAAGTTAATATCTAATATATCTCCAACTTGAAATTCTTTAATCCTTAGTGAGGGACATGGATAAATCTTACCATCATGATTAATATAAATTTTATCTTCATAAGCACTACATGCTCTTGCATTCAAATATTTTTTATTATTTATTCCAGAAGTTAATAAAAAATTCGCTACAGGATATCCAGAAAAATTTTTTTTCCTAAAAAAGTCCTTATTATCTTTTGCTCTTCCAACATTGCACAACATTCTAAATATACAATCTGTTTTTAATTCATTATTTAGTTTAATGAATTTTAGCATTTCACTTTCATTATTATTTAATATAACCATTGATGTTTTTATACTATAGAATCCCTTATTTTGTAGTAGTTTAATTCCATTTAATGCTTTATTAAATACACCTTTTCCTCTAATCTGTTCTGTTATATCTTCATTATATCCATCTAAACTTACACTAACTACATCTATATTATCTACAATACAATCTACATATTTATCAATTAAGGTGCCATTTGTTGATAATATTATTTTTGTACCTTCTAATTTACATCTTGCGTGTTCTAAAATTTTTTCGATTTCATTCACTACTAAAGGTTCTCCTCCTGTAAATACAATACGATCTAATTTTAAACTTGCTAATTTATCAATTATTCTATATATCTCTCTATTAGATAATCTTTGTATATTATTATTTTTACATCTACTTGAGCAATGAATACAATCTAGATTACATTTATTAGTAATCATAAAATCAACAGATTTCAACTTCTTTTTATTAGTTTTTGTGTGAATCTCACTAAAAAAGTTATCTTTTATTTCATTAATAAATTTCATTAAATACTCTTGACTAGTTTTGTCATACTCTTTTAAATTATCATATACGCTATCCATATTAAATTGTAAAGAATCGAAGTCAATAGATAATTCTAATATAGAATAAATACTCTCTGGTATAAACAATACATTGAAATTTTGTTTGTTATATATATAATAATATTTTTTTATTTTTCCAATAAATATATTTTTTGTCTCCATTTCATACTCCTATATATCTAACTCTATGTTTCTTATTAATTCACACGTTGACTCTAACAAAAGCTTGTTGCTAAACATATTAAATATATTTGCAAAACAGTACCCGCAAAATAATTTATGTCTACAATCAACACACCTATCGATAAGTGCTGTATTAATATTATCTAATTCTTTAAAAACCCTATGATCTCTATTCTTTATTTTTTCAACTTCTTTATCATCTAAATTTAAAGCATTAAACATTATAAAATTATTACTTATTAAATTTTGACATGGATAAACCATACCATCATAATTAACAAATAGTTGAAGATTTCCTGGATTACAATTAATAGTTTTTTCAATATACTCATCTTTATTAATCAAAGCCAAAGGTAAAAATGAGATTTCCTGATTTTTAATATATGTATCCAAATTCTTCCCTCTTCCAAATCTAGAAAAAAACCTACAAACAGATCTTACATTTTTCATCTTACAAAAATCCATAAATTTATTAATATCATCTATATTAGATTCACCAAAAACCATTGAAAGTGCAATCTTTTCAAAATTTATTGCCTTTAAGAGCTCAATACTTTGCATAACTTTTTCAAATGTTCCATTTCCTCTAATATCATCAACCATATGTTTGTTATAGCCATCTATACTGATAGAGATAGAATTAACTTTTTTTAGTATATTAACGTTTTCTTGCGTTATATATGTCCCATTTGTTAATAATTGAATTTCTCCTGAATAATCCTCTCTAATGAAGGATATTATATCAAAAAAATCCTCTCTAATCATAGGCTCACCGCCTGTAATCACTATTTTTTTAGGATTAAACAATTTTATATTCTGTACAATAATTTTTATATCATCTTTACTTAAGTCTTTATAGCTATTATTTGCATTTGTGCAACAATATTCACAATATAAGTTACACCTATTTGTCAGAGAAATTGTTATAATTTCAGCTTTTCTAAAATATAACTTGTCATATCTATATTCTGATAGAACACCGATTATTTCTAACTTATCTATTATTTTTTCAAAATATATCTTATCTTCATCTCTTTCAAAGTAGCTTATTCCATTTTCTATATATTCATATTTATCAGAAATTATTTTTATAATCTCATAACAAATTTTTGGTATTTTTAACCATACACCAGTAACTTTATTGGCAATTATTGTCTCATCGTTATAAGTATGTGTATATACAAAATCCTTTATAAAATATTTTTTCATGTCTTTTTCTCCTTACATACTTTCAATAATGGCCCTTGTAGTAATACATAAAGATTCAACGGGTAATGAGTAGTCTCCCTTTACTATATAACTTAATATTTTACATCTGTTGCCATCGCAAATTTTCTCAGCAGTACATTTATTACAAAAACTTTGTGTCAAGTGTCTCTCTTGACACAAAGTCTTACCTTTATTTCTTATGTGCGTATATGTGTCTTTGTTTAAATTTCCCAACAGAAATCTTTCATGATTTATTGCAAATAAACAAGGATACACATCTCCATTTGCATCAAATGTAAAACTTGAAACTCCACCTAGGCAATCACTCTTTTCAGATAGTGTATTTAAATCGTCAATTAAAGAAATGGTAATATTTGAAGATTTATATCTTGTTTTTAATTCTCTTAAACTTAATAGCAATTCGTTATACTCATCTTGATTCCACTTATCTTCAAAGAAATCTAATGCTATAGCAAAATTAACTATACCCTTCTCAACTAAGCCATTTATATTGTCAGTTAAATTCAAAATATTTGATTTAGTCACAGTCATTCTACATCGTATATTTATATTCATATTAATCATTGAAATTATATTATTTATGACTTGTAAATATGTTCCTTGACCATTTTTATCAACTCTATTTACATCGTTATCATTCTTTTTTCCATCTATACTAATAGATAAGTTTATATCATTTTTATAAATATAATTTTTAGTTTCATCATCGATCAAAAATCCATTACTTGTCATTTCATAAATTTTTGGTAATGTTACGTTATCTTCAAGTGATTTTATAACATATTTTATAATATCAAAATTTAAAGTAGGTTCTCCACCATGAAAAATTATTTTTATTTTTTTGGGGTTATATTTATAAACTTCACTTTTTATAAATAATATAATTTTATCTACTAAATCTGTACTTAGATCTCTTGAGTTTTTGACTTTTTCATAGCAATATTTGCATTTTAAGTTACATCTATTGGTGACTATAATATTAAAATTCATATAATTACCCCTTTCTATAAAAATATAGTGCAATCCTTTCATACATCATACTTTCTTATATAGTAACAACACCTAGTTAAATTAACAACTACAATCACATTTTTTTACACCTTAGTAGTTATTTTATTAACTTTCTCTGCTAATTTTACAAAATCTACATATTTACATATATAAAACCTCTTTCTTTTTTTGTTTTTCTTATACTTAACTCACTTAATAGCAAGTAGCATACTATCATTTTGCATTTTTTTATTCATATTATAATAACTTGCTTTATATAGAAAAATATGTTATTATAATATCAAAGTATAATTTTTTTTTATAAACAATTTAGTATAAATTATTATATTGGAGTTGATATTATGGTAGTAAGCGAAATATATTTTATAGAGAAAAAGTTAAATATAAAATTACACAAAACTGAGTATGGTTACTATTTTGAAGATCCTTTTTTAAAACGAAAATCTATTCTATTAAATAAGTTGGATTCAATTTCTAGTTGTCCTTCTCATAATTTTTATACATTAGTCAGTTTTATAGACGAATTATTTCAATTTTCTTCTGATATTTATACTTTTGATTTGTTATTATGCGAATGTATAGAAGAACTAAATTCTAATATGTACAATCATATATTACTCAACTTATTAATAGAAACATATGAATGTCATTTTAATTGGTCTATATCTATAAACAAATTCATTAAAATTATAATTAATTTAGAAGAAAGTTCTATTTATAATATTCCTAAGTTAACAGTTCTCCCAAGATTAAATATAGATATTTCAGATATTAATGTGGATTTTCCATATTTTTTATCATTTAAAAAATATACCTTGAACAATAATATTTCCTTTGAATTTATACCTAAGAAAAATCTAGCTTCTTGTGAACATTTAAATTTGGTTGACATCTGTGTTCTTAGGAGTCTCCATACACTTTTTATAAATAATGTATATAGCTTTAATTTCAAAACACTGTTTAAATTTATGACATACACTACTTCTAGAGTCGTTACAAAAAAACAAGAAAATTTAATTAAGCAGTCTTTTGAAAAAATCAAAAATTTCAAAATATGTATATATAATAAAGATTTAAATTCAACCACTGTGGAAAACCTGATTTACACAATCCATTTTTCTCACAAGAATCTACATCTGATTCTAAAAGATCCCCTAATATATCGATTAGCAAAATCTTATAACTTATATACTAGTATAGATAGTAAAATATACTATACTGAAACATCTATAACAAGCCTAAGCATTCTTATTAAAGAATATTTGATTTATAGGATTTTTATAAATACCAATTCATTTATTAACATAATATTTTCTGATATTTATTCAGATCTAAAATCTAATTCTATTCAAAATAATAAAAGAATACGTGACTTTATCATCAGAATGTTGGAATATTGGAGAAAAAATAATTATATAAAGGATTATAATATAGTTACTAAAAATAATATTTACATATATTTTACAATTATTAAATAGCAAGTATCTCAATATATACTATTCACCATATAAAATATAATTGCAACATCCATTGTTATAAGTTTACTAGCTCTATGTCAAATAACGTTGGTGATAATTTAAATTAGTAAAATATATTAAGTTATACGGCAGCACCTATACAAGTATAGGTGCTGCCTTTTTGTACCTTAAACTTTTCAATAAGCATTATCCTTGCCTTAAAATTCCTACATACGTAGAATACTCTTTTATTGCTTGCATAATATTCAGCGTTGGTAGAGAATTTTTCTATCACCAACTCTAAATATTATACAACCAAAATTTATCTATATTATAAAATAGGAGAGTTGGAACTTATCCATACTCTCCTTAGAACTATATTTTTATTATATCAAGTATTTAATTATTAAAGGTCTTACCTTATACCAAAGAACCTCTTGGCATTTTCTTTAGTTACCCTACACACTTCTTCGTAGCCGATTCCCCTTTCAAGGGCTATCTTTTCAGCCACATACTTGACCATAGACGGGTCATTTCTCTTACCCCTATTAGGAGCTGGAGCCATATATGGAGAGTCTGTCTCTATAAACATCCACTCTAGCGGTATATTCTTGGCTACATTGACTGTCTTCCTGTTGTTCTTGAAGGTAACAGTTCCAGAAATCGATATATAACAGCCCATCTTTATATACTCCTTGGCTAGGTCTAGCTCACCACTATAGCAGTGAAGAACACAGCCTGTCTCTGGAGCCTTGTACTTTTTAATTATCTCAAATGTATCCCCATGGGCATCCCTGTCATGGACTATAAAGGGTAGGCCTAGTTCGTTAGCCAACTGAATCTGCCTGATAAACCACTTTTTCTGCAGGTCCCTAGGCGATAGGTCATAGTAGTAGTCCAGGCCTATTTCTCCAATAGCTACCACCTTGTCATTTTCCTTGGCCCATTTCTTTAGGGTCTCTATATCATCTTCAGTCATATGTTCTACATCATGTGGATGTACCCCAACTGCTGCATATATAAAGTCATGTTTTTTTGCCAGGTCTATGGCTGTCTTGGATGTATCCATGTCTGCACCTGGATTTACTACCAGGTCTACATCATTATCTCTTAAGTAGGCTATTAGTTGATCCCTATCTTCATCAAACCTCTCATCATTCAGATGAGCATGTGAATCGAACAGCATTTATCTCACCTCTGCCCCATCTTTAGCACCAATAGCTTCTGGTATTACCAGGTCATCACCATCATCACCAGCTGCAAGGATCATACCCTGAGATTCTACCCCTCTTAACTTAACTGGCTTTAGGTTGCATACTACTATTACATTTTTGCCAACCATTTCTTCTGGCTTGTACCACTCAGCTATACCTGATACTATCTGTCTCATTTCTGATCCAAGCTTGATCTGTGATACTAGTAGCTTGTCTGCCTTAGGATGCTTTTCACACTTTACAATCTTTCCTACTCTTAGTTCTATCTTTTCAAAGTCTTCTATACCTATTTCTTCCTTATGGTCTAGCTTTACTTCCTGGTCTACTATCTTTTCAGCAAATAGGTCTTCTAGTGCCTTTATTTCTTCTTCAACCTCAAGTCTTGGGAATAGGACCTCTCCCTTTTCTACCTTAGTTCCATCAGGAATTAGACCGAAAGTATCAGTGCTTGCCCAGTCGTATAGGTCTTCCTTACCAGCTATACCAAGTTGATCGAATATCTTTCTAGCTGTTTCTGGTAGTAAAGAAGATATAAGTGTAGATATTAACCTAATAGATTCGCATAGGTTGTATAGGACATGGTTTAACTGGTCCTTGTTTGCTTCATCCTTAGCTAGAACCCAAGGCATTGTTTCATCTATATACTTGTTAGTCCTTCTAACAAACTTCCATAGGCTTTCTAGGGCTTCATGGAACATCAATTCATTCATCTGACCTTCAAAGTCAGCCCTTACTTCCCTATAAGTATCGATTAGGTCCTGGTCAAATTCAGTACCAGCGTCGTTTACAACTAGGACACCCTCATTGTACTTTTCAACCATTGATATAGTCCTGCTTACAAGGTTACCAAGGTCATTAGCCAAGTCTGAGTTTATTCTGTTTATAAAGTTCCTGTGAGTGTATGAACCGTCCTGACCAAAAGAGAACTCTCTCAGTAGGAAGTACTTAAGGGCATCTACCCCGTACCTATCTACCATCTGGCCTGGATATACTATATTACCCTTAGACTTTGACATCTTGTCATCTGCAAATAGGATCCAACCATGACCAAATACCCTCTTTGGTACTGGTATATCTAGGGCCATTAGTAGGGCTGGCCATATAATTGTATGGAACCTTACTATTTCCTTGGCAACCAGGTGGACATCTGCTGGCCAGAACTTCTTGTAGTTTGTATCATCATCACCCTCATATCCTAGGGCTGTAATATAGTTACATAGGGCGTCTACCCATACATAGATTATATGCTTTTCATCGAAAGGTACCTTTATACCCCAGTCAAATGAAGTTCTAGTTACTGATAGGTCTTCTAGTCCTGGTTCTAGGAAGTTCTTTATCATTTCGTTTTTTCTGCTTTCAGGCATTACAAAGTCCGTATTTTGGAATAGATCCATCAACCTATCCTGGTACTTTGATAGCCTAAAGAAGTATGATTCTTCCTTCACTACCTTAGTATCTCTGCCACAGTCAGGACACTTATTACCTTCTAACATCTGTGATTCTGTCCAAAAACTCTCACATGGTACACAATAGTGTCCTTCATAAGATCCCTTGTAAATATCTCCTTTTTCATAAAGTTTTGTAAATATCCTCTGAATAGCTTTTTCATGTCTTTCCTCAGTAGTTCTAATAAAGTCATCATTAGATATTTCTAACTTTTCCCAAAGCTTCTTGATTTCTGCTATTTGCTCGTCAAGAAATTCTATCTCACTCTTACCAGCTTCATGAGCCTTTTTTTGGATTTTTTCTCCATGCTCATCTGTACCTGTAAGGAATCTTACATCATAGCCACAAAACCTTTTGAACCTAGATATAGCGTCTGCTGCTACAGTTGTATAGGCATGTCCTATGTGTAGCTTTCCACTTGGATAGTATATTGGTGTTGTTACATAAAATGTTGGTTTCTTTGTCATATTAACCTCCTCAAAGTATAAAAGCCCCTATGCATTGCATAGGGGCAAATAATAGTCACGGTACCACCCTACTTACTGGTTAACAAATCTTTAGTCTGTATTTGATAGTAGTATCACCCTTCAATTTATACAGTGATTTCCCCACCAGCATCTCTTAGATTTAACGCATCAATACGCAGCCCCTAACTAATATTAGCTCAAGACTGAGACTCAGAGTCCATATTCACCACCTTCCTAATATTGGTTTTCAGCCATCACCAACTCTCTAAAAATGCTCCAGCGGTTACTCTTCTCTTCATAGTCAAAAAATTTAATTACCTTGATTTTACAACAAGGTTACAAAAAAGTCAATTCTTTATAAAATTGATTTCGCTTGAACTGGTGTGGACAATATTACTGATGTCCTTGTCCTACCAAAATCCTTTAAATTATCTATCACATTCTCTAATTCATCCATGCTTTCGACAATGACCTTAATTAGTGAACTATCATCTCCTGTTATATGATGACATTCTACTATCCTATGATCATTCTTTACTGCGTCAATGAAGGCATCATAGGCTGTTCCTGGAAGAGAAACATTGATAAAGGCCTTTATCGCCCTACCCATAGAATCTGGATTAATTATAGCCTTGTAACCAGATATAATTTTGGCCTCTTCAAGCCTCTTGACCCTTTCTGATACAGCTGGTGATGTTAAACCTACTGCAATACCAAGATCTTTCATAGAAATTCTACCATTATCTTGAAGGATTTCTATAATTTTTGCATCAGTAGAATCCATTCTTTCTTCATAAGATTTTTTCTTCATACTCTCCACCCACCTTATATAAATTATTATTTTATTTTTTTAGAAGCTATCATATCTTGTTTCATTTTCCATAGACCTTCAGATAAATCCACCTTATATATATGAGGATTTTTTATTCTCTTATGTTGGTCCCATAAGCTATCTAACTCTTGTTTTGCATAATTAGTTACTTCTTGTATAGACTTTATACTTCTCACACATTTTCCACCTATGAATAAGGGGGACAAAACCTCCCTTATACTGAATTTTTCAAATTGCTTGGTCTTCCAAGTGTATACTGGGTCAAATATTTCTAATCTGCTCGACTCATCTATTACTTCATCAGCTAACATTATTAAGTCAGCCTCTGCCTTTCCATTTTCATTGTATATCCTTACTACCTTTTTAAAACCAGGGTTATTTATCTTCTCAGGATTTTCCGAAATCTTGATCTTAGGCACTAAATTGCCTTGAGAGTCACTTGCTGCAGCCAATTTATAAACACCACCTAAAGAAGGATAATCATATGATGTTATTAGCTTTGTACCTACTCCCCAGGAATCTATCTTTGCCCCTTCCTGCTTTAAAGATGTAATAGTATATTCATCAAGATCGTTTGATGCTGTTATCTTAACGTTTTCAAAGCCAGCATCATCAAGTATCTTTCTTACCTCTCTTGATAGGTATGTTAGGTCACCAGAATCCAGTCTAACTCCTAATGGCTCATGCCCCTTTTCCCTTAACTCATTAAATACCGTAATGGCATTTTTTATACCACTATTTAATACGTCATAAGTATCGATTAGTAATAAACAATTATCTGGATAAATGTCTGCATAGGCTCTAAAAGCCTCTAATTCTGTATCAAATTTTTGTACCCAACTATGGGCATGTGTACCCGCTACCGCAACATTAAACATCTTACCAGTTAATATATTTGAAGTCCCCTTACAACCTCCAATAATCGCTGCCTTCGCTCCATAAAGACCAGCCTCAGGACCTTGAGCCCTCCTTAAACCAAACTCCAAAACAGGATCTCCCTTAGCAGCATTGCATACCCTAGATGCCTTTGTTGCTATTAAAGACATGAAGTTTACAATAGAAAGCATAGCCGTTTCTATTAACTGGGCCTGATAAAGTGGCGCCTTGACCACTAGTATAGGCTCTCCCGGAAACATTACACTACCATCTTCAACAGCATATATATCCCCTGTAAACTTAAAATTCTTTAGAAAGGCTAAAAAATCTTCATCGAAGAGATTTAAGCCCCTTAAATAATCTAAGTCGGATTCTTCATAATGTAAGTTTTCTATATAGTTTATAACCTCTTCAATACCACATATAATAGTATAGCCACCCTCGCATACATTCTTCCTAAAAAATACATCGAATACTGCAGTATTATTATGCACACCCTTCTTATAATATCCGTTTATCATTGTTAACTGGTATAAGTCAGTCAACATTGTCAAGTTATTATTCATCGTCTTCTCCTCTTGGCCTAAAGTAGTTTATACTTTATAATCTAAAGTTCACTTTCACATCTATATCTTATCATAAATAAGATTAAAAAGCTATTTAATTCTCTATAATTTAATTTTTAGCAATTTTTTCCTTATATTCATAAATATCACATTAATGAAAATGTATTCCTTTTTAATGAGTATTATTTACGTATTTTTAATGTGAAATAAATTCCTACCCCTTTATAAGGTGTTTTTTCTTAATATATACTTTCCTCTTTCTTAGGCTATTTATACTCTTTGTAAAACACATAGACACATCCTCTATCCTAGTATTTATAATACTCTCAAGCTTATCTACATCATTTTTATGTATACTATTTTTTTGCAAAAATTTAGCGTTGGGAGAGAATTTTCTCTCACCAACGCTAAATATTATACGGCCTAAATAATATATTTTAATTGTCTAGCTTCCTTACGAAAGTGCGTCAACTATACTACTAACTATGGTATTTTCACCACCTAGTATTACTGACTGACTTAACTTTCCGTCTAGCCTATTCTTTATGCTACTTGGCACACTTGTCCTATTTATAAGTATGATTGGCATTTTTGCCCTGGCAGTAACTGCTCCGGCTGATAGGGCATCTATTGCATTATATCCATTCGCAAACATAACCTTATTTGTGTCCGGATATGACTCATCTGCTATAGCCAAGGCAGTCTTAAACCTATCCTGACCTGATAATCTAGTCTTTATTTTTGCCTTTACCTGGTTCATAGTGTAGTCTGAAATAGAATTTCTTCCACCTACTACATATATTTTGTCTAGATTCCAAGAATTCAGCTTTGACTTGGCATGAGCTTCTAGGTCATCAGACTTAGTCATGATTACTGGTAGACCCTGGCTTGTGGCAAGTGATGATACAGTCAAGGCATCTGCGTCTTTGGCCCCATTTATTAAGATAGCCTTAGATGCCCCTGTTAGATCCTTGACCTCCTGAGCTATTATGGCAGAAGTTTCATACCTGTCATTTCCTGAAATCCTTCTTACGTTATACCCCTTTGACCTCATGTCTCCTTCTACCTTATAACTAACTGATGAGCTACCTCCAACTATGATTATATTCTTAGCCTTTAACCTGGATATTTCATTTAGGACGCTTTCATCCGTAGTATCTTTATTTGTCAACAGTATTGGTGCCTTATGGGCATTTGCAAATGATGCTGATACTAGGGCATCTGCATTATTTTTTCCACTTGCCAGTATTACAGTATCTGCTGAACTGAAGTATTTTTGGCTGATTTTGGCTGAAGTTTCATACCTGTTGCTACCTGCAAGTCTTTTAGTGTTTTTAGCATTAAGGTCATCATTGTCTGCATCAAAATTTATACCCTCTTGGTCACTGATATCTTTAGCATTCGACCAGTCAAATTCTAACATCGCATTCTGTGCTCCTGATCCCTTAACTATTTTATCATAACTACTTGCGTTACTTTGAATAGAATCCATAGCATCCACATAGACCCTTATATATATTTTACTTTCTTTAGTAGTTGGTCTATTAAAAGCTATTACTCTTGGAAAATACCTATCCTTTCCATCCATCGCCTTATCGTTGTATGTTTTATATACTTTAGCCATTTCTGGTTCTGATGACATTGAAGATCCAGGATATATTAACATATCAGTTAAATGTCCATATCTGTTCATGAAATAAATACCCTTCATACCCAAGTATATAGTTGACCTTCCATCCTTGGTATATACTATCGCTTCCCTATCTAAAGCTTTATCTCCCATAGATACTTCTTTTTGATTATAAGCTTTGATCATCTTAACTGGCACCCTATATTTTTTAACTTGTTTTTTCTTATTTTCTTCCTCATTATCTGAATTACCAGTCTTGTCCTTAGACATATTGCCAATAAGGTTATCACCACCATTATTAGGATTTTGGTCTTTCTTAATATTTGCTATCGAGAACCTCAATACCTCTCTAGCAGTTATATAATGTAATTCTGTTGACTTAGGGTCATTTATAACCTTTTTGGCGGAAGCTATTGCGGCTTCTACCAAAGACTTTGAATTACCAGTAACTACTCCAGATTTCAAAATCGATTCAGCCAATTCAATATCTTTAATTAAAAGCTCTCTTATTTCCTTGCTTACCTTAGAATTTTCACCTGGTTTTGACCCATTATTTTCTATGGACGAAATATCAAATACCAATCTTGCTGGCTGAGAACCCTTCCATTTATCAACGTTAGCTTCATATGGATTTCTACCAGTTGATATCATACACATTGCATCGACTGCTACTTTTACATTTAAAGTGTTTACCAATTTGTCACTAACAAACTTATACTCAGATGGAAATTCTCTTTCATTAGAATATATATCCTTGTCCTTGTCCATTTTTGATGGTAATATTTCTTCACTTAATTTTGAATCAAAACCATCCATATACTTTTTCATTCCGAATAAATGACCATAGAATGTTTCTGTTCCAAATTTTCTGTGTATCCCCTTAAAATTAACAGTATATGTATATTTACCATCCTTATTTTTGCTTATCTTAGCTGTAGGTATAGTAGCCAATGAACCCATTGAAGGTCTGTCCTCATGAGCCATCTTCATTTCAACGGGTACAGTCCATGTGTCCTTATCAACATCAGGATTAGGAGTTGGAACTTCAGGGTCATCATTTTTTATTGATTTGATTTGTCCATAGTCCAATACTAAAACCCCATACTTAAATACATCATCATCAGGTCCATTTCCAAAAAGTCCATTCATAACATCTACAGATATACCAATATATCTCTTAGGATTTTCTTTTTCCTTGTTAAGAGGTATTGAAACTTTAGTAATATAATCTCTCTTTTTGCCATCAAATCCTAGTAAATTTTCTTTCTTAATAACATTTACCTGCTTAGCTTCTCCTAACTCACTTTCTTTCTTTAGACCTCCTGTAGGATCATAGTTATCTGGCTCAAAATAATTTAGTTTAATAACCCTTCCCTCTAAGCTAGACATATTTACACTTTTTACATCAAATGCTAAGCTCTGGACTCCATTTTTTATAGTTAATTTTCCTATACCTTCAATCGCATTATTTCCCATAGATATTTCATTGACAGATCCAAACCTCCTCATTTGAATTGGAATTTCGTATATACCATCACTTAGCTTAGGTTGTCTTTTAAAACCATCATATATCATTTCTAGTGAAGATATAGCTTTTCTAATATTTGAACTTGCCTCTTCTTTTTCCTTATCAGTCATAGATGATTTATTTTTTTCAATAGATTCTACCAGTTTATCTAATTTACTCAAACTATCTTCTGTCTTAAGAATTCTAGTTAATTTATTTTTAGAGTCAGCAATAGCCTTTTCAAATTCATAATCTTTTTCATTCTTATTTGCCATATGCAATTCAAGAATTTGCATTTTTAGCTTATTCAATGCTTCTAAAACTTTCTCTTTTGCTGTATTATCATTGAAGCTTTCATATACTTTTTTAGAGCTATTCAAAATTTCATTTAACTTTTGATCCTCATAACTTTCTTTGCTGTCACTGAGTTTATCTAATATGTATTTATATTGTTTTTTTAGTTCACCGACATTATCATTAGTGGTTTTCTCAACAAGTAATATATTGCCCTTATAGTCATTGATATCAAATATCAAGTCAACCTTGTTGCCTGATTTTGAAAATAGTCCATCTTTTTCACACTTTTCAATTTTACTAATTTTCCCATCATCAGAAACCCTATATAGATCAATCTTGTCATTATTTAAGTCAAGAGGGTATAGATTTTTATCTTTTTTCAATCCAAGTTGAATAATCCAATTATAGTGACCTGGTAGTTTTTTATCATTAAATTTTTCACTTAGCCATTGACCATTTTCAATTTTAGCCGGTTCACCATCAGGGTCTGTTATTTTATAGTTCAAAAGGACAAAATTATTTAACCCACTAGAAATAGCTCCTTTTTTAACCTTTTCATAAAAATCTCCAGAATTTATCCTATTTATATCTATTTTTGAATCATAGTAAACTCCAAATTCCTTGAATTCTAAATCTGGATTTCCTATATAAGATTCATGTTCTTCACCTTCAAAGTATGTTGCCTTCTTTACAAGCCCATCATTATATAATCTACCAATCTTACAATTGTATGTCAGCGTTTCTGATGGTTCCATACCCTTTTGGAAGGCCTTAACCTTAAGTACAACTGTCCCCCCGCTGTAAACGGCACTTGGTAATTCTTGTAAAGGTCTGTATTTACTTCCATATTCCTTCATTTGGTCAAACTCAACCCCAAAGATGCCCGTTTTTTCTTCCCTCATCGATTCTGATTTCTCTGTCGGTTCACTTCCATCCAAAGTAAATTTCAAGTCTATCCTATTATCCACAAATACGTCTTTAACATAAAAAGTGAAACTTAAACCAATAGCCATTTTATTTTTATGTGTAATTGCCTCATCAAAATAATTTACTGAACTCTTGTAACTATCAGAAAAGAAGTGAAATAAAGCTGGTTTTTCAACTTTATTTGATACTTCTTTTTCAGTCTTATATGTGTTAAATCCATCAACAAGTTCTTTCTTGTTCTTATATGTCATAACAGGGAATACATACTTGCTTTCATCCAGTTTAGTCAAAATATTACTTATATTATTAAATACATCACTGTCGATTTTCTTTACATCACTCTTTTTTACTGATACTATTCCATCAACTGTAGATAAATTATAGGTATCAGAAGTAGACTTCTTTTCACTATTGGCTATGGCACCTAAAAGCTCAATAAAGTCACTAGAATTATCAGTTATTGCGTCTATATAACTATCATCAAATTTATTGAGTATATCCTCTATTTTTAATGTAGATCCTTTTACATCTATACTTTCTGGATATGATTTTTTATCTAAGGAAACACCCTCAAAATTATTATCCTTACCCTTTATTAACTTTACATAACTACTAGCAATGTCTTCAACGTTATCACTTGTAGGAATATTAATCCTTTCTCCATCGGTTAAAATAATTGACTTATTTTTTCCCTTTTCACTATCTGATATAATCTGCAAATAGGCTAACTTCATAGCAGCAGATAAGGTCATGAAACCTTCATCCTTTAAAAGCTTAATCATGTCATCAAGTGTTGATATATCTTCACCAAGTATTAAATATTTATTATATTTTTCTTTATTTAATCCAATTTCTTTAACCTGATTTAGAAGAGCTTCTTTATCTTTTTCATCATTGATATTGTCAACCCTTACCTTATTACCATTAGATAAGTATACATACTTGCCCTCTTCATTATTTTCACCTGTTTCACCACTAGGTTTATTTTCAATGTTCAATTTTTCCAAAAGTTCCTCTATTTTTGGTACATCAAATTTCAGTTTATTGTCTCCGAAATTTTCTAGATCAAAGGTATACTTACTATATACATTTTCATCAGTTTCACCACCCATAAAATGATGTGTTGTTAATATACTTTTAATATATATCGGTTTATTTAATTCATCTGTTGTTAAAGTTAACTCTTTTAGTTCTTGCTTCCATTGTCCAGACTCACTAACACTATTTTTCAAAGGTTGGATATTTCTTATAACCTTGCCATCAATAAGTTTTCCATCACTTTCTTTTAAGTATTGAAAACCACTTTGAGAATATTTTTCCCATTCATTATTACGGAAATTTAATTCCATCCTATAAACTGCTACTGGTAGCTTTACAATATATTTATCATTGACCTTCTTTACTTTAGCCGTTAAGTGATAGATTCCATTTGAGTACATCTCATTATCACTATATTCGGGAGTTGCATCAAATTTTTCTAATTCACCAACCGGTAACTCATCTGCTCCACTAACTTTAGACTTTTTTATCATTCCTATATCATAGTCCACATTTTCTTTTAGGTTTACTTGATTTATATGTGAATTACTAGCATCAGCAAAACTAATAGATGAATATCCCACCAAATTAGTAGTCATCATTGCTAATGCTAAGGTAATAGAAATGACTTTTTCCCTAATCTTTACAATCATTTTATATCTCCAATTCCATCAATTTAATATGTATGACATTTTATTGTATATTAATAAAGTGGCAAATCGATTCTTAATACACTAAAAATATATTATTTATACCTATTTTTTTGTTAACTTAAAATAACAAGTAACATTTTTATGTACCAAACCACCTGCAAGCTTCATTTTGCAAGATATATTCTTAGTAAGGTAAGCTCCCTTTTGTTCTAAATTTATATTAGAAAAAGAAAAGTCCGGTCCACTTGTATTTCCAACACCATCTATAGTCATTTCAACTATTTCACCTTTTACAAGCATAAATGTCATGCCTTTAGTGTGAAATACAACATTATATCTATCTTTTCCAACCCTTGTAACTGTGGCTGATTTAAAAGCGTTGTCTACCTTTCCCTTCATTGGCTGTGTAGTCATAGTCTCATTATGATAAACGTTAACAGTATATTCACCATCACCAGCATATGTTGTTTCTGCACTAGCATTACCAACAAAAGTAACTGTCAATCCTAATAATAAAACAATAGCCATTACAACTTTCACTAACTTCTTAATATTTGTCATTTCCTTCCTCCTTAATAACTTAATTTCATCGAATCGTTTTCGCCACTATGAGAACTATTTATTGTGCACTTATGCGACAACTGATAACTATTGAATAAATTATTAGTATAAATAAGATTTACACCAGCTATTAATATTCAATACTATTCTCTAAACCAGTATATCATATAATTATTGAAAATAAGATTCAATATATTTAGGTTTTTTTTAACTATTTTTAGTTTTTTTAATTATAGCTGTATAAATATATTTATAAAGTCTACCACCTATAAAATAAAAAATCATTCTAAATAGTATCTCGAATCTCTTTATCTATCTTATATTTACATAAACAAAATTTGCTTATGTAAATCTATCAAACTTGTCTTAGCAAGCAAAAAAGAGGCCTTGCCTTGGCTAATCATCTCTAGGCAAAACCTCATTTATTCTCTTATCACTTAAAACCACTTATACTTATAAGTCTAGAACTTCCTTGTATACTATATCCTTTTTTAACTTCCTATCCTTGGCTACCATCTTGATAGCATCTTTTTTCGATAGGCCCTCTTCCATGAGTTTGATGACATAGGTCCTCTCGTCTAAACCATCGTAGCTATCATTTATATCAGGTCTTGTTTCACTTGACCCCTCAACTATCAGTATATATTCACCCCTAGGGTCATTGTCCTCATAGTAGGCCCTCACCTTACTTATATTTGACCTCATATATTCCTCATGTTTCTTGGTCAATTCCCTACAAACAGCTATCTTTCTATCACCCAGGACTTCCTCCATGAGTTTTAGACTCTCTTTTAACCTGTGTGGAGACTCGTATATAATCAGGGTCCTCTCTTCGTACCTTATTTCTTCTAGCCTTTTTTTCTTGCTCTTTTTATCCCTATCCAGAAAGCCTTCAAAGGCAAACTTCCAACTAGGTAGACCTGACCCAACCAAGGCAATTACAAAGGCCGATGCCCCAGGTAGTACCTCTATGTCTATACCATGGTCTATACAAAGGGCTACCAGGTCCTGGCCAGGATCTGATATACCCGGCATACCCGCATCACTTACCAGGGCTATATTTATTCCCTCTAGTAGCTTATCTATGAGTATGGGTCCCTTGGTCAGCTTGTTGTGCTCATGGTAGCTGGTAAGGGTCTTATTTATTTCAAAATGATTCAACAACTTTATCGTGTGTCTAGTATCCTCTGCAGCTATTAGGTCAACCTCGTTTAGGATCCTCAAGGTCCTATATGTAATATCCTCTAAGTTGCCTATTGGGGTAGGGCACACATACAACTTACCTGCCATCTCCTACTTCCTTTCATATAAGCCTAAACCTGACTTTTAAATATCTACACTTTGATTAGAATATATTACTTTCACTTCATCAGTATAGGTTCCGTCCTCCTTGTATACATACAAGGGACTTAAAACTCTTATCTCTGGTTTGGCACACTTGACGTATTCTATTAAAACCATCTTCGGTGCAGTAGCCACCCTCGAATGAACAAACCTAATTTGTTTGGCTTCTAGTTTATATTTTCTTGCTATTGCTAGCATATCCACCAGTCTATTTGGCCTATTTACCATAAAAAACTTGCCGTTTGGTTTTAACAATTCTCCTGCAACCCTTATTACATCTTCGAGTTCGCACTTTAAGCCATGCCTGGATATTGCTTTTTTGTCATTTTCATTTATTAAACCCTTCGAATGCATATAGGGTGGATTAGATACTACCATGTCCATTTGACCCTTGCCCAAAATACCTACTGCATCCTTCATATCCATATTTAGGATTTCTACCCTATCTTCTAATTGATTTAATTTAACAGACCTAGAAGCCATTTCTGCAACTTCATCCTGAATTTCAATCCCTATAATCTTACTAGCTGATGACTTTCCTGATAGCAAAATAGGTATTATACCAGTCCCCGTTCCTAGGTCCACCAGCTTGGCATTTTTCTTAACCCTTGTAAAATTTGCTAAAAGTACAGCATCTATACCAAAGCAAAAACCTCTTGTATTTTGTATAATCTTTAGGCCCTTGAACTGCAGGTCATCTATCCTTTCATCATCCAACAACTTAACTTTCATAATATTTTCTCTTTCAAGTTTTCTATTCTTACCTGTTCTACTATTTCAAACTTTCTATTCTTCCCTATTTTTCTCTTTCAAGTTTTTTCAATTCTTCTAAGGCTTCTTTATCCAACTTTTCCTCGTTAGCATTTTTGCTATTTTCTTTTTTGGATGTCTTTATAACCTTATAGTCACCCTCAGCTAATATACCTACTGTTTTGTCTTCATATTCGACCTTTATATTTTCTAAAAGGTGGTTAACATCTACTACCTTGCCCTTTTTTTCAGTAAACATATCCTTCACTAACCAACCAACTGAAGGCATTTTTTTTACTGCATCAGCATAACCCTGAGCTTCATATTTTAAACAACAAAATAGCCTGCCACATACACCTGATATTTTTGCAGGGTTTAGAGATAGGCCTTGGTCTTTAGCCATTTTTATTGATACTGGCATAAACTCTCCTATCCATGTTGAACAACATAGGGGTCTTCCACATGGTCCAATTGCATTTAGTATCTTGGCTTCATCTCTTACACCTATCTGTCTCAATTCTATCCTTGTCTTGAAGATTGAAGCTAAGTCCTTTACTAATTCTCTAAAGTCTATTCTACCCTCTGCTGTAAAATAAAAAATCAACTTGTTTCTATCGAATGTATACTCACAATCTATCAAGTACATTTCTAGACTATGTTCTTTTATTTTTTCTTCACAAATATCACGAGCTTCCTTTGTTTTTACCTTATTTTCCAGATATACTTCTGAATCTTCATTATTCGCTATCCTAATTATTGGCTTTAGGGGACTAATTAACTCTTCTTCATTAACCAATTTTGGGCTTATTACAACCATCCCATATTCTAAGCCTCTAGCTGTTTCTACAATTACATCATTTCCTATATCTAATTTTAAGTCTACTGGATCGAAATAATATATCTTCCCAGCAGGTTTAAATCTTACTCCTACAATTTTTACCATTATTTTATCACCTCATATATATTTAAAGCCATAGCCTCTATCGTTGTTACAAAATGGCAATTTGCTGACAACTTAACCTGACTCTCATCTAAAATATCAACTATCTGTCCCAATTTTGATATACTGACCTTCAAGGCTAGTTTCCTTAATAAGTCTGTCCTATCATAATTTATAATCAATTTATGGTCTATACCCTCTTTTAAGAGTATAATATCCCTTATATAATATCTCAACAAGTCTATTAAATTAGTATATTCTTTAGCATAGATTTTGAAATTTTCTCCAACTCTGGCCAACTCATACTTATTCTTATCTATAAAAGTTACTTCTAAATATTCTTCTATATTCTGCCTCATTTTTTTGAGATCTTGGCTCATACTAATTTCTAAAGCCTTACTGACACTCCCTCTCGCAAATATACTTGCTAGCTGGGCTTCTTGTTCATTTACACCCTTAGTAAGCAATATCTGCCTTATATATTTGCTTGATATGGGCCCAAACTTTACTTCTAGGCACCTAGATCTAATCGTATCTAAAAGAGCTTGTTCATTTTTTGTTACAAGTATTATTATACCATAAGCAGATGGTTCTTCTATAGTTTTTAAGAGAGCATTTTGCGCCTGAAGGGTCATTTTATCTGCAAGGTCTATTAAAAATATCTTATAGCGACCATGTGGCTTAATGCTCATATCTCTTATTAAGTCCCTAATTTGACCTATTTTTATACTATTTTCTCCATCTTTAGTAGATATATATTTATAATCCGGACTAGTCTCTATGCTTTGTTTCAATAGGTTCTCGGCAAAATTTTCTGCCACCAACCTCTTACCTACACCCTCTGGTCCGGTAAATATATAAGCATTAGTTACTGAACCTTTTTGGATAATATTTGCCAACCTAGTCTTGACTATTTCTTGTCCTAATATTTTTTCAAACATACAGTCCACCACTATACCTCTTTACTCAACCTATTTATGTCTGAAACCACTTTAGAATATATCTCCTGGTGTATTTTATCTACAGATTTTATTTGACCGTCTTGACCAATACAGTTTACTATATTCCACTGATACTTATCAGCTACAAACTTTGAATTTTCATATGTCTTCTTTAGATAGTCAACATCGCTTTCATGTATATCTTTTTGACTATCATTGGTAAACTTATTATTTCGATCTTTTATCAAGTCTTGACTTACTTCCACTGGTACATCTAAGAAAAATACCTTTTTAGGTCTTGGTAACTTATACAAGTCATACTCGTACTTATCCAACCAATCCAAAAAACTATTCCTTTGATCTATGTCATTCATTTTTGAAGCTTGGTGAACCATATTTGAAGTTGTATACCTATCTGCTATAATTATTCCACCATTTTTGTAGAATTCTTCCCATTCTGACTTATATGATGCATACCTATCTGCCGCGTAAAAAGTAGAAGCAATGTATGCGTCTACATCATCAGCCTTTTTGCCAAAATCCCCTCTTAGATACATCTTTACCAAAGCAGATGAATCAGAATTATAATTTGGATATGATACCTTCATAACCTTATATCCCTCAGACTTGAGCCTTTCATATAGTAAATTAGTTTGGGTAGCCTTACCTGATCCATCAGTACCGCTTTCTATTACAAAAACACTTCCTTGCATTATTTATCCTCTCTTTTTTATTATTTATTATATATACTGCCTTAGATGCTAGATTTTTTATTGTTATATATCTAATCGTATTCTTTTATTATTTTTTGTTCTATTAGTATACTTTGATTTTATATACTTTAGCTTTATGTACTTAGCTTTATATACTTAGCTTTATATACTTTAGCTTTATGTACTTAGCTTTATGTACTTAGCTTTATGTACTTAGCTTTATGTACTTAGCTTTATATACTTTAGCTTTATATACTTAGCTTTATATACTTAGCTTTATATACTT
>CAUQSL010000019.1:0-31040 GCA_963520775.1 uncultured Peptostreptococcus sp.
AATTTAATAGATTTTGTTGATTTAAATTATCACCAACGTTATTTGACATAGAGCCGGAATTACGAAAGATTTACCTTCTGGAGTTGTGATTGTCGCATTACCTTTATCATCTACTACTACACTTGTTCCTTCTTTTGGATTTACAGCAAGTACAGCTTTTTTAATAGCATTCTTGGCATCATCACCAATATTGTCTGGATTAGCTATTAATACTTTATCCACTGGTTTCTTAATTAAATCTTGTTTAGCTGGATCTGTTAAGTAGGCTACTGGTTTTACTAAATCTTCTACTGGAATTGTAGCTGTAGTCTTAGTACCATCTGGATTTGTCACTGTTACAGTTGCATTTCCTTTTTCGTCAAATAGTACAACTGTTGGATTATTAGCATCTTTATCTGGGTTTACATCCTTGATGTTTTTCTCGATTGCTTTAATATCCTCTGCTGTTAGGTGTTCGCGATTTTTCACTAACACTCTATCTGCAGGTGTACTAATTTTGTTTCCTGCTTTAACTTCGTTTTTATTTGCTTCTGTTTTTGTTAAGTCACCTACTGGAATTGTAACTGTCTTACCTTCTGGTGTTGTTACGATTGCATTTCCATTTTCATCCACAAATACTGTAGCATCTGGATTTACACGTTGAACTTTATCTTTAATCTTAGCTTTTACACCCTCAGTTATTCCTTCAGCACCTACAAAGACTCCATCTGCTGGTTTGTTAACAAGGTTACCTGCTTTAGGATCATTTGACACATCTTCTTGTGTTTTCACCAAATCATCTGCTGCAATTACTGCTGTTTTTCCATCTGGTGTTGTTACTGTGGCATTTCCTTTTTCATCTACGAATACTGTAGCGCCCGGATTTGCTCTTAGAACAGAATCTTTAATTGCTGTTTTTTCTGGTTCTGACAAACCATCTTTATTCGCAACTACTGTTTGGTCTACAGGAATCTTAACTGCTGGTTGTTTAGCTGGATCTGTTAAATCAGTTTTTGCCTTCAATAAATCAGCAGCTGGAATTGTTGCTACAGCACCATCTTTAGTTGTTACTGTGGCATTTCCTTTTTCATCTACTACTACTGTAGCATCTGGATTTATTGCTTTAACTTTGTCAGCAATTTTTTCTTTTAACTTAGCAAGTTCTTCTGGTGATAACGCAGCAATATCTTTATCTAAAATTACTCTGTCTGCTGGAGTGTTTACTTTGTTTCCTGCAGTTGCAGATTCTTTAACATCAGGATTTTTTAGTAAGTCTTCAACAGGGATTGTTGCTGTTTTGTATGTTGTAGTACCATCTGGGTTTGTTTCAGGCACTGTTACTGTTGCGTTTCCTTTATCGTCAACGAATACTTTTGTTCCTTCTGGGTTAACTGCTTTAATCGCATCTGCAATCTTAGTTTTAAGAGTTTCTTTATCAGCTCCTTCTAAGTCTGCTGGTTTTGCTGATACTTTATCTGCTGGTTTATTGACATTATTTCCTGCGTTTGCACCATCTGCTTGATCTTGTGTTTTCACTAATTCAGAAGCTGGAATAACTTTAGTTTTTCCGTCTGGTGTTGTTACTGTTGCATTTCCATGATCATCTACTACTACTGTTGTAGGGTTTGCAGGATCTGTAGATGGATTTACTTTTTCTACAGCTGCTTTAATTGCATCTTTATCAGTTTGAGTTAATTTATCTGGGTGCTTAACAATTGTTTTGTCAACTGGTTTCTTAACATCATCTTGTTTGTCAGCTTTTTCTAGATCTGCTGCGTCTTTTGCTAAGTCAGATGCTGGGATTGTCGCTACAGCTCCATCTTTCGTTGTTACTGTTGCATTTCCTGCTGTATCAAATACTACAGTTGCACCTGGGTTCACTTTCAAGATTTCAGCTTTGATTTTTTCTTCATCAGCAGCTTTGTTATCAGGGCTTGTTACAACTACCTTAGTTGCTGGTGTGTTTACTTTGTTTCCTGCATTAGCCTTATCTTTAGCTGCTGGATCTTTTAATAAATCTTCAACAGGAATTGTCGCTGTTTTTCCATCTGGAGTAGATACTGTTGCATTTCCTTTTTCATCAACTACAACTTTTGTTCCTTCTGGATTTACTTTAAGAATTGCTGCTTTGATTTTTCCTACAACACCATCTTTCTTAGCAGGATCCGCTAAGTCTTCTTTTGTTGCTGGTACTTTATCTGCTGGTTTGTTGACATTGTTTCCTGCTTTAGCAGTTTCTTTATCAGCTTCAGTTTTCACTAATTCAGCCACTGGAATTGTCGCTGTTTTTCCATCTGGTGAAGTTACTGTTGCATTTCCTTTTGCGTCTACTACTACTGTTGCATCTGGGTTGACAGCTTTCACTTTTTCTTCGATTGCTTTCTTAGTAGCTTCATCAATATTCGCTGGGTCTGTTACTAAGATTCTGTCTACTGGCTTGTTAATGCTGTTTCCTGCTTTAGCATTTTCTTTGTCAGATTCTTTCTTAACCAAGTCAGCTTTTGGAATCACTACAGTCTTACCGTCTTTCGTTGTTACTGTTGCATTTCCTTTGTCATCAACTACTACTGTTGCACCTGGGTTGACTGCTTCAACCGCTGCTTTGATTACATCTTTAGATGCGCTTAAATCTGCATTTGGATCAGCTACTACTACTTTATCCGCTGGTTTATTTACAGCATCTTGTTTAGTTGGATCTGCTAAATCTGTTTTAGCTTTTACTAAGTCAGATACCGGAATTGTTGCTGTTTTCGGTTGTTCACCTTGTGCTGCTGGTATTGTTACTGTTGCATTTCCCTTCTCATCAAATACTACTTCAGCACCTGGGTTTACTGCTTGGATTTTAGCTTTAATTGCATTTTTATTATCATCATTTAATGCTTCTGGGTTTTCTACCACTACTCTATCTGCTGGAGTGTTTACTTGGTTTCCACCACTTACTGTATCCTTATCGCCATCTACTTTCACTAATTCACTTACTGGAATTGTTGCTGTCTTACCTTCTACTCCTGGTGAATCTGGTGTTGTTACTGTTGCATTACCTTTAGCGTCAACTACTACTGTTGCTCCTGGGTTTACTGCTTCAACCGCTGCTTTAATTTTAGCAATTTCTTCAGGTTGTAATGATTCTTTATTTCCTACTCGTACTCTATCTGCTGGGTTGTTGATGTTGTTACCAGCTTTTGCATTTGGTAATTCAGTAGATTTCTTAATTAAATCATCTGCATCGATAACTGCTGTTTTTCCTTCTGGAGTTGTTACGATTGCGTTTCCTTTAGCATCAACTACTACCACTGCACCTGGGTTTACTGCCTCAACTTTAGCCTTGATTTCAGCTTTTACTTTTTCAAGTTCTGCACCTTGCAATGCTGTTATATCATCAACAACAGTTTGTGAGTTTGGTTTATTGATATCATCTCCACCGTTTGCTTTCTTAGCTTCTTCTGGTGTTTTGAATAAGTCTGATGCTGGAATTGTCGCGATTGTTCCGTTTGGAAGTACTACTGTTGCATTTCCTTCATCATCATATTTAACTTTAGCTTCTGCCCCATTTAATTTTTTCAGTTTTTCAGTTACTTTTGCTTGGTCATCTGCATTTGTCGCGTTTCCGACTACTTTATCTGCTGGCTTACGAATTCCTGCATTGGCTGAACCCGAATCGTCATTTCTCACATCATCTAATGTACGTACTAATTCTGAGAATGGGAATCCTGCTGTTTTTCCTTCTGGCGTTGATACTGTTACCGTTCCGTTATCATCCATTGTTACAACTGAATTAGGGTTAACATCACGAACAGCTTTTAAGATTTTCTCTTTTTCTTCTGGTTCTAAGGCAGCAGGATTTTGTAAGGCAGCAGGATTTTTAACGATAACTTTATCCGCTGGACGATTGATATCGTTACCTCCACCCTTACTATCTAAATCAGTATTAGTTCTCACCAATTTATCTAATGGAAGAGTTTCTGCTTTTCCACTTTCTAACCTCACATTTACACTTCCATCTGGATTCACTACGACAGAAGTCGCTGTTGGATTCACTTTTCTTACTGCTGCTTCGATTTTTTCACGGTCAGTAGTGCTTAGATTACCCTTATCTGCTACTAATACCTTATCTGCTGGTAAACGCACTGAGTTGATTGCCTTGATAGCAGTTTCTCCTGCTTTCTTAGCCTTTTCAACATCAGCGTCTTTTTTAGCCCCATCGATTGCTGCTTCTGATGCTTTTTTAATAGCATCTACTTCTGCTTTTAGTTTTTCTTTAGCCGTTGCTGATAATGAGCTGTCATTTTGAATTTCTTCTTTCTTAGTATCAGCCACTCCTGTTAGGCTATTTTTAGCTGTTGGTTTTGTAGCAGCTACTCTTGTTACAGCCTTAATATCTCTTTCACCATCAGTACCTGCTGTATTGATTTCACCTTGAATTCTTTCAGCTTCTGCAGTTGTATCTGCATTATTTGCCTTACCATTAATTTCTGCTTTTTTAGTTTCAGCAATTCGTTTTGCTTCTTCTTTTGCCGCTGTTTTTTCTTCGTCCGTTAAGTCAGTACGGCCGTCCATTTCTATTTCTTTAGCTTTTAATGCTGCATCAATTTTATCTAATGCCGCTTGTTTTGCGATTGGATTTACTTTAGCAATCGCTTCAGTAGCTTTAGTTTTTTCACCATCTACTGCTGTTTGCGCTGCTGTTGCTTCTGCTGGTGTTGGTGCAATACCTGGTTGTTTATCAATTTCAGCAATTGCTTTATCTGCTGCATCTTTTGCTTTTGCTTTTGCAGTCGCTTTTTCTGTATCTGATAAGTCAGTACGTTTATCAAGTGCATCTTTTTTAGCGTTCAATGCATCTTGAACAGCCTTTTTAGCCTCATCTTTAGCTACCGGATTTACTTTTCCTACAGCTGTAGCACCATCAGTTCCGGCTGTTGTTACATCTGCAGCATTTGTAGCATCATCGATTTTATCTAAGGCTGCTTGTTTAGCTTCATTTACTTTATTAATAGCTGCATCTTTTTCAGCTTGTGATAATACACTATTACCATTGATAGCAGCAATTTGTTCAGTTGCTTTATCATTTACCGCTTTAATTGCTGGGGCTTTGTCTAATTTCACAACTTTATCTAAAGCGATTGTATCTTTAGAACCATCTTTATATGTTACTACTAAGTTTGTACCATCTTGAGCAACAGTATCTACTGCTTTTCCAACATTCTCAGGTGTAACTTCAAGATCTTTATTAATGTTCTTGTCATTATTTTTCTTAGAGAATTCTAATTTAAGATTTTTCTTAACAGCTGCCAAATCTTCAGGAGTCAATGTCGCAGTATTAGTTACAACAGTTTTATGCTCATCGTCTAATGCTTTAACATCATACTTAGCTGTTTGAGCTTTTAAGACGATTCTGAATCCACCTGGGTCTGTTGCATATGAATTACCTGTAGCATTATTAAAAATATTCTTACCATCTGTATCTGTTGCTGTAGCATAACGAGTTACAATAGGATATTCACCATTTTCGTCTGTTGGGAATGAAGATGCTGTTAATCCTGGTGTTGTCTTCGATAAGTTACCAGTGATGTGAATAGTTGCTGGATTTTCTGCTGTGGCTGTTGTTTCTGCAGAAATTTTTCCTACTGTCATAGTGTATTCATTGTCTAAAACATTAGGATCATTTTGGCCAGCCTTCTGAGGCAACTCTTTATTTCCACCTTGTCTAACAGACGCTTCCACTACCTTACCTGTGTCATCTGTATATTTAATTGGAATATCGAAGTCTTCATTTGCATATACATATACGTCTTTCTTACCATCTACAGAGTACGGGATTGTTACTTCTGGAGCGTTGTTTTGACGAACTTTAATCTTATATGTGTAGTCAGCAGATTCTTTACCTTGGCTGTCTACGGCTCTAAAGATTACAGTATGTTCACCTGCTGTTGAAGTATCTACTTTTACAGCATTTTCATCTCCATCAATTGATACTATTCTCGCATTTCCTTTAGTACCTAAAGTAGCGTTTAGATCATCTTCATGGTCTGTTACTTTCACAAGTCTTAATAAATCAGCTTTTGTAACAGATGCATCTGTTGGAACTTCTTTTTCATTTTTGTTCTCTTCCACTGCTGATACTACTGGCGCTTCGTTTGTAACTGCAATTTTCGACCTACCCAAGTGATGTCCATGAGTAGCTACTCCATTATGAGGAATAACCTCTAAATCTACTCCTTCTTTGATATTTTCTGTTAATGTTAAAGTAACAGTATCATAAAAATCACCTTTTACAACTTCCTTAATTGTTGCTTTATTGGCATTTCCACCAGACATCACTAATCTTCCATCATCTTCACGTTTAATATCAAGCTGTGGTTTTTGGTTGTTATCTTTATTTGTATACCAGAAATATGTGAATCCAGCATCATGAGGAACTTTTATCGTTACTTCTTTAGCTCCAGCTACAACGCTCTTGCCATCATTTGAAGCTACTGATGGTAGGATTTGAGCAGGCCCGATAGATACTTCTTGGTTTTTAGCTTCACTTTCTATACCATCAACCGTTTGGATAATTTCTACTGGATTTTTAGGTTTACTTACATGGAATGTTCTAGCTCTTTCATTTGCTCCAGCTAAAGCTTCATTACTGTTCAATCCTTTTTCTAAAGAAATTTCCCATTTTCCTTCAGCATTTACTGTTGTTTCTTTTTCTAATAATACTTCTGTTTTTTCTGGGTTTCTTACAGTAACTTTAACAGTTGCACCAGCAACACCGCTACCAGTAATTTTTTCATCTGTTGAGAAAATAGTATCTCTTGAATTAGCTTTTGTGTCTACCACTGGCGCTACTCCACTTTTCACTAATAGACCTTTTGAAACAGTATCTTTAGAACCATCTTTATATGTTACAACGAAGTTTTTACCTTCTTCAGTAATTGTATCAACAACTGAGTACGTATCCGCCACATCTTTACCTTTTGAGCTTGCAAGACGAGCATCTGTACTTGTTGTTGAATAGATTACTTTAAGTCTATTTTTTACTGCTTCAAGTTCTGTTTCTGTTAATTGATTTGGGTTAGCAACTAGTACTTTGTCTGCATTTGTTAAGTTCTTAGGTTGGTATTTGTAAGTTTGAGATTTTAGAACGATTTTGAAATAACCTGCTTTATCCACTCCATTATCAGGAGAAGACATTTCTGTCCCGTTTTTCGCAGTTACACGAAGGTATCTATCACCCATAGCAAAGGCTTGGTCTTCAGTTTTAGTATAATTAGCATTCGCCATGATTCCCGCATTAGGTTGACCTGTCATCGCTACTGTTAATGGTGTATCTGTATCTGTAGTGATTTTTTTGAAATAATATCCGTAACCATCTGTTACAGTCTTCTCATCAACAGTATTAAACTTTTGACTTGAACCTTTTGTAGTTTCAACATAACTCACCTTATTCGTAGTTGATTTGATTTTAAATTCAACATTCGCTTCTTCTTTATTATAAACGTAAATTTCTTTTAAGTTATCATCAGAAAATTCTACTGAATAAGTGATATCGCCCACTGTTTTTTCAAATTCACTGTGCCCAGAAGTTGCTTCAGTTCTGAATCCTTCACCTTTTTCCATCACTTTCCCATTACGAGGGTCATGAGATCCTGTATTTTCAATAGAATTAGTGCCTGATTTCGGTTCAGTATTTTCTGCTTTTTTACCCACAGTTTCTTTTCCATTAGTAGTATCTACTTTTGGAGTTTCTTTTGGTTTTTCTACTTCTTTATTTCTCAGTCCCGAATTAACTAAAGTGAATAGTCCGTAATAAGCCTTTTTTAGGTCTTTTTGTTCTTTAGCTGTGGCCAAAACTGCCCTTGCTTCACTTAATTTTGACCTTAATAGTTCTAATGACGCTACTGTCTTATTTGCATATTTTCCAGCTTCAAGGTTAGCAGTAACTTCATTGATATAGTTTTCTAATTGCGTCTTGTCTAATTTTGGTGTTTCTACAACTGCCCTTTCCACTACTCTTTCTGTCGGCTTTTCCGGTGTAGCTTGTTCTTTCGGTTGAACCGGTTGCTCTTTTGGTTGAACTGGTTGCTCTTTTGGTTGAACTGGTTGTTCACCTTCTGGACCTGCTTGCCCTGTCCCTACAGAAGCCTCCTCTGCAGGAGCTGTTTCAGCTTGAGCCACTGCACCCATACCCAAGAAGATACTTGCACCTATCATTACTGATGCTGTACCTACTTTTAACTTTTTGATAGAATATTTTTCTACCTTAGTTCCTGATTTTATTTCTTTTAAGTACTCGTTGTTTTTTCCTACCATGTAGTCCTCCTATTACATATTAATATAAAATCTAAAAACACTTGTCTCCATAGCCTTTTATATACAGTTTTCGTATCAAAAAATCCATATACAAGTTATTAAACCTAGCTATTATAACTCAACTAAATTGTTTTCTAATTTAAAGACTGTCATTCTCATTTTACCAAGATATAGTTTGTATGTCTACAAAAATATTTATTTTTTATATATTTTCGCTCGATTTTTTTATCTCTGTTTTTTATCTGCTTCTTATCTGTTTTTTGTTTCTTTCTAGTCTACCCTAGTTTGGCTTATCCTAGGTCCACCTTCTTATTAATCTATATCCTGTATGATGCTTGCGTCTTCATTTGCATTAGATAAATTTTCTGAATTTGAAGATTCATTCTTACTTGAAGTTTTAGTATCATCTGCCTTGGAATTTGACCTTGACGATGACTTAGAATTGTTAGAACTTACAGCCCATATCTTTCTTATTTCACCCTTCAACTCGTCAAATGACCATGACTTGTTTGTATTTACTATACTATTTGGATCATTGATTAAAAAGTCACCATTTTTGTTATACCCCTTTATTACAATAATATGCCCTCTTTCAGTAAATATACCTGGCTTAACGCTAACTATTAGTATTTTATTTTCATCTAAGGCCCTTTTCATCTTAGCTTCAACAGGTATTATATCCTGTGATTCTAGATTATATTTTGCTAGACCTGTTTCAAATAATTTCCAGCTAGTGAAATTGTCTTTTGATATATAACCGTTATCTTGGCTATACTTGGCTACATCATAAGGATTTACACTTAAGTTAGGGTCAAAATACCTAACTACCATAGCTAAAGATGTAGGGCCACAACCAGCTAATCCTAAAAGTTCCTTGCCATATGTCCTATAACCCCATCTTCTGTCCCATTGTAAGAATAACGGTAGGTCACCATCTACATGGTAGCTAGAACTTATGTCTGATGAGAGTTTCTTGCCATTATATTTATCCCTATCCTTGTAGCTATATACAAAGTCAACTGTTTCATAATTTCTAAGAACTAGGTCTATTAGATTACTTGGGTAAGAGTCTATATTCTTGATTATGTAGTCAAGTCTTTCAACTTCCTGACTGTTTAATTTATCCTTGATAGCTTCTAACTTCTTTATCTTTTCTTCCTTGCTTGGTGTCTTAGTGCTTGCTGTCTTAGTATTTGCTTTTGTCTGACTAGTCCTTTTATCTACACTAACAGTTGGCTTGTTACTTGTGCTTGTATTAGCTAGATTATGCCTAAGCATATCTATACCTGTCGCAACCACAACAAGAGATAAGAATAAGCCTATTACTGTAATGAATACCTTTTTTATATTAATCCTACCACTAGTATTTTTAGAATTGTTTTTGTATACGTCTAACCTATTCCTATATGCTGTGTTAGGGTTACTCGTTGTAGTATCCATCTTATTTTCCTTGGCTAACTTCCTAGCCTGTTTTCTTTCTGACCTAGTCATGCTAGAAGTTTCCATTTTTTCTTGTTTACGGCGCTTTTTAATTAGCTCTTCTATTTCGCTTTCTTTCAACCTTACATCGTCTTCAAGTTCATATTGTTTTAGTTTTTTTCTACCCTGCCTTACCCTAGGAATCGGCTCAGTTGGCCTGCTTTCTTCCCTCTTGGCAAGGGTCTCCATTATGTTTTCTATCTTTTTTGTCTTGAAGTCATCATAATCAAGGTCCCTATTATTTTCACACACTTGATCACTCGTCAAGTCTAACCTATCAGAATCTTTATCATCTAAGCTATCCATGGATATATCTGACCTATCAAAATCAGAATATTCCTTATAGATTTCTACATCTGACTTGTCCATAGAAGCTCTTTGTTTGGCCTTGTACTTGATGTACTCCGGATCATCTAAACTATTATCCAGCTTGGATGCTTCTTTTTCTCTCTTGAGTCTTTCTATACTTTCTATCCTGTCATAAGACTGGGATATGGCATGATTGACAACAGGATTAGACTTTTGAATTGCTATCTGCTTTTCATTTAGCATAGCCTGCTTTCTTTTTTTTGCGTTCTTTTCAGCCTCTTCGGGACTTACTTCTCTCAGTACAGGCTCTATCTTTTTGTCAAATTCTTCCTTATCGTCCTTATGGATTTTCTTTAAACTATTTTCTTCATATATCTTATCTTTATTACTTAAATCTTCATATATATTCGCATACTTATTATCTACTTTTTTATTATTACCCTTAAAAGTATACCTTGTTTCCTTTTTTGAAGCCATGACTTGTCCCCCTTCACAAAATATATACTTTCTATTATATCATATTTATACTAATGTAACTATTTATATGCTTTATTCTTTAATTTATCTATAAACCTAATTATAAGGTATAAGTATCTAACATATGTATTTTTTCTATGGCTTGTCTATAGATATAAATCTCTCACTTTTCTATAAACCTAACTCTTTTATTTGCCCAAGTCTTTTTTCTACATCACAAAGGCTTATTCCTTCCAGTAGCCTTATACATTCATCGTTCATCATAAAAAAAAGCTCGTCTACATACTGGGCCATTCCACTACAAATAGCACAGTCTGATTCCATATCTCCAGAATGCCATTTAGACTCTATGATTGGTACAGATATAGCATCGTATATTTGTTTCAGGTTGATATCTTGTCCCTTGCCAACTAGCATATACCCACCATTTACACCTGCTCTTGTGGTTACGATACCATGTTTTTTGCACTTGGACATAACCTTTCTAATTCTAACAGGATTGGTACATAGGTTGGTAGATAGTTCTTCACTTGATTTTGATAAGCCGGAGTGCATCAAAAATACAAGGGCATGCAGGGCTATAATAAATTCACTCATAATAAACTAACTCCTTATAACAATTAATATCTACTTTTTGTAGTTTTTACCTACTTGCATCACTAGCATCTGACTTTGGTAGTTTTTATCTACTTGCGTCACTAGCATCTAACTTTGGTAGTTTTTATCTACTCGTATAATTAGCATCTGACTTTGATAGTTTTTATCTACTCGTATAATTAGCATCTGACTTTGATAGTTTTTATCTACTTACATCACTAGTATCTGACTTTGGTAGTTTGCACTCACCTGTATCACTAATACCTAATTATAACCACTAATATACACTATTTTACTGACCAGTCTTTGTGTAAAGGTTGTAGTAATATGCTTTATTTTCCATTAGCTCTTGATGGTTTCCCTTTTCTACTATGCCGTCTGGTGTCATTACCACAATCATATCTGCATTTTGTATAGTAGTAAGTCTATGGGCAATCGTAATGGTTGTCCTGCCCTTAGATAAAACCTCTAAAGATTCTTGTATCACAGCCTCACTGTTATTATCAAGAGCTGATGTTGCTTCATCAAGTATTAGTATCGGTGGGTTTTTTAAGAATACCCTAGCTATAGATATCCTCTGCTTCTGACCACCAGAGAGTTTTACCCCTCTTTCTCCAACATAGGTGTCAAATCCATCTTCCAAGTCCATAATAAAGTCATAGGCAGATGCTAACTTAGCCGCTTCTATTATTTCTTCTTTACTAGCACTAGGCTTGCCATACCTAATATTTTCCATTATAGTTCCTGAGAATAGGTATACATCTTGCTGAACTATCCCAATACTATTTCTCAAGGAATGAAGACTAAGTTCCTTTATATTCTTGCCATCTATATATATGCCACCTTCGCTCACATCATAAAATCTCGGTATCAAGGCACAAACTGTCGTTTTTCCACCACCAGATGGTCCTACTAGGGCAATATTTTTCCCTGCCCTTATATCCAGATTAAAATTTTTCAAAACATAGTCTAACTTCTTGTTATACTTAAAAGACACATTTTTAAATTCTATATTTCCTCTCAGGTCAGTTAGGTCTATGGCATTAGGAGAGTCTACTATTTCAGGCTTAATTGCCATTACCTCATTAAACCTCTCTATTCCAGTCATCCCCTTTTGGAATTGTTCTGTAAACTCAACAATCCTCTTAACTGTTGCCAATAAGGTCGTAACATACATTATATATGCCAGCATATCCCCTGGTTCTAACCTACCCTTCATCATCTGGTAGCCACCAAAAACTATTATTATAAAGTACATCAGGCCATCAATACTCCTATTTACTGTATTAAAACCTGCCATTGACTTATAAAATAGTTCTTTTATTGACAAGAACCTATTATTATCACGCTCAAACTTTTCTAATTCTATATCTTCATTAGCAAAACTCTTAACTACCTTGATGCCAAGAATACTATCTTCTATGCTGGAGTTAAGGTCACCCACATGCACCCTCTGTTTCTTTTGTGCCTTTCTCATACTATTCTTGAACCTGCTAGTGCTAATAAACATTATAGGTATCATAACGTATATGGCAAGGGTCAAGGGCATATTAATATTGAACAATATTATAAAAGACACACATATCTTGATGAAACCAATGAAATATTCTTCTGGACAATGGTGGGAAAATTCCGTTATATCAAACAGGTCATTAGTCATTCTAGACATTATCTGACCAACCTTGGTTTCGTTATAAAAATTGTCTGATAGGGTTTGTAGATGCTTATACATATCGAACCTCATATCAGTTTCTATCTTGGCACCCATTATATGACCAATAGATGCCATATAATATACAGCCACCAACTCCATGCACTTGATAATCACAAATAAGATTGCCACACCACTTATCAGGTTTAGTGTCAGTAAAGATGAATCAGCAATACCCACATTCGTTAAATACCTCAAAATCAAGGGTAGTACCATTTCTGACGCTGTTGTTAGACCTGCACATAAGAGATCTATAAATAAAATATTTCTATACCTATTAAAGTAGGGTATGACACTTTTTATTAAATTAATGTTACTCATAAAATTCCTTTCTCAACAATCTCTCGGAATTTTCAAGTATGGTCTCTGACATAAAATCAAAGGATACCTGCTTGATGTCTGATAACTCACTTATTACAGACTCCAAAAGATTTCTTAAATTATTGTGGTCAAACTTCTTATTAAAAAGCCATTCTATTGCCTCGACACCATCTGTTTCTATCAAGATTCTATCCATAGGTAAAAGTTTCACCAAATTTCTTACATTCTCATCTACAAAGATCGCTGGCCCTATTGTGAAATATGAACCCAAACCTATAAATTCTCTGATATACTTATCACAACTATACCAATGAATTACCATTTCTAGGTCATAATTTTTTAGAATATCATATATTCTACCCTCCATATTTTTTGTATGCAGTATAATTGGCTTTTTGTATTTTTCAGCCAAGTCCAAACTCATTACAAAGACCCTTTCTTGGTCTTCAAATGGGGTATCACACCAGCAAGCATCCATTCCTATTTCGCCAATCAGGTTAGACCTAGATACCATTTCTTCATAAGAAGTTCCAAATTGTTTGTCAACAGTATCGGCATCAAAAGGATGTATACCCATACTATAATAAATATTGTCAATATAAAAAACATTCTCTCTTAAAAGAAAATCTACATTATCCATTAGATTGTTATATTCTTCCCTACTCTGACAGTTTATAAGAGGCCATATGTCCTGTTCATAATAGGACTTTAGAACCTCAATGCTGGAAATATGGGTATGGAAGTCATATATTCTTTTTCTATTTCCACTCATATTTTTCCTATCTTTCTATATACATTTGCCATTTATTTAAGCAAAAAACCTTCTTGGTCCAGTAGCCTGCCTATGTAGTCAAGGTCATCTTCGCAACTTGCCTCAACAGTATGCAGGTGTATCTTCCCTTCAGACAAAAAGCTAAGAGGCTTGCCTCCATCTACCACCAGCTTGTCCATAAATACAGTTACCTGTCTCCTATTTGAAATATTAAGGTCAGCCCTTATTTCTCCATATATGGGGTGGTCGACTATTACATCTAAAATCTTGCCTCCTGCGTCAACTATTATATTTAATTCTTCTTCCGTTCTATTCATATCATGACTCACTTTAAAGACCCTTCTAGGTCTAGTTGGATTATTAGAATTCAATATATATCCTCTATTTGTAGATAAAATGTCGACATTAGATGCTCGCAAAATAGCAATATCAGCTACAATCACCTGTCTTGTAACTCCAAATTTAGTTGCCATATCAGAAGCAGAAATTGGTTTTTTATTGGTCTTTAAGAGACCTAATATTTCCTGTCTTCTATCACTTATTGTCATTCTTTACACCCCCCTTGTAATATATGAATCTCCAATATTATAGCATGTTTAAATAGCTTGAATCAATAGTATCAAAAGTCCACCGCTTGACCAATCTTATTCCATAAGATCCTTTATTTGTACCTTATACTAATCTTTTTCTAAAAACTTTTTTATGTAAGATATTTTGAAACTCCACTTGCAGCCTTTTCTAATGACTTTTTTAGGCAAGCTATTTTTAAAGCTCTACTTGTATCATTTTCTAATGACTCATCTTTTTATCCTACTCTAAAATGTCTTCCATATAAAACCCTATCAATTTAGAGAATCTATCATAATTTTTGACATAGGCGAAGTCCCTACCAAAAATTTTCTTTTCTATTTCTAAGTCCTCTTCCTGTCCTGTAAATATTCCAAGCACATACTTACCCCTCAATTTCATATTAAAAACCTCTTGAGCTGTATCCCTAATGGCTAAGTCATCCATATAATCTTTACCATCAACCTCAAAAAAACCCTTAGTGCCAAGTTTAATCTTGTCATTAGGCTTGCCATCGCTAAGAACTATTAATATCTTCTTATCATAGTCACTGGCATCCATCAACTTGGCTATAAGGCTCAAGGCTAGACCGTCCCTGTTACTTCCAGACGGCTTATAATCAAATATTTTGGTATTTTTCGACCTAGAATCAGCATAGTCTCTAAACTCATTAATCACCAGGAAATTAAAAAGATTGCTAAAGGCCAGCACCCTAGTAGGAATATTTAAAGAGGTCAAAGCTTCAGCAATTATATAGGCCTGGGCAGAAACCTGACCCTCTCTTTCCATTTGTGACGAAGATGCGTCTAGTAAAATATCCACTGAAATAGAAGCCCTCTCCCTCTTATCAACTTTGGCAAAAATTTTATCCTCATTAAATAGTTTGTTTTTCCAAATCCTATTAACTACTAAGTTCCCAGAAGTAGCAAAGTCTATATCTTCTTCATCATCAAAGACTAGTTTTTTCTTTAGTATCTCTCTTAGTTCATTGATAGACCTTCTGAAAACTAATTCATTATCACGATAATACTCTAAATTAGCGTCTGCCTGAGCCTTAATCGACTTTGAATAATATACATTATCCCTAGTAATATCAAAATCACCCCTGGTAAAGTGAAGCTTGATTCCCTTATGAATCCCCCTACATAGGTCTAGCTCTAAACCATTTATCATGTGGGTTGGTAAAATACACTTACCAAACCTATTTTCTACCATTTTTTTTACTGTATCATTTGACCTTGTCATGCTAGGGCTTACTAGGCTTTCATTCCTATCAATGACTAGACTATCTATATCTATCCCCTTTGTAAACTCCGCAGACTCAACTGTCATTTCAGAATCAAGGTCCTGACCCGATTTCAAAAACTTCTTTTTCATAGCCAACTTCAGTCTAGACTCCTTGGCTTTATCTATTGTAGACTTGTTCTTATCTTGCCTAGGATCATCACCAACTATATCATCACTTAAGCTCTTGGCCTGTGATAGATCCAGCCTCGTATTTACAAAAAAGAACTTTAAAAAGGCAGCATTTAGGTTATTGATTATCTCATCGCTGGTTTTAGCATTGTTTCTTGCCTGCATATAATCAACCAAATCAACAATGATTGGTGATATACCTAGGCTAGTCGGATCAAGAAAAATACCACATATCCTAGAATAGTATACATATTCTAGGGCTTGACTAACTTCATAGTCCCTACCTTCACCCGTCCTTAGTATTCCCCTAGACAAGACCTTGTCTAAAAAATCCTGTCTGTATGATAGGGTTCCTGGCCTTGTTCTTATTAGGTCTTGCGCCAGACAATCATCAAAATACAATTCACATAGCTTCAGAAATTCATCCTTGAGCTTTGTCTTAGAATAGTGAACATATAGAAACTCCAAAAATTTACCCATATCCATTACCTTGTATACATAACCTAGTAGCAACATCTTATAGTAGTCCATATCATAGTCGCCATAAGAATCAAATAGGTCTAGTAGGGGCTTAAAAGAATAATCCTCTGATACTGTCCATACGGTATTTTCCTTTCTTAACTTATTCTGTTTCTTCGACTTATCTTCCTTACTAGACTTATCTTCTATATTACACTTGTTCTCCTTACTTGATTTGTTTTCTATACTTGACCTATTCTCTTTACTTTCTTTGTTTTCTATATTAGACTTGACCTCTTTACTTGATTTGTTTTCTATATTTGACTTAACCTCTTTATTCGACTTATTTTCATTCATTCCTATCCCCCCTCTTGGCACTTTTTAAAAATATCTAGCCAAGAAATATATCCTTGCTATCTAGGTTCTTAGGAAATAATGACGCTACTACATCACTAACTATCTCTTTTTCATATACATCAAAGGTCTTATTGACTATACCAATGTCTAGGGCTGACTTTACATCCAAGCCCTGACCCATAGTTTCAATAGCTGCAAACAAACCTCTTAGGTCTATTGGTTTGGAAGATATTTCTGCATTTAGAGATTTCAGCTGTAGGTCCATAAATAGTTTTACGAACAAGTCTCTATATTCATCTCTTAACTTAAATTCTTCAGATAGGATCATCTTTAGGTTATCTTGGGTAATTGTAGGCATATCTACTACCAAAAACCTTGATACTAGGGCTTCATTTAAGTCCTTAGTACCTATATAACCGTAATTCATAGTTCCAATAAACCTAGTAGCCTCATGTAGTTTAATCTTGTCATATCCTGGTAGGTCTATAATACGCCTATGGTCTAAGGCCGAATATATTACTGCTAGAGATTCATTTTTTGCCATATTAATTTCATCAAAGACAGCAAAACCTCCAGCTTCTGCAGCCATATATACAGGACCCTTCCTCAAAACCACTTCATTGTTTACAAAGGTATCGGCACCTAATAAGCTGGCAGCGTCTGAGTTTATATTCATTGACATATTCCACATGGGTCTACTAAATAGGTTTGCCAAATTATCTGCCAAAACATTCTTGCCGGTAGCCTTAGGACCTGATAATAAAACATTATAACCTGCTAATATAGCTCCTATAAGTTTTGACCATACTTGCCCGCCATAGTAGTTGTATCTAGGTTTTGGTATCCTATCTAGGTACTTGTCCTCAAATTTATAATAGACCCTAAAAGCCTCTACTTCATCTAGTAATTTATCTGGAACTCCCTGTTCCAACAAAAAATCCCTCATCTATATCCTCCTAAAATTCTAAAAAACATCTTATATAAACCAGTCTTATTTACTAGTAATTCACTAGTAATTTACTAGTAGTTTGCAAAAAATTCTATATCATATCTTTTATACCCAATTAAAAAAAATCTACCTATAATATTTATCATATAGGTAGATCACTAATACTTATTTTGTCATAATATTTGATGTTTCTTGTTTTATCCTAATGTTTGATGTTACTTATTTTATCCTAGTGTTTGATGTTTCTGATTTTATTATAATATTTGATGTTTCTTGTTTTATCCTAGTGTTTGATGTGCATTGTTTTATCACAATATCTGATATTTCTTGTTTTATCCTAATGTTTGATGTTTGATGTTTCTTGTTTTATTCTAATTATTTTTAGAGTCTGGTTTTTTCCTATAATTATTAAGACCCTTTTTCTTAATAATTATAGGATATTCAATATAGGCTAAGTTAGCATCAACCCCACCCTCACTTGTGGTTCCTATACCATTAAAGTGGGCCTTATTAGAATATTGCCACATACCAACCAGTCCTGGTCCCTTGTAGCCATGAGTCTTGCTAAACCACCTAGCTATCCACAAATCAAATTCCTTTAACCCCTCCATATCAAAGTAGTCATCAAACCAGGACTTCATCGAATATAATCCTACATAATAGCCAGCAGACTCTACACGCTTCAAAAAGGTCTTGGCTATCCTTGTCCTCAGCTCTTTGCTCAGCTTAGCCTGGCATTTATCTTCCATATCAAGATATACAGGATAGTCAAACTGCATGCCCTCTAGACAATCAAGGAACATATCTGCCTCTCTCTTAGCCTCCTCAACAGTCACAGCATAAGAATACCAGTAGGCACCAACACCTAGGCCAGCTTTTTTGCAAGCCTTATAATTCTTCACCCAATTTGGATCTTGTCCACTATAGCTACTACCTGCCTTTATAATTACAAATTTTATCCCCTCTGCCTTGGCAGCTAGCATATCACAACTACCGTTATATTTACTAATATCAATTCCCAAACTTGTAACCATACCCCTATTCTCCTTCTTTTTCTTAAAATCATATATCATATCATCAACCATATCTTCTTTCAAAATAGTCGGCTTTAAGAATGTATTTTTTGTATCTATAGAAATATATTCTTTAGAATTCTTACTATCCCTAATAAATATATGTCCATCTTGGTCTTCTAATAACCTTTTCCTCATTGATATAATCCTTGCATAGAGATACTTGTACAACCTAAAATATAGTCCGTCTTTATTGTCATCCCAAGCTGAAAGTAGTTTGTAGACCCTATTTTGAGATATTCCCATTCGACTAGCTATATCTTTACTAGACATAGCATAGCAGGTACTTAAGAGTTTGCAGATTGCTATATCCTTATCCCTCTTGTTGGCCTTATTAGTCTTTATGTATGTACGATCTCCCCTTCTAGTATCAAAAATGGACTCTAGTAAGCCAATATTATCATCTACACTATCACTGGTCATACGCAGGGAAAATAATAGGGATAGGGTTGATGAATCGAAGTATTCCTTAGCCTGTTTTCTAGTTGAATTCGGACAATCAAAATCTCCTGATAGGAGGGCTTCTGCGTTTAAGATGTCCCTAACACTAGTTTTTGGATCCTTATTTGAAAAATGCTTATAGCCTGTGTCAGTACCATCAAATACAGAATATAGGAAATCTTTCATCACAAAAAAGGCTAATTCCCTACATGCATCTGCAAAAATGTCTAGCATATCATCTGTGTCTTCCAATGAGTTAATCATTTCCCTATACATATCTCCTGCAAGAGAATCCAAAGAAGCACTACTAGATGAATTATTTTCCGTTTGATTTTTAATTAACATATTTACCTCCTATACTAAATATACTTTGATAATTACAAGTTAAGATATTATAACTTGACAAACTATAAGTTAAGTAATTATACCTCAACTTATAGTTAGAGATTCTTGTTATTGTTATTATAATATAAAAATTCATAATTGTAAAGTTCTTTTTTAAAAATATTTATCATATTGTAATTTTTATTAATGAATTTTTGAATTTTAACTTAATAATATCGACCCCTCAGTAAAAGAACTAAAGGGGTCGAATCTCTTAAAATCTATTTTTCATCAAGTATTCTAGCTAGTTCAGAAATACTATTTGACAATATATCTATCTTTTTTTCCATTCTTACCAAGAGGTATAGACTGATAGCTATTGGAAAACCTATATTCTGAACCATAGCTCCTAAAGACTGACTATCCATCACTCAACCTATAATACTAGGTCGTAAGTTTCTGTACTAGTTTCTATCATCTTAGCTTCTATAGCCTTTGCTAGACCGTGACCCTTTACAACAAACACATTTTTCTCAATTACTTTGTCCATAACATTCTTTATTGTCTCTTCATTAATACCTGCAGCAGGATTTCTTAGTGACAGATTGTATGTTTTTCCGTCATCTTTTTTGAACCTCATTGCTATTGTCTTTCTTACTTCCATTTCTTTTCTCCTTTCAAAATAACCCTATTTAAAATTTTACTGTACTTCCTCAAGTTCCTTATTTTCTAGCTTGAATATTAGGTCCACTTCTTTTTCCTGTAGACTCAATATAGATTTAATTACATCATGCACATCCTGTTCTTGGACATCTGCCCTTATATTATGAAAATTGATATAAGAGAACTTGTCCTTACCATCCTTTGTCTTACCGTTTTTTAACCTTGCCTTATAACTAACCTTTGTTTCTTTTACCTTTACCATAATTGCCTCCTTAAAAATATTAACTGTCAACGTTGAACCTTGATTTGTAATGAGTAGCTATCTCTTACACTTACTATTATAGATGGTTAGCTCCTTATCTTTTACCAAAAATCGGTTGTTTTTTTATTTTATTTATATTTTTTTTAAAAAAATCCTTGCTTTCAAACCTACTAATTTCAAGGCTTGTATTAATCTGGTAGCCTTCTTATCTTAATAAGACGCCTTAAAGTGGAAAAATACACATACTTACTATCTTAAATTTGACTTATATACATGAAGTAGGACAAGAATACCCCCTAGCAAAACTAGATTATTGATGGCTTTCTCGTTCTTAGTTGCCTAAAATAGTATAAAAAATGCCCCCTAGCAAAACCTAGGAGGCATTAGTACCTTGTAATATCTTGTATTTAAATTTATATCTTTATACTGATCAGTATATATCCTATTTCTTTCTTTTTATCTGATTAGTATCTATCTTATTTCTTTCTTTTTATACTAATTAGTAAACCGCTTGTTATAGCTAATCCACCAGCTAGGGCAGGTTCTAATCCACCAACCATACCAGTCTTAGCTAGACTAGCTGACTTGGCACTAGAGCTTGTTGTTGACTTTTTCTTTTTAGAATTGGAAGTATGTGTATTGGCTATTTCTTTATCAATAGAATTAACCTTGTTTTGCTCTACAATAAAGTCATTGTGCCTTGATCCACCTGTTAGTTGGTAATAATAATTGCCAGGTTGTAGGGATACAATACTATCTTTTAATAGGTCCTTACCTTCTGTTGCCTTTTTTGAATCTAGGTAACCATCTGCTCCTGTCTTGCCCTTAAATAAAAGTTTAGGATTTTTCTTATCCTTATCAACTGCATAAATGGAGACTTCTTGACCAGAAACTGCTGACTTAGACTTGTTTATTATCCTTAACTTTAAACCCATTGGTTTTTCCTTTGTTTCATTTGAGTCAGTCTTTTTTTCCTGGGCTATTTCGATAGTTGAACTAGCTCCAGTCTTTACTGTCAGCTTGTATTCCTGTGTATTTAGGGCATAGCCATCGCTAGCTTTATTTTCCACTAAAGTATAATCACCGGGCTTGATAGATATACTTCCATCTACTATTTCTACGCCAAAGTTCTTACCATCATCTGTGATATGAGATGCATCCATTACATTTCCCTTGCTATCAAAGTTAATAGTAACCAGCAACTTGTCACCCTGCTTGACATCTATTGTAGCACCACCTAGGAAGCCACCTGTAGACTTGTCCAAAGACTTAACTATTATCTGCCCCATACCTTCCTTGAACTTCGTATTTTTAAGTTCAACATTAGAACTCACTCCATCTACAAGACTTAGACTCTCATGTTTAGGATTTAGCATATAGCCTTGTGGAGCCTTCGTTTCTTCATATGTATAATCTCCTGCCTTTAGGCTAATATTGCCACTTTCATCTACTAGGTTTGCAATATCATATGAGTTTGCTGGACTAAGTGTCTTTGGATCAACCTTACCATTTTGGTTGGTTTTAAATGAAAATGCCTTTTTCCCACCTAAATAGAAGGTTACTTCGGCATCTGCAAGTTTGTCTCCAGTAGAAGATATCTTTGTGAAGTCTACTGTGGAATTTGCAAAAACTGAAACTAAAGACATTGGCATAGCTATAGCAAAGGCCGACACTAAGCTTAATAGTTTTTTCTTATTATTCATACCATTCCCTCCAATAATTTTCTAATTTGAACTATATTTTCCCCTACTTTTCTAAGTATAAAGACAATTACACTTATCTATCTCCTATTATAATATCATAAAAGAATAAAAATATGAAAGATATTATATAAAAATATAGAACTTCATATACTGTAATATGGTCCTTATTATGTAGAGTATACTGTAATATAGTCAGATTATATAAAATATAGAACTTCATATACTGTAATATAGTCCTTGTTATGTAGAGTATACTGTAATATAGTCAGATTATATAAAATATAGAACTTCATATACTTTAATATAGACCTTGTTATATAGAGTATAATGTAATATAGTCCTTGTTATATAGAGTATAATGTAATGTAGCCATATTATATAAAATATAGAACTTAATATACTGTAATATAAACCATATTATGTAAAATATTATCTATATTATTAGAATAAACCAGATATTCTACCTTTTTCATCAACATCAATTCTAAGGGCTGCCGGTTCCTTTGGTAGTCCTGGCATCTTCATAATAGACCCTGTTAAGACAAGGACAAATCCCGCTCCTGCTGATACACTGGCTTCTCTTACAGTTATCCTAAAATATCTGGGTCTTCCCAATCTAGTTTGGTCATCAGATAAAGAATATTGAGTCTTTGCAACACATACTGGCAAGTTTCCAAATCCTAAGACCTCAAGCTCTTTTATCTGCCTGCTAGCCTCTGGTGTATAGTCCACACCATCAGCTCCATATATTTTAGTGGCTATAGCATCTAGCTTGTCCTTGATAGTCATACTATCATCATAACAATATTCAAAGTTATTATCTGAGTTTTCTATTAGCCTAAGAACTTCCCTAGCAAGGTCAAGACCACCCTGTCCACCCTTGGACCATACTTCTGATAAGACCACATTTACGCCTAATTCCCTACACTTGTCCCTTACTAAATCTAACTCTGTATCTGTATCAAGAGGGAACCTATTTATGGCAACTACTGCAGGCAACTTATAAACCTGAGTAATATTTTCTATATGCTTTAGTAGGTTTGGTAGGCCAGCCTCCAAGGCTTCTAAATCTTCCTCATTTAGCTGGTTTTTTGCTAGTCCACCGTTATATTTCAAGGCTCTAACTGTAGCCACAATAACTACTACATCAGGTCTGATACCAGCCTTTCTGCACTTAATATCCAAAAACTTTTCTGCTCCTAAGTCTGCACCAAAACCAGCCTCTGTTACCACATAATCACTCATATGTAGAGCCATTTTAGTTGCAATTATAGAGTTGCAACCATGGGCTATATTGGCAAATGGACCACCATGAATAATTGCAGGAGTAGCCTCTAGGGTCTGAACCAAATTAGGCTTTAGTGCATCTTTTAGGATAGCCGCCATAGCACCATTAGCTCCCAAGTCCCTTGCAGTAACAGGTCTGCCATCATAGGTATATGCCACAACTATATCGCCCAATTTTTCCTTTAGTTCACCTATATTATTTGACAGACAAAATGTTGCCATAACCTCAGATGCAACACTTATATCAAAACCATCTTCTCTAGTTACACCGTCTACCTTCTTGCCTAGACCATCAACTATATTTCTTAACTGTCTATCGTTCATATCTAGACACCTTCTCCAAGTAATCCTCTTAGGGTTTATGCCTAAGTCATTACCTTGATATATGTGGTTATCTAACATAGCTGCCAAAAGGTTGTTGGCTGCCCCTATTGCATGCATATCTCCAGTAAAATGTAGGTTGATATCCTCCATTGGTATCACTTGTGCATAGCCACCACCAGCAGCTCCACCCTTAATACCAAATACCGGCCCCATAGATGGCTCCCTAAGAGCTGCCATTACACTTTTTCCCATTTTGGATAGGGCATCTGCTAGACCAATAGACGTAGTAGTTTTTCCCTCACCAGCTGGTGTAGGATTAATGGCAGTAGTAAGAATCAGCTTCCCATTTTTACTCTTAGTCCTATTTAATACATTGTAGTCAATTTTGGCCTTATACCTACCATAAAGCTCAATATCATCTTCTGTTAAATTAAGTTTTTTGGCTATATCTCTTATATCTTGAGCCTGAGCCTCTTGGGCTATTTCAATATCTGATTTAAAAGTCATTACTATGCACCTCCGTTAAAATTTAATACTAGTAATTTAAGGCAATTTATTTTGAGTTTATCTTAATACGATTTGTCTAAATTCATTATAGAAAACCTAGAATTTTCTGGTTTTATAGTTCGTATTATATCGAATTTTTATCTTATATATAAATATAATGTTAGGTTAATTTTAATTATAATATAAGATTAGTTAAAAGACAATAAAGAATCCATACATGCCTTGGTAACCTCATCATCAGGGTCTATTTCATAAGCCCTGGTAATATAGTATCTAGCCTCATCTTCTTCGCCATTGTGTAGGTATGCCATTCCAAGGTTACATAGGATTTCTGGATCATCCTTTTTCAGCTTAGCAGCCCTTGTCAAGTAATCAATAGCTGCTGGCATATTAGACTCTTGAGCCAAACACAAGGCCATTTCTACTAAGGTATCCACCTGACTAGGTCTAATCATAAGTATTTTTTCTAAATATGTCTTGGCTTGACCAAGATCTCCCAAGGACTTGTAGGCTATGCTTATAATAAATAAAAGGTTCCACCAATCTGGATATTGACTCTCAAGATTCAACAAATCTTCTAGACCCTCACTTGCTCTTCCTTCAAAAACTAGATTATAGGCTTTTTCATACCTTATTTTATGGTCTATTTTTGATAAGTTATCTATAATATCAGCCTTGGAGTCTTCATCCAAACCTAGGTCTAAGGCCCTATCCCAAGTCAATTTAGCCTTGACAAACTGGCTCTGGTTTGAGTAATGAAAACCCAGTTGATAGTAGGCTAGGGCAAAAGTATCGTCAAGGTCTAGTATTTTTTCCAGACTAGATAAGGCCTCCAACAAAAAGTCATTCATTGCCTTTATGTCTTCATCTTTTTGGTATCTCAAACTCATTTCCTGACATATAATAGCATACTGGTATAGGGCCATTATATCGTCTGGTTCTAACCTAAGAAAAGCCCTTATATATACTAAGGCATCACTTACATCACCCCTACTATAAGCCTGATTTGACATATAACCCATATAGGTCTTATAGTCAAAATTTTTATTTTTCGCAAAAGACTTTACTAACTTATCATATTCTTTATTATATATAAAATTTGGATCTATACCCTCTAAATATAGGATTGCATCAATCATAGACATAAGGTTAATCTCCTCTTGAGCCTTATTATCCTTGATAGACTTGACTAGGACATTTGATTTGAGAGGTAGCTTAATGCCATCCTTTGGTGGCTCATAACCTACAAAACCCAAATCTTCTGACTGGTCGATGGTTATGAATACCAAGTCTTCAGTTTTCTCTATTACGTACTTATCCAATCTATTCATCACAACTAATCCCTCCTACATTTACCTAGCATATTACTTTTATTATAATGTATTTTATATCTATGCATACTTTTATCTATACGTACTTATATCTATACGTACTTATATCTATACGTACTTATATCTATGCATACTTTTATCTATGCACACTTTATATTTTACTAGCTTATGGCTTTATCTTATATATCATATCATATATACCAGACTTTGTCTCTAAACTCACCTTATAAGCTCCCTCCACTTTTTTCTTTTCTAATATTCTATACCTATTCAATATAGGATCTTGTCCCTCATAAGCTACAGGCTCATTTAAAAAATGTTTGGGAGATGACTTGGTCGCATAGGCTTGACTAATTCTTTTCCTATTTCTTATGTCTAGCAAGTAATTTGCAATAGAATCTACAAATTCAACACCTGCACCCACCTGTTGATAACTGACTTCTATACCAAACATACAAGCCAAAACCCTTGTCAAGCCATCTCTTGGTTCCTGTACTTGATTTAGTTGTACTTGGCTTGGCTGTCCTTGGTCTGCTTGTGATTGCCTTACACCATCTTTAGCTGCACCAGTTATGCCTGCATCACATATTATATGTCTATGGCATTTTTCTCTTCCTAGCTGACCTCGATACTTGTCAAGGTATATCAGTTTATTTAAAATATTATCTGCTATATCTAACTTTCTAGAAGCTTCTAGATTTTCTGTATTAGTTCCTAGGTTTATTTCTGTATTCATACTTAGGTTTGTTTCTGTATTCATACCTAGGTTTGTTTCTACATTAGTTCCTAGGTTTGTTTCTGTATTCATACCTAGGTTTGATTTTATGTTAGTATCTAGATTCGTTGACAAGATGTCTATTAGTCCGTGAATTTTTTTAATATAAGCAATTTTTTTTAATTGGAACTTTACTATATCCTGTCTTGACCCCTTGATAGGATTATACGATAAGAGGCTCTCTTTCATAGTAAGAATTATTGAACCTAAGTCTACCCTACTCAAACCTATTTGTGACCTAATATATGCCCTTATAAGATAATCATATAAGTAGACTTGTATTAGGTAATCATATATCATATCAGGAGTATTGTAATAGGACATAAGGTTTTTAATAATGGGAAGTAGGCTCTGGGCATAAGTATCATGGGACCTATTTGCCAATATCAGGGGTAAGAAAAAGTTTAAAGGGCATAACTCACCCTTTTTAGAATAGAGGTTGAAATATACTAGCTCATCGTAAAGTCTATTTATATTAAAGCTAATATTACTAGCTGACCTATTATCTAGAACTTTGGTAGCTATCAGTAGCAACCTGTTATTTGGCAAGGATAGGTCAATATCACCAGACTGGTCTAGTGTATATGCCCTAGTGTAGATTTTATGTATAATTGAATCTGTGTTTTTCATAGCTACCTCCTAGTCTTTAAATACCCACTTTGATATATATCCAAAGTTATATAAAAATTTCTATTATATTAGGATTAAAATACATATTCTTTCTTTTTGTTATTTATTTGTGAGATTTAAATTATACACGATATTTGATGTGTATTCACCTTTTTTGTAAAAAATTAGCGTTGGGAGATAATTTACCTCTCACCAACGCTAAATATTATACAAGCTATGTCATTACCCATCATATACTGAATACTCTTTTATAAAAATATCAAAATTTGTATATCTTTTAATAGAATTATTATCTTTTTTAATAAAATCCCAACTTTTATTATATTCCTCTTTACAAGCAAAACTGCTATTACATATAAAACTTATAAAATCTTTTGTCCTATCCTCATATTTACTTTCAAATGCCTTCGCTAACTCAGTTTTTCTCGCATCCTCTACATTCATTTCATTATGCAGGACATGTTCTATATTAGATGATAGAAAAAATACTCTATATTTTACACTTCCATAAACAGTATTTATCTTTAATAAAGAATCTATAATATTTCTTTTATGGGCATTTCTTTTTATAACATCATCCCTGTTTTTATAATAAATCCCATCAGAGCTATAAAAAAATTTTTCTTTGGATTCATCTTGAAATATCCTGTTATCATCTATATACACACCGTCAGTATCAATTATATGAATAACCTCCTTGTAATCGGTAGGAGCATACTTTCTTTTCCCCTTCGCCTTAATTATTTTCGTTATTTTAGACTTGATGTTATTAGGCCTTGAGCTATAGTCAGAAGTAATATCTCCATCAGATATTTCGAAAATAACATTATCTCCATATGTAGTTGACGAATTATACTCATCAACTAAAGTATCTACAATATTTTCTAAACTAATCTGATCTGTAATACCTTCTACTATGAAAAGTACTATCTTGTTTTTTGTTTTTTTCATTAAAGAAGGTCACCTGCTTTCTCAAAAGCTCTCTTAATTTTGATTTGACTAGTATTATTATATAATTTTTCTTCTTGACCATCCAAAACTAATGTTCTATAATACATATCTCTAATATTATTATTAGAATTAACATTCTTCATTTTTATAAATCTATTGTGTGAATTTGATGTTGTAAAAACTAAATTAGAATTATTCAATACCTCTAATGGTCTTAGGTTATGAGAAGTAAATATTAATTGCCCCTTAGCACCTTTAGAAAGAATCTCAATAATTTCTCCTAATAAGTATTCAAATATTCCAGAATCAATTTCATCAATTGCAACAGTTAGAACTTTATAATTATATACTCCTATTAATAAATGGATAATTGAAACAATTTTTTTTATTCCATCTGACTCATATCTTATAGGTATCTCTCTATTCCCTCTAATTGAAAGTAGTTCGGCATCAACTACTTCTACCCCTTCTCTATTTAAACGTTTATTTAGTTGCCTTAATTCTATTTTTAATCCAGGTATTAGCTTTTCTATTACTTTATTAGATGAATCAAGTGATTTCTTGACTGTGTCAAATTGTTGTAATGAAATGGATTTTGGCTTGTTTAAAGCAATAGGTATTACACCTGCCTCATGTCTATCATAACTTCTAAAAGCAATCGGAAATATCAAATTAGCATCACTTAATGCCAACATTTCATTTTCTACTATAAATAAATTCGAACTCGCATACAGTTTTAAAGCCTTAATTATTTCAAATTCCTTAGGAAGCTTTGCAATTAAATCATATAAAACTCCTGAAAATATAAAGCTCCTACCCATCCTATAGCTTAGTTTTTTCTCCACAATCAAGTCATTTTCATCACCAAAAACCTTTTTTAATTGATCATATCTATATACAGGTTTCAATCCATTTTTGTTATTATCAACTTCAATTAAACATTTCTTTCTTTTTTTATTTCCATCGCTATAATCCCAATATACTAATGACTCTTTTTTTATAACAGGAATATACTCATCTCCTATTTTATCTTTAGTTATTACTACTATATATTCAGTTTCATATGTATTATTTTTAGTCTCAATAAGGAATTTTACCACTATTTTTGTTGATTTCTCATCTACCATCATATACTTAAAAACATCTTTATCCAACTGTTCTCTAGAAATCATTTTTTTTATTATGCTTATTGCAGTTATTATGGATGTTTTTCCAGATCCATTCTGTCCATAAATACCTATAATATCACTTTCAATTTTATTAGTATTCATACTTGAAAGTTTGATTTCACCTTTATGAGTATTCCTAAAATTCTCAATGCTTATATCCATAATTCTAACAAATTCATCATTCACTACATTCACCACCAATTACATAATCTATAGTATATCTCTATATTTGTATTATAGTATTAAAAATAATATATTACAAGTCTAAAACTCGAATTTTATACATTTTGTATGATATTTTAGTTTTATATATGTTAAATCAATATCTTAAATTAATAAGTGGCCAATAAGCATGTATATTGAAAAGGAATTCACCTGCCTAGCTGGTAGTTTTCATTTCTACAAAAGGACAACATCCATACTCATATGGATGCTTCCACATAACTTAATATATTTTGTTGATTTAAATTATCACCAACGTTATTTGACATAGAGTCAAAATGACTTAAATTGATACACACCAAATAAAGCAAAAGAACTAGAGAGGTCACAAGGAAGTGACTCTTCTCTAGTTCTTTTTTAGCTGATAATTTTAGAAATTTGAAATCGAGATTTTCTTGTTTAGTAAGGAGTTTTTTTAAACCTCACTTTCCTCGCTTTCCTCATCTTCTCTTTTCTTTTTGAATAATAGTAACCCTAAACCACCGAAGATAGATAGTCCACCTATGCTAAGACTTGTATTGCTATCTTTTGTACCTGTCTTTGCTAGAAGATGTTTAGACTTTTTGTTACTATCTTTATTTGAGATTTTTCCTGGTTTTGTAATATCTGTCTTTGTGATGTCCGGTTTTGGTTTATCATCATTTGTATTGTTATTACCACCATTATTATCTCTATCCTCATTATCAGTTTGAATATTTGGTCTGCTAGAACTGATTGCCTTGAAAATATGTTTTACGATGTTATTTTCTTTATCTTCTTCAGTTCTTAGGAATACATAACCAGAAATTGTACCATGTTCAAGGGCTTCGTTAGGTCCACCTAATACTGCTGGAGCTTTTGCATCTGCTGGCTTTAGGTCATTACCTGCTTCATCAACCCACTTAGTAATGATAAGGTTAATCTTAGGTGATTGCACTGGATCTGGAAGTTCTCCATTTACTCCACCATTGAACTCTGGGGTTTCTGGTTGAATTTCTGGCTCACCCTTTACTTCTACTTTTCTTACGATTACTGTTACTGATACTTCATCTTCTGTTCCATCTGGATAGTGTACGATGACTTTTCCAGTCTTATTTCCTGGTGTAGTTGTATCTGGTTTTTCTCCGTCTTTCCACTTGTAAGTTGTTCCCTCTGGTAGACCTGTCTTATTGATACTTTCTCCTGCATCTGGATCTGCCTTATGGCTTACTTCCTGGTTTGGAGTTTTTGCCTGTGGATCGTATTCGTCTTTTTGTTCTTTGACTTTTACTGTTACTGATACTTCATCTTCTGTTCCATCTGGATAGTGTACGATGACTTTTCCAGTCTTATTTCCTGGTGTAGTTGTATCTGGTTTTTCTCCGTCTTTCCACTTGTAAGTTGTTCCCTCTGGTAGACCTGTCTTATTGATACTTTCTCCTGCATCTGGATCTGCCTTATGGCTTACTTCCTGGTTTGGAGTTTTTGCCTGTGGATCGTATGTATCTCTTTGGTCTCTTACTATTACCTTGACACTTACTTCCTCACTTGTTCCATCTGGATATGTTACCACTACTGTTCCAGTCTTTTCTCCTGGTGTTGTAGTTGTTGGTGGTGTATTATCCTTCCATGTATAACCTGTTCCTGTTGGTAGGTCTGTCTTATTTGCTATTCCTGCTTCTGCACTTGGTGTAGCTCCATTATCTACCGTCTGGTCTTGACCTCTTGG
>CAUQSL010000020.1:0-29950 GCA_963520775.1 uncultured Peptostreptococcus sp.
GTTTTTTGTTATCTGTCTGATCCTTATTTGTGTCAGGTTTTTTGTTATCTGTCTGTTCCTTATTTGTGTCAGGTTTTTTGTTATCTGTTTGATCATTATTTGTATCAGGTTTTTTCCCAGTAGTATCATTATTTTTTGGATCATTTGAATTGTCGTTTGGTAAGACCTTAGTGACTTTTTCAGCCTTTGAATAGTCTAAGGATAACATAGCATCTTGAGCTCCCTTACCCTTTGTAATCTTATCATATGTAGCTGCTCCACCACTAGCTATAGCATCCATAGCATCGACTTCAACATTTATATATATCTTGTCCTCTCTAGTTTTATTTCTTACTATCTTTAATACGTGAGGAAATTCTCTTTCTTTATTTTCAAGATCTTTCTCCTTAAAGGTCTTTTCTACTGCCACAGGTGATTTAGCACTTTCTAGATCACTTTCATAGGCGTTCATGCCCCAAAGATGACCATATAAACCCATAAAAGAAAGGCCTTTCATTTCTATATAAATTTCTGCCTTTCCGTCTTTTTCAATTACCTTGGCTATATGTTCTATAGCTGCATTACCCATAGAGAACCTATTTTCATACGCATGCCTCATCACAATTGGAACCTTATACTCAATTGCCTCCTCAGCATTTACAAGAGCTGGTGATATAGCTGTAACAGCACTTGCTGCTACCATGACAGTTGCAAATTTTCTAGATATCGTTTTCATAATCAACCTCCTAATATATTTTGTTAATCTATAAATAGTACCTGGTCAAATATAATTATAGTTTTATTAATAACTATATTCATATCCAACTAATTATTATTATACCCTTAAGATATCAGAAATACTAGTGATTATTAATATGTTTAAATTTTCTAATAATATATAATAGGCCTAAAATATAAGGCCAGCTAAGGAGAATTATATTTAATTAATTATCTCCTATGCCGGCCTTTTATTTTTTCACTTACACCATATTGATGGGTATTTTTTAGCTAAAATACTATTTATCTACTATAATAATAAACTTTTAAAGTATTATTTTCCTAGTAGGTTCATCAAAGTATCTGAGATAGATTCAACTCCACCTACAACAGATATTTTTTCTGTTCCCTTAATGTATGCCTTCAATTCTGATGATACATCTTTACCATTTACTAGAACTACTGGGCTCATTGTTTTTGCAGTTACGGCTCCTGCTGCCAAAGCATCTGCTGTCTTTATACCATTAGCTACCATTACAGATTTTGGACTAGCATATGCATACTTTGCTATTGCTACAGATGTCGCATATTTGTTTTCACCACTAACTCTCATTTTAGTATCTGCCTTTGCAGCATCTTCTACAGCCTTTGATACACTATTCATTCCACCTACTATAGTTAATTTCTTTAAGTTCCATGACTTTAATGAAGCATCAACATCCTTGTTCAACATATTTCCACCTGTCAATAGTACTGGGACTTTCATTTTGCTAGCAAAGGCTGATACAGAAAGGGCATCTGCTGTCTTTGTCCCATTTACTAGGACTGCTTCTTCCTTATTTCCACTAGATCTCACCATTTCAGCTATCTTTATAGCTGTTTGATATTTATTTTCTCCACTGATCCTAACAACTTCTACTCCTGCCTTCTTTAATTGGTCTGATACTCCAGCACTTACTGAACCTTCTCCACCTGCTATATAAACCTTCTTAGCTCCTAATCTTGTGATTTCAGTCATAGTTTCAGTTGGTATAGCATCTGCCTTAGTTAATAAGATAGGGGCTGACATGCTTGATGCTAGAGGTGCTGCTGCTAGGGCATCTGCATCCTTGTATCCGTTAGCTAGTATAACTGAATCAGCCTTAGTGTAGTTAGTTGAACTTATCTTAGCTGCTGTAGCATACCTACTCATACCAGCTACTCTATCCCTCTTTTTGTCGTCTTTGTTGTCTTTGCTGTCTTTGTTGTCTTTGTTGTCTTTGTTTTGATCAGGAGTTACCTTTTCAGCCTTTGAATAATCTAATACCAATATAGCATCTTGAGCTCCCTTACCCTTTATAGTCTTTTCATACGTGCTGGCACCTCCACTGGATATGGCATCCATAGCATCAACTTCAACATTTATGTATATTTTGTCTTCTTTTGTCTTATTTCTAACTATCTTTAGAGTCTGAGGGAATTCTCTCATCTTACCTTCTAGGTCTTTATCCATAAAAGTCTTCACCACTGTAACAGGAGACTTGGCACTACCTAGACCATTTTCATAAGCATTCATACCCCAAAGGTGACCAAATAAGCCCATAAATGAAAGACCCTTCATGTTAATATATACTTCAGTCTTCCCATCCTTTTCAATTACCTTAGCCACATGGTCTAGGGCTGCATTACCCATTGAATCCTTATTTTCATGGGCATGCTTTAATTGAACTGGAACCTTGTACTCTATAGCTTCCTCAGCATTTACAAGAGTTGGTGTTACAGCTGTAACAGCACTTGCTGCTACCATAACAGTTGCGAATTTTTTAGTCATATTTTTCATAGTTTACCTCCAAATATATTTAAATTATTAAATTACTCAAACAAATAGCATACTAAAAACTTCAAATTTATATTTTAATGATAACTGAATTTAAATATTATCAATTATAGTATACATCATTTTAAAAAAAAATGCTACTATTAATATCTTTATATAGTTACTATTAGTATCTTTATACAAGCTGTATTAATATCTTTATAGGGTTACTATTAGTACTTTTATACAATTTGTATGGATATCTTTATAGGGTTACTATTAGTACCTTTATACAGTTAGTATTAATTTCTTATTATTTACATCAATTACATCTAATTTTACACCAAACATCTGCTCTACTGAGTAAGATGAAATCACCTTTTTGGGATCACCTTGTACAAGTATATTTCCATCCTTTAGTCCTATTATCCTATCGCTATAGTACATTGCCTGGTTAATATCATGTAATACCATAACTATCGTCATTCCTAGTTCCTTATTCAACCTATTTACCAGTTCTAACACTTCTAATTGATACCTTATATCTAGATAGGTTGTTGGTTCGTCTAGGAATAAAAACTTTGTACCCTGAGCTAGGGCCATTGCTATCCACGCTCTTTGTTTCTGACCACCTGATAGAGAATTTACTGTCCTATCCTGAATATCCGTCAAACTAGTAGCCTCTATAGCCCAATTTATCATTTTTTCATCTTCATCATCATGTCTCTTCATCATAACTTGGTAGGGAGTCCTTCCATAACTTACCAGTTGCCTTACTGTTATATCATTAGAAACCCTATTATATTGGTGAATGATAGCAACCTTTTTAGCAAAATCTTTTTGTGACATAGTTTCTATATTTCTTCCATTTAAGAGAATTTCACCAGAAGTTACTTTTAGGTTTTTAGTCATCAAATCAAATAGAGTTGATTTACCACAACCATTTGCCCCTAGTATAGATGTTATACTAGCTTCCTTTATTTTAAACGATATATCTTTTAAAATAGTTTTGCCACCATCAGTATAGGAAAATGTAAGATTCCTAACTTCCATAACTATCACCTCCATGCTTTAGTAAGAAGATAAAGAACGGACCACCTATGATAGCCATCATTATTGATGCTGGTATTTCATAAGGTGCTACCATTGTCCTTCCTAGGGTATCACATAAAAGAAATACAAAGGCTCCAAGTAAAATCGTATACGGTATTTTAAACTTATGTTCACTACCTACTAAGATCTTCGCCATATGAGGTACTATCAGACCCAAAAAACCAATTACACCTACTATAGCTGTTGATATACTTACCAAAATAATTGCAACTAAGGCTACTATAAACCTATCCCTATCTACATTAACGCCAAGACCCCTTGCTGTCTTATCTTCAAGAGAGAGTAGGTCACACTTTTTATACAAACAAAATGCTATAATTAAACCTATCAATACATACCAAAATAGCATGTTAACATCTTCCCAAGTTCTTTGAGTAATATTTCCCTCGACTATAGACTGGACCTTGCTAAGGTTTGCTCCACCGCCAACGAAGGCCTTGCAAAATTCACTTATCCCAGTGAAAGTCATATTAAGTGCAACACCTACTAGTATTAGTTTTACAGGATTTACTCCTCCATCCCAGGCCAATGAGTAAATCAGCAAATAAGCTAATAAACCTCCTGCAACTGAGAAAAATGGTATTGAAAAATATAAGGATGGAAATAATGTAATTATCAAAACTGACATCAATGAGGCAGCCGATGATATTCCTATTATACCTGGATCAGTAAGAGGATTTTTCATTACCGCCTGTAACAAGACTCCTGATACTGAAATAGCCGCACCAGCCAATATCGAAATTATTATTCTAGGGAATCTCAAATCCCATATAGCCACCACATCCTTGTCTATATGAACAAATAGACCCTTCAAGAGTTTGCCAAAACCTACGTTTATACTACCTGAAGTAGCGGCTATGAAAAATACTATTACTAGTAGAGCTAGGGTGATAATAAATGCTAGTGCCTTCCTAGTATTATTTATTGGTTTTTCTCTTTTGTCCTCTCCTGCTATAAATTTGGAAAGACCAAATTTAAATTTATTTGACTTCACTATCTATCACCTCCTACATCAAATATCTTGCCCAAATCATCTAGGGCTTGTGGGTATGTGAACTTAGCTGACATACCAAATTTCTTATAGTCTAAATCATATACCTTATTATTCTTAACAGCATCAAACTTTGACCATATCTGATTACTTTTAAATTCTTTAAAGAACATTTTCCTTACCTGATCAGGTAGGGCATGAGCTGTTCTTAATATTATTTCTGGATTTTTTTTCAACATATCTTCTGTTGTAATATTAATAAATTGGTCCTTATTAGACTTATATATATTATCACCGCCAGCAAGCTCAACTAGGGATCCTACATAAGACTTGTCTGTTGCAACAACATAACTACCTGGCAATCCCATCAATACAAGGACCTTTTTCTTTTTCATATTTTTGTGCTTGGACTTATAGTCTTTCATAAACTTTTGGTATTCATCTACCAAGACCCTTGCTTCTTTTTCCCTATCTAAAATCACCCCTAAATCTTCTATAGACTTATACATACCTGGTATATTATTTAAGTTTAGAAAACCAAATCTTAGTCCTGCATTCTCATATTTTGGTTCAAGGTCACTAACTAAACTCACAGGTGAAAAAATCCAATCAGGATTTAGTGTCTTTATCTTTTCTAAGTCCGGTGCCATAGCCATACCTATCTTGGGTTTGCCCTCATATCTTTTAGGTAGCTTATCAACCTTACTATTAGGGACTCCAACAAGGTCTACATTAAGTCTCTCCATTATATAGACAGTTGCCATAGAAGTTGCTATTACCCTTGGATTTTTAATTTTTGTAACCTGTTTTAGTTCCTGAACCTTATTTTTTTCACCTTCTGGATGTTGGTTTACACAACCTGCAAGTAGGCAAGCAACTAAGCATAACACCATACTTAAAAATTTTATATTCTTATTCATAAGCAGTCACCCCACTTGACTCACATAAAATTTCCTTATCTTCTAATTCATCAAAGCTAAAACCTTGTTTTTCCAATTCATCTGATATTGAGTCATTCTTTTTCTTTAAGTGGTAATAAGCTAAAACTAGGCTGATTGCTCCAAAAAGTATTATTGCAAGTATAATAGCAAGTAAAACCACGATTATAGCAAATAAAACCTTAGTTACTATACCCCATGGTGCATCCTCTTCCTGACCATCCATCAGGCCTTTACTATCTCCAAAATCTTTATTTGTTAAAAGTCCATGGTCATAGCCAAGGTCTCCTTGGTTAATCTTCTTATCATTGGCTCCTCCTGGTTTTGGAGCAACAGATTCACTCGTCTTAGCTGCTTGTTTAGCACCAGTCTTGTTAGCCGAAATCATCATGGCCTTTATCTTATCATTAGGTGCATTTGTTCCAGAACTATGATTAACTTGACCCGGTTTAGGTGTATTTACAGACTGACTTGCACTAGCTGTATTAGCACTATTTGTATTAGAAGTCTGGCCAGAAGAACTAGTGGATACCAAGGCCTTAAAATCAGTATTTCCTGCTTGTAAATCATCAAAATCAATATAAAATACCACTGATCTTGACATCGGACCCACGAAAAAAGTAGCCCTTACGACACAATTTGCTGATGGTACTTCAAATCTAAAATCACCTGTTGAACCAGCATTTTGTGTTTCTTGATACGGAACCTCTGTCCATCCACTTGCTCCCTTATTTTGTACATTAAATGTAAACTTGCTTATATTTTCCCTTAAATTATATCTAACTGTTGCATATAACTTACCATCGTCATCTTTTTCTATAAGGGCAGTTCCATATACAACATTTGCTACCATACCCTCACCAATACCAGGATTATTGCCAGGGTCTTCTATAAGACCAGTCACAGGATGTGAATAGTGACCATGTGCATTTGCTGTATACACTTCCCCAGCAAAAGAAACTGATGTTGACATATATAGGCATATTACCAAGATAAGAGCAAATAATGACAGATTACTAAATATATTTTTATACATAGTTTTCATTGTATCTTATCCCCACCTTTTCTTATAATATATCTTTTGACTTACTATACTCATACATTTTATTTTTTAGATAGTCCTTATATTTCATTTCATAAAGGAATCGTTTGCAAAATTTAAAATACGTATATATACTACCGATAATTAGTGTTCCAAGAATCAATACACAGTAAAAAATCACTTTTGGGTTTTCTTTTGCCTTTATTGGTTTCACACTTGATTCAGCCTTATTTTCATTTTCTTGACTAGCCACATTTTTATCACCGTCAGAAAAATCTGTAGCTTCATTTTTTAAGCTCGTGATACTTGCCGGTGAAGAATTACTACTGCTACTTGCCTTATTAGTTGGCTTTATACTTGTAGATTTCCTATTTCCACTAGTCTTGTTAGTTGCTAAACCTGACCTTTGAGGATTTTTACTTGTTTTTTTGTCCACATTGCTATTTTTTCCTGTAGATACAAAGGCATATTCTCCATAGGTATCTACTGTAAATGAAATATAATCGCCTGAAATAGATGATTTCATTTCCGCCATATCGCTCAATCTGTAAACCTTAGGCCTTATAAGATTGGCGGGTATCCTTGCCTTTATTTTTATGTCCTTGCTTGGTTTAGTTGGAACACCATAATCGTTTTCAATTTTAAATTCAAAAATTTTCATAACTGTAGATCTTCCAAACTTCTGAGTCACTTTTTGAAAACTAGATCCACCAGTTACTGGGTTTACCTTAAAAACTATATTTTCTTTAAAGGCTCCTGCCTGGGCTAAAAGTTCAAACCCCTCGGGTAAAATCTTGTGTATACTTTCTTTTGGATCGAACTTTTTTCTCGGTGTCCCATTCAACATCTTCTTATATAAAACAGACTGGGACTCATCTATCTTTTTAAGACTTGACCAGTCAAACTTCAACCTTGCACCTACTGGCACTTCTCCCATAGGCTTAACCTTAGGGTCAACCTTAACATATATCATTGGGTCCTTACGTACTAAGTCAAAACTAAATACTTCTGGCCTCTTATCCTGCTCACCTGGTATTGATAGGTCAAAGGCATGCGGTTGAGCAAAGTGATAATAGGCATTATCATCTCTTATCTGTAGAGATACTAAAGATGCTATTATGTTAGACACTTCCATTTTTGTACTACCTAGTAAAAAGGTATATTTTCCATCCTTTGATATTAGTTCCCCATCGTGTATCAATGCGTTATTTCCCATAGAGGCCCTATCTTCCCTCTCATGGTGTAGACTAACTGTTAGTCTGTATATTCCTGGGTCTAAACTTATATTTTCTCCTTTTTCAAGCGGAGGCAAGTCTCTAGTATCTTTTGACTGGTAAACCTTATTTACTAAATCATCTGCATTGGGACTTGTATCTTCACTGGAACTTGTATCTACACTTGAGCCAGGGTCAAAATTCGTTGAAGAAACTCTGACTGAGGATATGTTAGAAGGCCACTGAACTCTTAACCTAGCCTTTTGTTCTCCACTTGCCAACTCGCCCATAACTGGCACATATACCTGCACTGGTAAGTCTTTTTCCCCCCATTCAACATCAAATTCCATCTCTTTTGGATATTTAACACCTTTAAACCTTGCGTCCTTACCATTTGTAGGATTATTATAAACGTCATATTCGTCATATCTTGACAATACATCTACCGGCTTATCTTTTACCAGTAGTTCACTCAGATAACCCTTAAAATTAAAGGCACTAAGTGCTATCATTTTGATTTTCAACCTTGCCTTGCCAGCTTTAACAGTTACAAATCCAGTTGGTACAAAGGCTCCATTCCCCATAGACTTTTCTTCATCATACTTCTTCATCAATGATAAATTAACCTTATAAATACCATCTGGTGGATTTGCAGCACTTACATCTGGCATAAAAGTAGATAACAAAGCTATAATCATAATTATAGATATAATCTTTCTTATTAAAAACCTATTAGTATTCCTATTACTTAATTTTAACAAGTCCATCTTAGAGGACCTACCTAACAACCTATCAATGATAATCACCCCCATCTACTGTTTTTATAACTTTCAAGAAATAATAATACTTAAATCCTATCAATAAAAGTATAAATATTCTCATAGGTAAAACATCATACCTAAAAAATACAAATAGCAACATAATTGTTGCAAAAATAAGTATTTTCCACTTAGTCTTTCTTGTCATAGCCTTATTCTTTTCAAAAGACTCTAAATTGTTCTTATAAAGTTTTGTAGACTTAAACCACATATTAAACCTATCCGAGCCCTTAGCAAAACAAAAAGATGCTAGTAGTAAAAAAGGAACCGTTGGTAATACCGGTAATACAACCCCTATTGCTCCTAGGATCATTGATACGACACCTACTACAAGATAAACATACTTCATAAAATTCCCCCTTTGAAATAGGCTACTCCTACCTATTTAAAATTAATAATTCCAATTTTGAATCTATTGATATGCATTTTTATATAATTTGATAAATCATTCTTATAATCATTATAGCACAATTATTTAAATTGATACTATATATTGGAATAAATTTTATATATTCTATCACCAAATTATTGATAATAAAATTCTCTCCTTTTATATTCTACCACTAAATTAATGATAATAAAATTCACTATTTTTGGATATTTATTAACTATATTTAGATTTATCTTCTAATCGAGTAGGGACGACTTTCACCACAGACTGATAGTATACCGGTCATACTACAAAAAAGCAACACCCATACTTATATGAATGCTGCTGTATAATTTAATAAATCTTATTGATTTAAAGTATACCAAGGATATCTGATATAGAGCTAAGATTTCGAGAGATTTTAATTACCCCTGACACTATATATCACAAAACCTAAACATATATCTTATAATAAATTAAATGGTTGATTGTATAATCAACCTATATATTTTTTTATATTCTTATTATAAATCACATCTATCATATTTATATTTTTTTCATCATACTCACGATAGATAGATAGTCTCTCTCTCATTTTTAATGTATCGCATGGCCAGCCAGCTATTGAAAAGACATTTATTTCTCTATCAAGATCATTTATTATTGAATCATGTGATGTGCATGACCAAATATACCATTTGTTATTTATTTTGTGTAGAACTACTTCATAGTCCACAGAAGCTATACCTGGTTGGTAAAAATCTGAACTAGTCTTATCATAAACATAGTACACTTCATCTAGTCTGACATAAGCCGTGTTCATATTTACGGTAACAAGGTTAAAAATAAATTTTTTGGATGTATGCTTTAGAGTATTAGGTGTGTAGCCTGCATATCTAAGAGCCCTTTCTCTAATTGAGTTTCTCTTTTTAAAATAATATATGAAGACTTTTGACTCCTTATCAATTAGTCTAGTATCGTAATCACTAAAATAAGAATTGTATGAGTTAGATATAAAAGTCTCTGCTATAGAAGATACTTGCCTCTTTTCTTGATTTAAAAACCACAATATAGTAGGTAATGATATTATTATTATCAATAAAGTTATCTGTAATAAAAGTTTTTTTGTATTTAATTTCATAAAATCACCCTCTTTATGTTATTATAGTATAAAATTTAAAAATAGTAAATATTTAATTAGTCTATATCAAATTTCAGTTTATACTTAACTATCAAAGTATATTTGTTTTTATACCTGAATATTATTATTTAGGATATGAGCCTTAGAATTTTAATACAAGTACAAGGCTCATTAAAAGATTGCTTCTTCTCGACATCACCTCAGCTACCATGAGATCCATCGGTAACTACGCCCTAGGTGGACTTTCACCACAGACTGATAGTATACCGGTCATACTACAAAAAAGCAACACCCATACTTATATGAATCCTGCTGTATAATTTAATATATTTTACTGATTTGAATTATCACCAACGTTATTTGACATAAAGCATAAAAAAAACTACAGGCTTATATTACCTGTAGTCTAGATCTAACTATAATTTTTTATTTTACTTTTCATCAACACTAATCTGTTCAAAATTTTCTTAAACTTGTGGCTTGTCATCTATTGAATCAATCAAATTAAATTCTTTAGCTAATTCTGGCTTTTCTTTTAATATTTCTAGGTAGAAGTTTGACACTGCTACTGACATATAAGTAGTCAACCATAAAGTTCCTATACCTAAACTAAGAATAGAAAGTATTATCCATCCTATAAAAGATAGACTCAACTTAAATAATCTCCACTTATAACCCGCCATTAGTTTCCTAGAATAAGATAGCGAATCTATACTTCCTACCTGGTCATGGTTGCTAACTATTATTAAATAAGTCAAGCTGAAGGCTAGTTCGATATACACATTTATGAATATAGCAATTATAATCGCAATAATTAAAGGTATTATTATATGCTTTGGTATACCTGTAATTGCTATAGCCATTGGATTTATGCTTCCTATCGCCATAGAAAATCCTACTACACCAACTATAACGCCTATTAGCATATTTATAAGTATAACCAAGATAGACAATAATATAGTTGATAATATATACCTTCCATACACCCTAGCTGGTTGCCAAAAGTTTGAAATCTTAAACCCTCTTCCCCTAGCAATGTCTAATGATAACCTGTAAACTCCTACTGATATTAACATCTGTATTATAATCTGTATAATTGAAACATAATATAAGTTTTTAACACTTGTTAAATAGTAGCTGCCTCCACCTACTATCAATGCTATAAGGTTAATACCCACGAATTTCGACCAATTACCCTTTAGTTGTTTCCTACTCAGGGCCCTAATTTCTGAACTTGATAACATAGTATTCCTCCTTAATTTAAAATTGATTTTTATATATTATAACTTATAATATGTCTGATGGCAAGTTATTTGTACTATTTCAATTATATATAGTGCAAACTTTTATATTAGACACTTATCTCTACTGTAGGAATATGATCTTCCTTACTAATAATAGGTTTAACAATATTATCTATAAACTCTACAACCTGGTATGAAGCACATCCTATATATAAATCAGGTCTTAGTATATCTAATATCTCTTCTTTACTTATTCCAAAACTTGGATCACCTGCTATCCTATCAACTAGGTCATTTTCTCCACCCTCTTCTTTTACTATCTTAGCAGCAGCTAGAGAATGTAACCTTATTTTTTCATGAAGTTCCTGCCTATTGCCACCTTTTTTTACAGCATTCATCATTATATTTTCAGTAGCCATAAAAGGCAATTCCTTCATTAACCTTTGATGTATTACTTTTGGATACACAACTAGACCATCTCCTACATTTGCACATAGGTTAAGAACCGCATCAGTAGCCAAAAATGCCTCTGGAATAGCTATCCTCTTATTTGCCGAGTCATCCAAGGTTCTTTCAAACCATTGTCCTGATACTGTCATTGCCGGATTAATCATATCGGCGATAACATATCTTGCTAGAGATGCTATTCTCTCACTCCTCATTGGGTTTCTCTTATATGCCATTGCTGATGAACCTATCTGGTTTTTTTCAAATGGCTCTTCAACTTCTTTTAAATGTTGTAATAGCCTAATATCATTAGAAAACTTTGTTGCTGACTGGGCTATACCTGATAGTATATTTATTAATTGACTATCAAACTTCCTAGAATAGGTTTGTCCAGTAACTGCAAATACTTCACTATATCCCATTTTTTTAGCAATCATCCTATCTAATTGCTTAACCTTATTATAATCACCATCAAAAAGCTCTAAGAATGATGCCTGAGTTCCTGTTGTGCCTTTTACCCCTCTTAATCTTTTTCTTTGTAGGAAATCTTCTATTAACTCCAAGTCTAATATAAAGTCCTGTATCCATAGACAAGCCCTCTTACCAACACTCGTAGGCTGGGCTGGTTGAAAGTGAGTGAACCCTAATGTAGGCAGGTCCTTGTATTCATAAGCGAACTTAGACAGGATTGCTATAAGATTTATCAACCTCTTCTTTATTAATTCCAGAGACTCATACGCAATTATTAGGTCAGTGTTGTCACCAACAAAACACGACGTTGCACCTAGGTGAATTATTCCTGCAGCCTTTGGACACTGAAGTCCATATGCGTAAACATGGCTCATCACATCATGTCTTACCTCTTTCTCCCTAGCCTTTGCAACGTCATAATTAATATTGTCTTGATGAAGCCTAAGTTCATCAATTTGGTCTTGGCTAATATCTAGTCCTAACTCCTTTTCTGATTCAGCTAGGGCTACCCAAAGCTTGCGCCATGTTCTGAATTTCTTATCAGGAGAAAATAAAGCCTGCATCTCATCACTTGCATATCTTGACGTCAATGGTGATTCATATCTATTATTCATTTATTTCCTCCTATTATGGCATTACTATATACTGATTTCTTTCTGGTCCTACAGATACGTATTCTATCTTACAAGCAACCACATCTTCTATATATCTTATGTAATCAAGAGCTTCACTTGGCAGGTCATCTATAGACCTGCATTCAGATATATCTTTCATCCACCCCTTCTTATATTCATATACTGGCTCAGCCTTAAATAACTTTTCTCCAATAGGAAACTCATCCAATATCTGATCAGCAAACTTATAGGCTACACAAACTGGTATTTCTTCCATATATGATAACACATCTAATTTTGTGAGTGCTATTGTATCACAACCTTGTGCCATAACACCATATCTTGATGCTAATACATCAAATCCGCCTACCCTCCTAGGCCTACCAGTAGCAGCTCCATATTCATTTCCTGCCTTACGCAACTCTTCTGCATCATCTCCAAATATTTCAGCAGTAAAAGGTCCCTCTCCCACACATGTAGAGTATGCCTTCATTATACCTATAGAATTTGTCAACTTTAAATTAGGAACACCTGCTCCTATTGGTGCATATGGTGCTATTGTAGAAGATGAAGATGTAAAAGGATATATACCAAAATCAATGTCCCTCAAGGCTCCTAACTGGGCTTCAAACATTATGTTCTTACCTTCCTTATTAGCCTTATTAAGATACAAACCTGTATCACATACAAACTCTTTTACAAGATCTCCATATTCCTTTAAATATGACCACATATCGTCAAACTTTATAGCATCTGTCTTATAGCCATTTTCTATAAGAAGGTTTTTCCACTCAACTATTGCCCTTAATCTTTCCTTTAAATCTTCTTCACTATCTAAAAGCTCGCCTAGTCTTATGGCTTTTTTCATGTATTTATCACCATATACAGGACCTATGCCCCTTTTGGTAGATCCAAACTTTGCATCTGCCAGCCTATCTTCCTCAAGACAATCTTGTTCAACATGATATGGCATAACAATAACTGCCCTATCACTTAATTTTAAATTTTCTGGTGTAATTACTATACCTGCCTGCCTTAACTTGTTAATTTCTCCAACCAAGTGCTTGATATCTACAACCACACCATTACCTATTATATTTACAACATCAGAACGCAAAATTCCAGAAGGAAGTAAGTTTAATATAAATTTACCTCTCTCATTTACTACTGTATGGCCTGCATTGTTACCACCTTGGTACCTTACAACTATATCGTAGTCTTCTGATAGCAAATCTACCATCCTACCCTTACCTTCGTCGCCCCAGTTAATTCCTGTAATTGCTGTTAACATCTCTTTTTTGTCCTTTCTTCTTTAGCCCTTATATATCTCTTATATCAAGAGTTTGGGCTTATTTTCGTTATATCAACATATATTATGGTATGATTGAATAACCCTAATCTAATGTTAAAATAATCACTATAAACAAGACTACCAAACATATTTATTTTTGATAAAGTCTATTTTTATATCTTGTTACTTAAAAATATACCCTATATGTATTTACTAACTAAAAAAGTATACCATACAAAAAAAAGAAAGTCCATAATAACGTGTATAATATTATTTATTATTATGAACTTTCTTTTAAAATTGTTCGTATTATTTTATTTTTATAACTAAAAACGTCTGTTAAATATTCTTGGACTGAATAAGAATAGTATAGGGAATATTTCTAACCTACCCAAAAGCATATCTAAACTCAACACTATTTTTGAAAAACTCGAAAATGTTGAAAAATTACCAGTTGGTCCAACTAGATTACCAAAACCAGGTCCAACATTATTCACACAAGTTATAACAGAAGTTAGAGATGTCTCTATATCAAATTCATTTAAAGTTATTAATATAAATGACGCAATCATAATAATTGTATATATCAATAGATATGCGGATACATTTTTAGTTACTGTGTCATCAATTAACTTCTCATCCATAGTAATATTACTTACAGACCTAGGCTGTATAACCTTCTTTATTTCAGATTTTATGTACTTGAATGTAATTAATACTCTTGATACCTTTATACCACCACCTGTAGAGCCTGCACAAGCCCCAATTATCATCAGTGATAGTAGTATTGCCTTGGAAAAAGTAGGCCATAAGTTGTAGTCAGTCGTCATAAATCCTGTAGTAGTTATTATAGTTGCTACTTGGAAAGAAGCATACCTAAAAGATGTCAATACACTTCCATACATATGGTATATATTCCAAGTAATCAAACCTATAGCAATAGCTATAATTGCTATATAGGCCCTTAGTTCTTCACTCTTAAATATGCGTTTAAACTTTTTCAATAGTATTAAGTAAAATAGGTTGAAGTTTATACCAAATAAAATCATAAACACTGTAATTACGCCATCTATGTAAGCACTATTATAATATCCTATACTGTCTGCCTTCATGCAAAAACCTCCTGTTCCAGCAGTGGAAAATGAGTTTGTCAGACTATCTATAAATGGCATACCACCTAGCATAAGCAAAATCACCTCTAAGGCTGTCATGGCTATATAAATGTAGTAGAGTATCTTTGCTGTTTGTTTTGTTTTTGGAACTAATTTGTCTACTGTAGGTCCTGGAACTTCTGCCCTCATTATATTCATTGTATTTCCACCAGATAGGGGTATTATGGCCATCACAAAAACCAAAACTCCCATACCACCAATCCAATGTGTAAATGACCTCCAAAATAGTAATCCTATAGGAAGAGATTCTATATCTGTAAGTATTGTTGATCCTGTTGTAGTAAACCCTGACACAGTTTCAAAGAAAGCATCGATAGGACTTGCTATACTTCCAGTCAGATAATAAGGCATAGCCCCTATAATTGAAAATATAATCCAGGCTAAACCCACGATTAAAAGACCGTCCTTTATAAATAATTCAGACTTCTTTGGTCTTTTTCTTGTAAATATTGTTCCTACTGCCCCCGAAATTGAAGCTATTTCAAATATTATTAAAGCCACATTACTTTCTCCATATATAAGGGATACAAGGGCAGGTATTAGCATCAAGAATCCTTCCACCTTAGCTATGTTCATAAGAACATAGGCCATCATTTCATAATTCATCTTAAATCTCCTAAATAAATCTATATATTACGTTCTAATATATCTTCTATATCAGTTATTCTTAGGCTAGAAGTAACTATTATAATATTATCTCCAACCAAAATCATATCATCTCCACCTGGTATTATAATTTTGCCATTACGAACTATGCAGGCAATCAGCATACCCTTTTTAAACTTCAGGTCTCTTAATGGCTGATTTACTATCCTACCAGTAGCATTAACTGAAAACTCTAATACTTCTACCTTATCATTAACTATCCTATATAGTGAATTAAGTTGACTTCCATAAGAATTATTCATAGCCTTTACATATTGAAGTATCCTAGTGGCGGTTAATTCTTTTGGAGATATTACTGTATCTAAATTAAAGGTATCTATCATATCCTTAAATGTAGACTGACTAATCTTAGTAATTACCTTGGATACCCCCTTAGAATCTGCATACATAGACATGATTATATTCTCTTCATCTATACCAGTCAAGGATACAAATGCATCTACCTCATCTATACCTTCCTCTTCTAATATTTGGTTGTCAGTACCATCACCATGTATAACATCTGCTTTAGGAAGATTTTGGGCCAAAAAATGACAAGTTTTTAAATCTCTTTCAATAATTTTAGTTTTTATATTAATATTTTCAAGACTCTTGCATAGGTAGTAGGCAATCTTTCCTCCACCTATTATCATAACAGTCTTAACCTTCCTCTTAAGGCCGCCTACCTTCTTTAAAAACTTTTCTAGATCCTCATGACTGGCAGCTATACTTAACTTATCTCCTTTTTCAAAGGTAAAATTACCATCTGGTATAAATACTTCATCTCTTCTCTGTACTGCACAAACCAATATTTTTATACCAAACGACTTAACAACATCCTTCATTTGCATACCTGGCAACTTAGAATTTTCGTATATCTTAAATTCCATTAACTCTACCTTCCCCTTGGCAAATGTTTCAACCTTTATAGCAGATGGAAACCTCAATATTCTTGAAATTACATTTGCCGCAACAAACTCAGGATTTATAATCATACTTAAACCCAGTTCTTCCTTTATGTAATTTAATTGACTGTAATACTCTGGATTCCTGACCCTTGCAATAGTATTTTTTGCTCCAAGCTTTTTAGCAAACAAGCAAGAAAACATATTTATTTCATCAGATGAAGTACATCCGATTAGAAGATCGGCATCCTCCACACCCGCTTCTTTTTGTATCTCTCTATTTATTGCATTACCATTTATGCAGGCAACATCCTGGTTGGAATTTATCCTATTAATTACATCTACATCTTCTTCTATAACTGTTACATCATGGGACTCATTAGATAGTTCTTCAGATAGTTTAGAACCTACCTTTCCTCCACCTATTATTACAATTTTCACTTTTTTCTCCCTCCACAACTTACGTGTTTAATTTCTTTCATTTGAATATTATAACATATGCTTAGATATTTTTTTAGTACTTTACTAGCATTTAAAATATATAGTATAATATATGTATTATCCATTTAAATTTGATAAGGAGCTTAATATGACTATTTTAAAAAATAACATTAAAAAATTAAATAAAAAGTTATTAGTACTTTCTCTATCAGCTATCTTTGTCCTACCTCTAGTAGGCTGTTCTGATAAGGGAACTGGTAGTGGAGATGAACAAAAAACAACTGGACCTAGTCTTGTAAATGAACTAAAATCTGAAAAACTGATAGGACTACAGGCAGCCCTATTAAAGTTTACAACTGTTGAAAAGGCTGGTAGTATAGCATCTGTTAGTCTTGAAGAAAAGGAAGTTGCTGTGAAAAATGATAATAAATCAGACTCCAAGGATGCCAAAACAGAAAAGAAGTATCTTTATACATTAGAAGTAATATCTAAAAAGGGTATAAGTCAGACTATGACAATAGATGCAAAGACAGGACTTGTCATAAATACATCAGAAAAGGGGCCTGCAAGTGCAGAAGAAAAATCAAACCTATTAAATTTTGTACCCGTTATGGATGTAGATAAGGCTGCTCAAAAAGCTATAAGAGCTTCTACTAAAGAATATTCTCAAGTCCTTTCGTATAAGCTTTTTGCAAAAAATGGAAAAACTATTTTTTCATTTAAGTTATATAATGGAGATTCCAAAAATACTGAAACTATCTTAGTAGATGCTTCTACAGGTGAGAAGCTAACAAAGTCTGATAAAGACCCAAGCTCAAATTCTACTAATGACAAAGCTGATTCTAAGAAAGAGGCTCCTATTAGAGATGATAATGCAATTAGTACTGCTACTAGTCAGTCAAAAAAAGAAGATTAGTATATAAATATCTCTTTAAAGTTGCAAAAACGGCAACACCCATAAAATATGGATGTTGCCGATTTTTTTGGTCTTTTAAACCTTTCAACAAGCAGTATACTTGCCTTAAGTATACGTAACAACTATCATAAAGTTTTATATACTTTACTGATGTTCTAATATGTATTTTTCTGCTGCATGGACTGCTATAGCACCATCTGCTGCTGCTGTTATTACCTGTCTTAAAGACTTGACTCTTATATCTCCAACAGCATAGATGCCATCTACGCTTGTCTTACAATCTTCATCAGTTATTATATATCCCTGAGGATTTAGGTCTACTAAGCCTTCAACCAAGCCTGTAGTTGGAATTCCTCCTATTGCTACAAATAAACCATCAAGTTCTATTTTTCTTTCTGACTGGTCAGTCTTATCAACAGTTACTATGCCTGTCAATTTTTCATCACCTAATATCTCCTTGATTGTGCTATTCCAAACCACCTCTACATTTGACTCAGCAAGTCTTGTCTGTAGTGTCTTGTTGGCTCTTAGTTCATCTCTTCTGTGAATTAGGTAGACCTTTGATGCAATTCTTGATAAATATAAGGCATCTTCAACGGCTGTATCTCCACCACCATTTACTGCTACTACCTTATTTCTATAAAATCCACCATCACATGTTGCACAGTAGCCTAATCCCCTACCTGTAAATTTTTCTTCCTTATCTATACCTAGTTTTCTTGGTGTAGCTCCCATAGATAAAATTACTGTCTTAGTTAGTATTTCCTCGCCAGCAACCATCAATTTTTTTGTACCATCTTCTAATATCTCTATAGAATCTACTCCCTTGTACTCAATTTTTGCACCAAACTTTTTAGCATGTGCCAACATATCATTAGCTAACTGGATACCGTTAGTATCAGGTAGGGCAGGATAATTTTCTATTTCTGTCGTAGAAATCATCTGACCACCATGAAAGTTTTTTTCCAAAATAGTTGTATCTAATTCTGCTCTACCACCATAGATGCCTGCTGTCATACCTGCTGGACCACTACCAATTATTACTATATCACGAACCTTAACTTCACTCATTTCGATACCTCCATTATATTTAATATCTATCTTTATTTTTAATTAAAATTAATTATTGACATATAATTAATACTATAATACAATTAATATTGTTTAATTAAAACTATTTATCCTAGAACTACTTTATTAAGACTTCTTAGTCAAGACTATTTATTCTAGAACTTCTTAGTCAAGACTATTTATTCAAGATTGCTTAATCAAAATGACTTGATCAAAACTATTTAATTGTATTATATAGTAATACTAGACACTTTATTATATAGTATTTTCAAATATATATGTACTATTATCTAAAATATCTGTTAAAAATTATTTATAGGTCCGTCCTGACCTTGTTCATATACATGAATTTTATCGGAAAATCTATGGTATATTTCTTTTATCCTATTAATATACTTCCAACAAATTTCTATCTGGTTCCACTGGGAAAATAGGGACCTATCCTCGTTCATAGATGCCATTAAAAGTCTTTCATAGGCTTCCGGTGTATTTTGCCTATTCTCTAAAACACAGCTCTGACAAAAGTCCATATCTACTTTTTCTATGGTATTTTCTGCTCCCGGCTTTTTTATATTAAAGTCAAGCTTGACCCCTTCATCAGGTTGTATTTCAATTATTAACTTATTCGACTGGGCCTTATCTGATGTCGACTTAAATGTTATAACAACTTCACTTTTCTTTTGCCCCATCATCTTGCCTGTTCTTAGATAAAATGGCACACCCCTCCACCTGTCATTTTCTACTTCCAACTTTAGGGCAACGTATGTTTCTGTAGTCGATTCCGGGTCTATCTTATCTTCTTCTAAATAGCCCCTATACTGTCCCATAAATAACAGTTGGTCTATCTTATGAGGATCTTCTATATCCTTTAATTCTTTAAATAGCTTAGTTTGTGCTGCCTTTATGGCTTCAGGTGAACTATCCGTTGGTCTTTCCATTGCCACTATAGACAGGATTTGGAATAGGTGGTTTTGTACCATGTCCACCATTGCCCCACTCTTGTCATAGTAGCCACCCCTAGTACCTACTCCAACTTCTTCAAAGGCATTTATTTCAACCTTTTCTATAAAATCCCTGTTCCATACACCAGCAAAGATCGCATTGGCAAACCTTAGTGTCATTATATTTATTATCATTTCCTTACCCAAGTAGTGGTCTATAAAAAATATATTTTCTTGTGAGAAGCACTGCTTCAAATTCTTATAAATATATTCTGCTGCGTCCATAGTATCACCAAATGGCTTTTCTATTATCACCTTGGCCCCCTTTAAAGGGCATCCTGCCAGCCTAATACCATCAGTTATAAATCCAAAAATCTTAGGTGGTACTGCATAATAGTAGGTCCATCCACTCTCTGTCCCGCCATTTACATAGTCTAGGTCAGCTAGTAGGTTCCTATACTGAGCAACCTTAGTCATATCCATCTGATAGTAGATAATCCTCTTTGAAAACTCAAAAAAGTCCTTATCTGTATACTTTAACCTAGAAAATTCATTAGTCCACTTTCTTATTATTTCAATATAGTCTTCCTTGCTATAGTCTCTCCTACCTACACCAACTACCTTGTAGTCTTCTGGCAGTAGACCTAGACAATGCAAATTATATAAAGCTGGAAGTAGCTTCCTATAAGCCAAATCCCCTGTTCCTCCAAATATTATTATTCCCTTATTTTTCATCTTCATCTATCCAATCATGATGGAATACTCCATCCACATCTACTCTTTCAAATGTATGGGCCCCAAAATAATCCCTCTGTGCCTGTATGATATTGGCACCCAGTCTTGAAGACCTATACGTATCCACATAAGCCAAGGCTGCTGACATAGCAGTTATTGGAATGCCCCCCATGGCACCAATAGCCACTAGCTTTCTAAGGTCTGCTAGCCTATCATTAATTTCCTTTGCAAAGAAGTCTGTCATCAACAAATTTTCCACATTTTTGTCTTTGTCAAAGGCTGTCGATATATCATTAAGGAACCTAGCCCTGATTATACATCCACCCCTAAATATCTTCGCTATATCTGCAAAATTTAGGTCCCAGCCATACTCTTTTTCAGCTACACTAAGTAACTTAAAGCCCTGGGCATAAGACACTATCTTTGATGTATATAAACTATTTTTAACTATGTCTACCAAGTCTTCCTTGTTTATCCCCATAGATTCTAAAAGTGACTTACCCTCTTCAACTTCTGCCTTATTTTCACCTATAATTGTAGATAGCTTGACCCTCTCTTCCTTCAGTCCAGACATATACCTTGCATTTAGTGCTGCTGTTATTACAGAAACATCTACACCTAGGTCTATTGCTTCTAAATTAGTCCACTTGCCAGTACCCTTTTGAGCTGACTTATCTAATATCTTATCTACAAGATAAGAACCATCAGCCTCTTTTACTTTTAATATATTTGCAGTTATCTCTATTAAATAACTCTCTAATTCCGTCTTACTCCAACCTTCAAATACTTCTTGTATTTGGTGGTTGTTCATGCCGCCTATATCTCTTAATATGACATAGGCTTCACTTATAAGTTGCATATCTCCATATTCAATACCATTGTGAACCATCTTTACATAGTGACCGGACCCACCTGTAGAAATATACCTACAACACGCTTCGTCATAGGCCTTAGCTGAAATATTTTCAAATATATCCCTTACATATTCATAGGCCTGTTTGTTGCCACTAGGCATTATGGCTGGTCCAAACCTGGCACCTTCTTCACCGCCTGATATACCAACACCTAAATAGTATATTTTCTTGTCTTCTAGATGTTTAGACCTTCTTATAGTATCCTTGAAGTATGAATTTCCACCGTCTATTATTATATCACCTTCATCTAAGATATCCGTTAACTGATCTATAACAATATCCACCGGTTTTCCAGACTTTATCATTAGAAATACCTTCCTTGGTCTTTCTAGAGAATTTACAAAGTCTTCAAGACTATAGGTTGGTGTGAAATTTTCGTGTCCGTTCTTTCTCATTACATCATCAATAACTGATGTGGTTCTATTGTATATGGAAACCCTATAGCCCTTGTCTGCCATATTTAGGGCCAGGTTCATCCCCATGACAGATAGGCCAATTACACCTATATTATTCATCTATATTCCTCACTTTCGTTTTAATCTTTACTCTTTGTATAAGATTCATATTATTCTTATACACCAAAAGCCCAAGCTTTAATCATTAGGACAAGTCTCTTCCTATTTTTTTGAATTCTATTCTCATTGAACTTTTTCCCTGACCTAGAGATATATTAGGCCATTCTTTTTATTTTTAGAGGTTCCTCCCTCCATATGGTCTGCCTCTCCCCCCAGAAAACTAGCCCTCTTGATAGAATCATCACCATGCTTGGCTCTTATATCATCCATGGCCATATAGAGCTTTTCCTCCTTACTGGACAGTTGGTTGAAAAAATTAAGTTGGTTTGAATTTTTTTCTTGAACCTTACTGGTTGCTATGCCTATATGCCTAATGGGCTTACCCCACCAAAGACTCTTGAAAAGCTCACAGGCTACCCCATAGATATCACTAACCCTATTAGTCCTAAAACCCAAAGATTTTTGGGCCTGGGCCCTCCTAAAGTCCTTGTCAACCAACTCCACAGATACGACACCTGCAGTAAAATTCTTTCTTCTCAACCTGGCACAGACAGTTTCACTAAGGGCCAAAATCCAGTGCCTAGCATCTTCAAAACTATATATGTCACTGGATGTGGTTGTTGAATTTCCCACCGACCTATTACTGGTGGTGGTTTTATGGAAGAAATCATACCCATCCATACCATTGGCATGGTTGTGGATGACTATACCATGCTTTTTAAAGTGCCTCTTCATAAAGTTTATATCCGTATTGGCCAACTGACCGATTGTCTCTATCCCCAAGCTTCTCAGTTTTTTGGAGGCCTTCCTACCCACGAAAAAGAGGTCTTCAATCGGAAGGGGCCACATCTTTTCCTCTATCTCTGACTGGAAAAGTGTATGGGTCTTGTCCGGCTTACTAAAGTCACCCGCTATCTTGGCCAGGACCATCTTGTCTGAAATACCTACATTTATGGTAAATCCTAGTTCCTTTCTGACCCTCTCTCTGATGGTATCAGCACAGTCTATTGGATTCCCAAACAACCTTTGGGTTCCACTCATATCCACAAAGGCCTCATCTATAGAGTACTGGTAAACGCTCGGGGAATATGTCCTCAAAAAATCCATCAAGAGCCTTGAATACTCCACATAGAGGTCAAAATTTGGAGGAACCAGGTATATGTTGGGGCACTTGGTCCTGGCTATACCTACTGGCTCACCTGTCCTTACACCAAATTTTTTGGCCAATTGACTCTTGGCTAAAATTATACCACTTCGCCTCTCCGGATTACCTGCTACAGCAGATGCTATATTTATCAGGTCGGGTCCTCCTATATTCAACTTTTTTCTATTTGCTGCCTCCCAACTTAGGTAGGCAGAATTTACATCTATATGAAAAAATACCTTGTCCTTCACCAAAACACCTCCTAAAAAATATAGTTAAAAGAACATATGTTCTTTTAACTATATTTTACATCATACTTGTAATTTAGTAAATATTTCTGGATAGTTAAATAATAAATACTCATAAAAAAAAGAACCCCTCCCAGCAGTTTATCCAAATTGCTAAAAGAAGTTCTAAGCTTAAAACTAAATTATATCCATATTTTTTAAGCTGATATCCAGGGCCTTTACCGAATGAGTCAGGGCACCACAAGATATAATATCTATACCTAAGCCCCTGTAGTCACCTATATTATCTGGACTTATATTACCAGATACCTCAATAAGGGCCTTGCCTCCTATAAGATCTACAGCCTCCCTAATCTGGCCTATAGACATATTGTCCAGCATTATTATGTCACAACCTACATCAAGGGCTTCCCTAACCTGGTCCATGCTTTCCACCTCTAACTCTATCTTTTTTGAGAATGATATCTTGGCCCTTGTCTTTTCAACTGCCTGCCTGATGCCACCTGCAACACCTATGTGGTTGTCTTTTAACATGACCATATCAGATAGGTTGTATCTGTGGTTCTTTCCACCACCAACCTCTACGGAATACTTGTCAAATACCCTCAGTCCTGGGGCAGTCTTCCTGGTGTCGGCTAGGCTGACTGATTCATCACCTAGGGCATCCACCATATACCTAGTCATGGTAGCTATACCACTCATCCTTTGAAGGAAGTTTAAGCCTGTCCTCTCAGCCAAGAGCATGGCCTGAGCCTTACATTCAACTATACCAATCTTGTCACCCTTGTAAACCCTATCTCCATCCTTGTGGGAGCAAGTAAACTTTGCCCCTTCATCCAAGATTTTAAAGGCCTGGTAAAATACCTCTAGTCCACAAATTATACCGTCTTCCTTGGCTATCAAGTCTGCCCTGGCCATCCTATCCTCATCTATTATGGCATCGGCACTAATATCCTTGTAGTTAATATCCTCCATAAGGCTCTCTTTAATCTTATCAAGCATCTTAATTTTTAAGCCAGTATTCATAAAAATCATGGTTCCTTTCCTTTATTGTATCTACCAAAATCTTATGGTATCCATCAACTATATCCTCTATCTTTCTAGTTTCTGTGTTTTCTTCCATATGGGCCCTAAAGTCTGGTAATAAAGTATTCAGGTTTTCACCACACTTCATACCACAGAAGCAGGCCTCTAAAAGTGAGTTTGATGCCAACCTATTTCTACCATGTAGGCCTGTGCAAGATGTCTCACCTATAGCATATAGGCCTGTCAGGCTAGTCCTACCATCTATCTTGGACTTGATGCCACCCATATGGTAGTGCTGGCCCGGGCATACAGGTATCATATCCTTCCTAATATCTATACCCCTGTCCATACAGGCCTGGAAAACTGTCGGAAATCGTTCATCAATCCTTTCCCTATCCCTTATATTCTCAAGAGATAGGTAAACATGGTCACTGTGGTCCTCCTCCATCTTTTGTCTTATGGCCTTGCTGACTACATCCCTGGGAAGCAATTCATCGATAAACCTGTCTCCATTAATGCCAAGCAGGATGCCTCCCTCTCCCCTCAAGGCTTCAGTTATCAAGCTATGTCTACCCATGGATTCATCATATAGGACTGTTGGATGTATCTGGATATATTCCAAATTTAATATCTCTAGCCCATGCTTCATAGCTATAGCCAGGGCCTCACCAGATACCGACTTATAGTTGGTAGATGAATTAAATATACCCCCTATGCCACCTGTTGCCAGAACTACTGCCCGGGCATATATATTCCTATATTGGCCACCAACAAAGACCCTTATGCCTACAGCTTTATTATCTTCAATTATCAGGTCGTAAAAAGTCGTATTTTCACAAATATCTATATTAGGCCTGACCTTCACCCTTTCTGCCATAACCTCACACATAGACCTGCCAGTAAAGTCTCCAACATGGTAGACCCTGGCCAGCCTATGTCCACCTTCCTTGTGGAGACTATAGGTATCCTGGTCAATCTTGTCAAAGTTGACACCATAACCTATTAATTCTTCTACCACATCCAGGGATTTATCTAAGATATTCCTAACGACATCCACATCATTCTCATAGTGGCCTGCCTTTAAGGTATCCTCTATATAGTCATCTAGATTTTCATGTGCTAGCCTAGCCGATATACCTCCTTGGGCCAGGTATGAATTGGCCTCATCCATACTCTTTTTAGATATTAAACATACCTGGTAAATAGGGTCTAATTTTAAGGCACAAGAAAGACCTGCCGCACCACTACCAACTATTACAATATCATAAAAATCTCTCATTTAACTCATCTCCATCATCTTTTTGAGAGGTCGGCTGGCCCTCTCCATTAAGGACTCGTCAAGTATAATTTCTGGTCCTTCATCTACCAATACCCTGTATAGATTTTCCAAGCTATTCTTTTTCATATCCTCACAAGGCTTCATAGATGAAGGTGTAATAAATTCACTATCCGGTGATAGCTTATTCATCTGGTATAAAATGCCCTCTTCTGTACAGACAATATATCCCTTCTTCTTAGTCCTTCCAACATAGTCTAAGAGTGCCTTGGTAGATCCTACGCAGTCTCCAAGCTCAACTACTCGGCTTGTACATTCTGGATGTACAAGGACATCGTAGCCATACCTATTCTTCAAGTCCTCAACCTCCTCATATTCCACAAAGTTATGGTACTTGCAGTAGCCCTCATGGAATATAAAGTTTTTGTCCTCTATCTGGTTTGCTATATAGGATCCCAAATTTTTATCTGGCAAGAAATATATATTCTTGTTCGGTAGGGCCGATACTATCTTCATAGCATTTGAAGAAGTAACACAGACATCACTCCTAGACTTTACATCTGCTTTTGTATTTATGTAAGAGACTATAGCTACATCATCATACCTTTCCTTGATACCGTCTAAATCATCTAGGTTTACCATGTCTGCCATAGGACAGCCTGCCCCTATGTCTGGAATCAATATTTTCTTATCGGGATTCAAGAGCTTAGCACTCTCACCCATAAAATTGACACCACAAAAGCAAATAATCTTATTTTTTGCATTCTGGGCATCCTTAGCTAGCTTGAAGGAATCTCCAACCTTGTCAGCTATGTCCTGAACCTCACTATTAGCATAAAAATGAGCTAGGATCAAGACGTCCTTCTCCTCTTTCAAGCGTAAAATTTTCTCTTTTAAAATTTCAATTTCCCTTTCCATATATCCTCCTCAACATATAAGACTTGTTTGGTTTGTAGATATCTATATGTATATACACCAACATATATATAATACTATACATAACTTAAAATGTGAATAGAAAAGAGTGAAAAATCTTCCGAGTCCCCAAATCACATACGAAAAAGGCCACTGCATTCATTTTTCATATCAAATGAATACAGTGGCTTTTTTACTTGGACCGAATTTCGAACCAGGCCCTCCTTTGGTTTTTAGACTTTTGTTACGCTCATAAGCACACAAGCTTATTATAGCATTTATAGATGTCACTTTAAAGCTTTTTAACCTATTTTTTTCCAGTCGATCCTACCCCACCTAACCTCTCTTCTGACTTTGGTTGATCATCATCACTTACTAGGTATTTTATAAATATTCCTTGTATTACCCTCTCTCCAGCCTTTATAATAACATCTTCATCAGTCAGATTTCTAAGCATAAAACCTATATTTCCATCATTATCTGGGTTAGAATAATAATCTGAATCTATAATTCCCGTAACATTAGCCAGTACAAGACCCCTCTTCATGCCTATAGAACTCCTTACGTGAGTTGTCAAAACCTCATCTGGTCCCATATAAGCCTTTATATCTGTAAAAATCACGCCAGACTGTCCTCTTGCTGGTATAAGAATATCCACTGGTGTACATATATCATAGCCAGCTGACCTCAATGTTCCCCTTTGAGGGATATTAATTTTACAATCCGGATACTTTCTGTGCTTATCTGAAACTAGTTCAAAACCTCTCATATACCTACCTCTTATTTCAATTATTATATTTACATAAATCTAGCTGGACACTAAATTTATCCAGCTAGATGACTTAATATTTTTATTAATTATCTTTTAGAGCTTGCGCCATTTCTCTAGCCATAGACCTAAGTCCTTCATCATCTTCCTCTTTCAATGTACCCTTAGCTTCAACGACTGTTGGAAGAACTTCAAAATTACCACCATCAGAAGCGAATTCTGACAACTCTTTTACGGCGCCTCCGCTCCATCCATATGATCCAAATATACCTAAAACATGGTTTGATAACTTATTCATCCTTAGTGTATATAATAACTGATTTACATTAGGATAGACAGAATTATTATATGTACAGCTTCCTAAAATGAAACCTTTATACTTCCATATCTCACTTAAAATATATGATACGTGAGTTTTTGATACATCAAATACCTTTACATTCTTTATCCCCTCTTCAGCTAGGTACCTAGCTAAAGTATCTGCCATCTTCTCTGTATTTCCATACATAGATCCATAGGCTATAACTACACCCTCTTCATTAACCTGATTAGCTAATTTTATATATTCGTCGATAATCATATTAGGGTGTGTTCTCCAAACAATACCATGAACAGGACATATAACATTTATATCAAGGGCCTTTACTTTTTCAAGGGCCTTTGCAGCCTGCTTTGAATACTTACCTACTATATTAGAATAGTATCTTCTCATTTCATCTCTAAAGAAATCAAAATTCATTTCATCATCGAATATTGTTCCATTTAAAGCACCAAAACCACCAAATATGTCTTGCGAGAATAATATTTTGTCTGTTGTTTCATAGCTAACCATAGACTCTGGCCAGTGAACCATTGGTGTATTGACAAAAGTAAGTGATCTCTTACCTAATGATAAACTTTCACCATCTTTTACTTCTATAAAGTTTTCAGGTTCCATATCTAAATAGTCCTTGAACATAGCCCTAGCCTTCTTATTACCAACAAAAGTAAGGTTTGGATATATATCTAGTACTGACAAATAGCAACCTGAGTGGTCAGGCTCCATATGATGAATAATTAAGTAATCTAGATCCCTACCATTTAAGTTCTTTTTTAGGTTTTCAATAAAGCCATTAACCTTTGTGATCTTAACAGTATCAAGTAGGGCAGTTTTTTCATCAACTATAAGGTATGAGTTATATGCTACTCCCTCTGGCAATGGCCACATATTTTCAAAAAGATTTGTATCTCTATCGTTAACACCCATATAGTACAAATCTTTTAAAATTTCTACACTTACTGTATTCATGAAATAATTTCCTCCTTCAATATTACCATATTTAAAATTTTATTTAATATACAAAGTATTCCCACTCATATTATACAATAAATTATATGCTTCTACCACTGTTTATAAAAATTTTAAGTTATTTCTATTTTTTTATATTAATTTCCCTAATTTCAAGATTTTTTATAGACTTAAAAAAATCTATTTCTGTCTTATCATGTGTAACTATAATTCCAGTCTTAAATTTTAAATTTTCAGCTACTAGCTCCATTACCAGTTTTTTATTATTATCATCTAATCCCTTAAAAGGTTCATCTAATATCATTAAATTATGTGGATATAATATCGCTCTAAGTATAGCCAATCGCCTTTTCATACCACCACTTAACTCAGATACTTTATTGAATTCATAAGATTTTAACCCGAATGCTTCTAAAAGTTTGCCTAAATCTATATTTTCCCTAATTTTAGGCCCTAAGACCATTTCCAAATTTTTATATACACTAAGTTTATTGCAAAGACAGTCCTCTTGAAATACAACTGATACTTGCTTGTCTTGCATACCGTCAATCCTTCCAGATTGATAGGATTCTAAGCCCATCAACATTCTTATTATTGATGTCTTTCCTATTCCCGACTCGCCTGTTATAAAGGTAGTCGTACCATTTTCAAATCTGCCCGTAAAGTCCCTGAGTACTTCCTTATCTCCATAGGACTTATTTATTTTTTCCATCAAAATATCCATAACTACACCAACATATTTGTCTATGCCTTTAACTTATATTTACATTAATTAATATATGTATGTATATATCTATCTATCTATACTTATATATATCTATCTATACTTATATACCTATCTATA
>CAUQSL010000021.1:0-29835 GCA_963520775.1 uncultured Peptostreptococcus sp.
TAGCGCTGAAGGTACTTGGTGGGAAGCTGCCTGGGAGAATAGGACGTAGCCATGTGACAAGACTCTAGTAAAAACTAGAGTCTTTTTTTATGTCTATTAGCTATATAGTTTATGGTTTTAATATAGGCCCTATAAGAGAAAAAAGAGCAATTAAATATTAATAAAGGAAAAATGGTAGTTAAAAACTTGGGTATAGAAATACAGTGTTCATATTAATAAAAGAAAAGATGCAGTTAAAAAATTAGGTATAGAAATACAGTGTTCATATTAATAAAAGAAAAGTGGCAGTTAAAAAAATTGTATATAGAAATAGGGTTTTCATATGAATAAAGGAAAAGTACTAGTTAAAAAAGATAAAATTGAAAGTTATGTATAGAAATATTGCAAATCTTTATACATAATATTGAATTTACAAGCTTGTAAAACATAATATAAACTATAAAGTCAGCTAAAAGCTTATTTATTTATGGGGGCTAGATATTATTGTCTTTTATTAATTAAGAATTGGTCCATAAATCATTATTTTATAAAAACTTGGGCTTGAGGTATTTAAAATAAACCTAAACTAGTATATAATAGAGGTATTGAATTTAAAAATAAAGTGGAGGTTGACATATGCTTAAAAAATTTAACAAAATTTTAGTAGCTAACAGGGGCGAAATTGCAATTAGAATTTTTAGGGCCTGTGCTGAGTTACAAATTAGAAGCGTTGGTATATATAGTGAAGAAGATAAGTATGCCTTATTTAGAACAAAGGCAGATGAATCCTACCTTATTGGAGAAGGTAAGGGACCAGTTGATGCTTATTTAGATATAGATGGTATAATAGCTCTTGCAAAGAAAAAGAGGGTTGATGCAATCCATCCTGGATATGGATTTTTATCTGAAAATGCCGAATTTGCAAGAAAGTGTGAAGAAAATGGAATCACCTTTATAGGTCCTGATTCATCTATTATGGAAAAATTAGGAGATAAGATAAACTCCAAAATAGTAGCTCACCAGGCGAATGTACCTACAATACCAGGTGTAGAAAAGGCTTTGAAGACTGTTAAAGAAGCTAAGACTGTGGCGTCAGAAATAGGCTATCCAGTAATGGTTAAGGCGTCCAACGGTGGTGGCGGAAGGGGAATGAGAATAGTACGTCGCGAAGAAGACCTTGAAATAGAATTTGAAAATGCAAGGAGTGAGTCTAGAAAGGCCTTTGGTGAAGACCTTATATTTATAGAAAAATATATAGAAGACCCTAAGCATATAGAAGTACAGGTCTTAGGAGATAAGTATGGTAATATTGTTCACCTTTACGAAAGAGACTGTTCAGTTCAGAGAAGGCACCAAAAAATTATAGAGTTTGCACCAGCCTTTTCTCTAGATGAAACGGTAAGAGATAGGATATGCCAAGATGCAGTTAGAATAGCTAAACATGTTGCTTATTCGAATGCAGGTACACTTGAGTTTTTGGTAGATAAAAATGGAAATTATTATTTTATAGAAATGAATACAAGGGTCCAGGTTGAACACACTGTAACGGAAGAAGTAACTGGAATAGATATTGTTCAAAGCCAGATACTAATTGCCCAGGGCTATAAGTTATCTGATCCAGAGATAAATATCCAATCACAAGATGACATATGTCTTAGGGGATACTCTATCCAGTGTAGAATAACTACAGAAGATCCGAAGAAGGGATTTATGCCAGATACTGGAAAAATTCAGGTTTATAGGTCAGGATCAGGTTCGGGTATAAGGTTAGATGGTGGTAATGGCTTTACAGGAGCTGTAATTAGTCCATACTACGATTCCCTATTAGTAAAGACAATTTCCTATGATAGAACCTTTAGGGGGGCTATCAACAAGATGGTTAGATCCATCAAGGAAATGAGGGTCAGGGGCGTAAAGACTAACGTGGGATTCCTAGTAAATGTACTACTAGACCCAAGGTTTATAGCAGGTGAATGCTCTACAAAATTTATAGATGAAAATCCAGAGTTATTCGATATTAAAGAAAGCAAGGACAGGGGTACTAAATTACTTAAATTTATAGGTAATGTAGTAGTAAATGATAACAAGTGTGGAGAAAGAAGGATATTTGATAGCCTATACGAGCCAAGAATCAGGGAAGTTGCTAAGATCGAGGGTAGTAGAGACAAGCTATTAAGAATGGGTAAAAAAGCCTACATAGAAGATATAAAAAATGAAAAGAAACTTTTATTTACTGATACCACAATGAGGGATGCCCATCAATCACTTATAGCAACTAGGTTTAGAACTTTTGACCTAATGAATGCAGCTAAGGCAACCCAACACTATCAAAAGGATATGTTTTCTCTTGAAATGTGGGGTGGAGCAACATTTGACGTTGCCTATAGGTTCCTTAAAGAATCTCCATGGACTAGATTGCACAGGTTGAGAGAGGCAATACCAAGCATAAACTTCCAGATGTTATTAAGAGCATCAAATGGTGTTGGCTATAAGAACTATCCAGATAATGTAATAGCAGAATTTATAAGAGAGAGTGCAAAGTCCGGAATAGATGTCTTTAGGATATTCGACTCATTAAACTGGACAGAAAATATGAAGCAGTCAATGTCTATAGCTCAAGAAACAGGAAAAATAGTCGAAGCAGCAATGTGTTACACAGGGGATGTATTAGACCCTGACAAGACTAAATATACTATTGACTACTATATCAATATGGCTAGAGAACTAGAAGCAGCAGGTTCGGATATAATAGGTATAAAGGATATGGCAGGACTACTAAAGCCGTATGCTGCATATGAACTTATAAAGGCCCTAAAGGAAAATGTAAAAGCTCCTATCCACCTACATACTCATGATACTAGTGGAAATGGTGTTGCTACCCTACTAATGGCTTCACAAGCTGGAGTTGATATAGTTGATGCAGCCTTAGAATCTATGGCAGGTATAACTTCTCAGCCATCGTTAAATGCAATAATAGAAGGTTTGAAGTTTACAGAAAGAGACCCTCATATAGATATGTTCGGTTATAATGAACTTGGAAAGTACTACAGAGATTTGAGAAAGGTATACTACAAGTTTGAAAGTGACCTAACAAATTCAAATGCTGAAATTTATGATTTTGAAATACCTGGTGGCCAGTATACAAATTTAAAACCACAGGCAGATGCTCTAGGCCTAGTAAATAGGTTCGAAGAAGTTAAAGAAAATTATAAGGTGGCTAACAGGGTTGTTGGAGACATAATAAAGGTTACTCCGTCATCAAAGGTTGTAGGTGATTTAGCTATATTTATGACAAAAAACAACCTAACAGAGGAAAATATACTAGAAGAAGGTAAAAACCTATCATTCCCAGACTCCCTAGTTGATTATTGCAAGGGAATGATTGGTCAGCCAGCAGGAGGAGTGCCTAAGGGTCTACAAGAAGTTGTTTTAAAGGGAGAACCAGCCATAACTGCTAGACCGGGTTCATTATTAGCTCCTGAAGATTTTGATGCTATAAGAAGGCATCTAGTAGATGACCTGTCTATAGCTAGTCCAACACAAAGGCAAGTCTTAAGCTATGCCTTATATCCAAAGGTGTTTGATGATTATATCAACCACGTAAAAGATTTTAATGATGTTAGTGAATTAGAATCAGATGTATTCTTCTACGGTTTGAACATAGGACAAGAATGTGAAGTAGAGATAGAAGAAGGCAAGAACCTAACTATAAAGTTAGTAGATATCGGAGAGCCTAAAGATGATGGTATGAGAACTCTAACATTTGAATTAAATGGTATGTTGAGAGATGTGGATATTAAGGATAACAACTATACAGGCCTAATCAAAAGCGTTGAAAAGGCTGATATGAATGATCCTTACCAGATTGGTGCATCTATACCAGGTAAGGTGGTTAAGTTGTTAGTTAAGAAGGGTGACGAAGTAGAAGTCAACCAGCCTCTAATAGTAATTGAAGCCATGAAGATGGAAACTAACATAGTTGCTAAGTCTGCTGGTGTTATTAACGACATAAAGGTTGCCGTAAATGACATGGTAGTAGACAAGCAGTTACTAATACAATTAGATCCAATTGACTAGGGTACAAAATAATTAAAAGATTAGAATAGTTGAATAATTCGACCCTATGTCAGATAAAGTTGGTAATAATTTAAATCAATAAAATCTATTGAATTACGGTTGTAAAAAATTAGCGTTGGGAGAGAATTTTTTCTCTCACCAACGCTAAATTTTATACAACTAAATATTATACAACCAATTATATAATCATTTTATGGGCCTGTACCTATACCACTTATTAGGTATCTCCCATCATCCCAAACTAATTCATATATCATTGAATTTAAACCATTGCTTTCAGGTTGATTATCATTTTTGTATTTGACATCATAAGTAACATCTAGCAATATTCCTTTTTTAAACTCTTTCTCTTTGCCATTTATATGGTAGACTTGTGGTTTATATTTTAAATTGCTGGGCTCTGCTCTAACATAATCTATACTAACTATATTTTCAATACTATTTTTCCGAGAACTTTTTATAGTCGATATAACTTCGTCAGAATTAATTAACAATTTATCTAACTTATTAAAATCTCTTTTATCCATAGCAAGTATATAATCTCTAACTGTGCTTTCAGCTAGACTAAAAGCTTTATTTGTATAAGTTTCATTTTCCTCAGAATTTTCTTTAAGTTTAGCAAAAATACACATAGCACAAATACAAATGAGAAGTATAATAAAAATTTTTTTCTTCACAATTACTCCCCCTATCTTGTTATATGCAAAACTCTATAGGATTTAAATTCCCCCTTTGGGTAATAAATTCCGCTAACGTTTACATTTCTTCTATTTCTAGAATGAGCTGTGACTTTAACATATGGATATGAATTTGTTCTAGTAGTTACAATTACAGAGTGCCTCCATACATCTGATTTATTTAAATATTGTATTATATCACCTACCATTGCATACTTATAATTGTCCATTTCTTCAGCATAGTTATTATTTATTAACCAATCTCTTAATTCAATAACACGTATCCATGCATCAGAATGATAATACCAAACATCATCTGTCTTCATATGTCCACCATAACACATAGCCTTAGATACAAAATTAGTACAATCTGCATCATAGTCCCAAGGAATTTTATGACAATTATCTAGTGCCCAATTCCCAGCACCATTCCTATTGTATGTATTATAACTTCTTGTTTGAATCATATTATAGTTTTCATATTTTTTGTCTCTCTCACTGTTTATAAAATTTTCTATTGCTATTTTTTTTACTTCATTATTCTCACTGACATTTTTTTCATACAAAACTTTACTTTTTTCATACTCATCATTCACTTGCTTTAAATCTCTTTCTTCATCAAATATGTCTGCTGATATATAGTATCCTCCATTGATTTTTTTCAAATGTAAAATGTGTTTTTCCTCAATAATACTATCCAAATTTTCACTATTATCATAATTAAAATTAACCTTAAACTCTACAAAAGCTATCCATTCTCCATTTTTTTTATTTATTTTACTTATGATATTATTATAAATAATTTTTCGAATTTTTTCTTCACTTAATAAGTTAATTTTTCGGTTGTAGTCGTCTTCCATTTCAATATTTTTATAGAATGAAGAATTCTTTTCTAATAAATCTAAAGTGTAATTTTTTGTAGACAGTCCATTTTGATACTCAAATCTCGACTTAAAATAAGAATCGATTGTATTTTTTATAGATGTTTTATCTATAAATGGGTCATCATTTTTTTGATAAAACATTTCTGTATCCGAATATTTTTTTTCAACTGCATATGACTTGTTTTGTGCAAAAATAAAAAATACAGAAATTACTACTAATAAACAAATGATACATCTTTTTTTAATCATAATAAACTCCTCCTACAAATAATATTAATTTTTTCTACTCAGGTTATCTTAACTGTTTATAAAGATCATATTGTGTTTCTGAATTTTCAGTCAAATTCACATATAAAGTAATAAATGAATAACCTGTTTTTTAATAAAATGCATAAATATTTTTATTGTTAATTGTATAACCAAGTTGAACAATTAAATAAAAAATCCATAGCGATACTTCTGAGGTAAAATGTAGGTGACAAATCAACAATAAACCAAAGGAGTTATCACTATGGATCATGTATATTTTACCACAACTAAACACGAAAAAGAGAAACATCTTTCTTATGATGAACGAGTTTTGATTCAGATTCGCTTGAAAGATGGATGGTCAGCCAACAAAATTGCTAAAGAAATCGGCTGTGCTCCAAACACTGTCCGCAATGAGATACGCAGAGGTACTGTCTCCTTGTATAGAGGCAATGTTAAGCGTTACAAGGCAAAGGTAAGGACAATCTACATACCAGCAGAATCGTCTTGCCTGTGGCAGACACCTTGATAACCTATAAAAGGCAGCTTTCCTTGCCTATGTAGAAGATTTAGTGGTTGGACAAAAATCCGGAAATGACCAAGTACTTCTCACTCTTGTTGAACGTAAAAGCCGCGAATACTGGATGTTACCAATCAAGAATCGTCATGCAGACTCTGTGATGGAAGCCTTTGAGTCTCTTCAAAAAACATATAGCGAGCATTTCAGTCAAGTGTTCAAGACAATCACGACAGACAATGGTTCTGAGTTTTCAAGGTTATCTGAACTTGAGAAATTAGCCGAGACGCTTGTTTTCTATACACATCCATATACATCATGAGAAAAAGGAAGTAATGAACGTCATAATGGTATTATACGAAGATTTATACCGAAAGGTGAGCGTATTAGTGATTTTGATGTGGACTATATTGCTGATATAGAAGTATGGTGTAACAGCTTGCCATGTTATCGTACACCGGATGAAGTCTTCGAAGATGAGCTTGACCTTATATATCGACAGACAGCTTCGTGATATGGATTTTTAGTTATCAATGTTCAACTTATTATTGAAATTTACGATAAATATTTTATACGCCTATATTCTACCATTTTATTTTAAAAATTACAATAGAGAATAATATAATATTTTATTAAATTTTAATTAATATATTTAAACAACGTATGTATCAATTAAAATTGTATATTTTTCACCTAAAATATCTTGGTCGATTGTATAGTCAAGTTGAACAATTAAATAAAAAATTAATAGCTATACTTTTATGTTAGAATGTAGATGGCAAATCAACAAACAATCAAAGGGAGGTTTCTTTAAAGGAAATGGTGTTTGGGTAGAAAATAAGGGTGAAGCAATGTCATTATATGCACAAACTTTTGTAGGGAAACTTCCATATGGTTTGTATAATATTTAGCGTTGACGAGAGAAAATCCTCTCCAAACGCTGATTTTTTGTAAAAAATAAGTCTAGTATGATTTGATTAGTAGGTGAAAGATACTAATATACTAAGGTCAAATATGGTATAATTTAAAGGAGAGAATTTAGATTTTACTAGCAAGGAGGTGCTATAGAAGCTATGGAGATAAATCAAAGACTCGAGGTCTTGAGGGTATTGATGAAGGAAAGAAATATAGATATGTACCTTGTGCCTACTGCCGACTACCACAATAGCGAAAATGTTGGAAGGTATTTTATGCAACGAGCCTACATTACTGGTTTTACAGGATCTGCTGGCACAGCCCTTATATCTAAGGACTTTGCTGGCTTGTGGACTGATGGCAGATATTTTTTGCAGGCAGAAGAACAACTAAAAAATACCTATGTAGACCTGTATAAAATGGGGCAGGAAGGAGTGATAAGTCTTGAAAACTTTATAGAAGACAACTTGCCTAATGGAGGTGTATTAGCCTTTGATGGTAGATGCCTTTCATATGGTCAGGGTATAAGTCTGGAGAAAATAGTAGCTAAGAAAAAAGCGAGTTTAATATATGACCTAGACCTAATAGACAAAATATGGCTAGATAGGCCGCCAATGTCAAGAGAACCTATATTTGAATTAAAAATAAATTATTGTGGTGAATCCAGAAATAGTAAATTAGCAAGATTAAGGTTGGCTATGAAAAATTTGGGGGCAAAATGCCATGTAATCACAAGTTTGGATGATATAGGATGGTTGCTAAATATAAGGGGGAGGGATGTTGACTACTTCCCACTAGCCATGTCCTACCTAATGGTGGATATGGAAAAGGCAGTCCTATATATAGACAGAGAAAAAATAGGTCCAGAAATAATGGAGGGTCTAATTGGGGATGGTGTAGTGATAAGACCCTATGAGGAAATTTATGATGATATAAGAACCATAAATAAGAAAATTCTACTTGATCCAAACTGGGTAAACTACGCTATTTACGGAAATATAGAGGACAAGGACCTAATAATAGAGGCTCAAAACCCAACTATTATGATGAAGACTATCAAAAATGAAATAGAGATTAGCAATATAAAAGAGGCTCATATCAAAGATGGAATAGCTCACACAAAGTACCTATATTGGTTAAAAAAAGAAGTAGAGGCAGGTCGAATAGGAAATCAATCGGAAATATCTGTTTCTGACAAGTTAGAAAGCTTAAGAAGAGACCAAGAAGGCTTCATTTGCCCTAGTTTTGCCCCCATATCAGCATTTGCAGATCATGGAGCAATTGTTCACTATGAGGCTGATGATGCATCTAACAAGAAATTAGATACAGGAAACTTCCTCTTGAATGACACAGGTGGTAATTATATGCAAGGGTCTACCGATATAAGTAGAACAATGGCGCTAGGTCAGGTTAGCAAGACTATGATGGAAGATTATACAAGAGTTTTGCAAGGGCATCTTAGATTGGCTAGGGCCAAGTTTTTATATGGATGTTCAGGAGCTAATCTAGATATTTTGGCAAGGCAGCCATTGTGGGACTCATACCTTAATTACAACCATGGGACAGGTCATGGTGTAGGCTACTTAGCCAATATACATGAACCTCCTATAAATTTTAGGTGGCAAGCCAATGATAAAGCAGCCACTAGGTTAGAAGAAGGTATGGTAATAACCGATGAACCAGGCCTATATATAAGAGGGTCCCATGGTATAAGGATAGAAAATGAACTCTTGGTTAGAAAGGGTATAAATAATGAGTACGGACAATTTATGTATTTTGAACCACTTACATACTGCCCTATTGACCTAGAACCTGTATTGATTGATATATTGACAGAAGAAGATAAGACCTACCTGAATGAATACCACAAGAGAGTATACGATATAATAGGACCTTACTTAGATATGGACGAAAGAAAGTGGCTAAAAGAAGCAACAAGACCAATATAAGATATTAAAGAAAGAACATACAAAAAGTAAACCTACATAATATGTGGAAGAAAGATAATATAAAAATGAAATAAAGTACATATAGAAAATAGACCAGTAGACAACTTATATAGTTATAAAAACTCATTTTAAAACGGATAAGTTTATATAAAAATCTTGTTTGAAAATAAATCTACAGGGTAAAAAAGTAAAGTAGCCAAAAGGGGTGTGAAGAGTAGCGCCCTAAACCCTTAAAATTTCAATAAAATAAATAAAAAATTTTTTCAAAAAAGCTTGCATATGCAGGCTTTTTTTGTTAAAATAATCTAGTACGCTCATGCAAGTGGGCAAGTTTTGGGTGGATAAAACAAAAAACGGTTAAGTGTTTACGACACACCCGGAACAGTTTATCGGTGTTTTGATTTATCTGGCCAGATAAATAAAATCAGAAGGAGGGACTAAAATGGCTAAGAATGAAAAGATAAGAATAAGATTAAAATCATATGATCATAAGTTGTTAGATTATTCAGCTGTAAAGATAGTTGATACTGCTAAAAAAGCAGGATCTATAGTAGCAGGTCCGATACCACTTCCAACAGAGAAGAAGGTTGTGACAATACTAAGAGCTGTACATAAGTACAAAGACTCTAGAGAACAGTTCGAAATCAGAACTCATAAGAGACTAATCGATATAGCTAATCCAACACCAAAGACAGTTGACTCATTAATGAAGCTTGACTTGCCAGCTGGTGTAGATATAGAAATCAAGTTATAAGCCACCTAAGATAGAAATATCTTAGAATGATTATCCAAACTTGGGTAATCCGCTGTAAGAACTAGGAGGTAAACATGAAAGGTATTTTAGGAAAGAAGATAGGAATGACTCAGGTCTTTACTGAAAACGGTGAAGTAGTACCGGTAACAGTAGTAGAAGCTGGTCCAATATCAATCACACAGATTAAGACTGTAGAAAATGACGGATATCAAGCTATCCAGGTAGGTTTTGTTGATGCTAAAGAAAAAGCATTAAACAAGCCACAAAAGGGTCACCTAGCTAAGGCTGGTGTACTAAAGAGACACTTGAAGGAATTCAGAGTTGATTCACTAGACGGTTATGAAGTAGGACAGGAAATAAAGGCTGACCTATTTGCTGAAGGTGAAAAGATAGATGTAACTGGTATATCAAAAGGTAAGGGATTCCAGGGTCCAATAAAGAGACATGGACAGAGTAGAGGTCCTGAATCACACGGTTCAAGATATCACAGAAGACCAGGTTCAATGGGTGCTTGTTCTTATCCAGGTAGAGTATTTAAGAACAAGAAACTAGCAGGACACATGGGTAGTGTAAAGGTTACTGTACAGAACCTTGAAGTTGTAAAAGTAGATGCTGAAAAGAATCTTTTATTAATAAAGGGCGCTATTCCTGGTGCTAAGGGATCAGTAGTAACTGTTAAATCAGCTATTAAAGGTTCTAACTAATCACGTAGGAAAGGAGGATTAACAATGCCAAAGATTAATGTATTAAACGTATCAGGCCAGAATGTTGGTGAAATCGAATTAAACGATTCAATATTTAATATAGAAGTTAACGCACACGTGCTTTATGAAGCAGTTAAGTGCCAGTTAGCTAACAGAAGACAGGGTACTCAGTCTGCTAAGACAAGAGCAGAAGTTAGAGGTGGTGGTAGAAAGCCATGGAGACAAAAGGGTACAGGTAGAGCTAGACAGGGTTCTATCAGATCAGTTCAGTGGGTAGGCGGTGGAGTTGCATTCGCACCAAAGCCAAGAGATTACTCTTACTCACTACCAAAGAAGGTAAGAAGACTTGCAATGAAGTCAGCCTTAACATCTAAGGTACAGGATAATGAAATAATCGTATTAGATGCTCTAAGTTTAGAAGCACCTAAGACAAAGGAAATAGTAAATACATTTAAGAATGTAAATGCAGGTAAAAAGGTATTAGTTGTAACTGCTGAAAATGATACTAACATCGTAAAATCAGTTAGAAACATAGAAGGTGCTAATGTTTGTCATGTAAGCACACTAAATGTTTACGACATACTAAACTGTGATTCATTCATAATAACTACAGACGCAGTTAAGAAAGTGGAGGAGGTGTACGCGTAATGACAAATCCACATGATATAATCATAAAGCCAGTTGTAACTGAACAGTCAATGGCTGAAATGGGAAACAAAACTTACACTTTTGTTGTTGCAAAGAGCGCCAACAAGACTGAAATAAAGAAGGCCGTAGAAAAAATCTTTGAAGTAAAGGTTGAGAGAGTGAACACTCTAAACTACGATGGTAAGATAAAGAGAATGGGAAGATCAGTAGGAAAGACTGCTAGCTACAAGAAAGCTGTAGTAAAGCTTGCTGTAGACAGTAAGGATATAGAATTCTTCACAGGAATGTAATTCAAATAAGGAGGATATAAATAATGGCTATTAAAAAGTTTAAACCAACATCTCCTGCCTTAAGACAGATGACAGTTTTAAAGTCTGATGAAATAACATGCAACCAGCCAGAAAAGTCACTTCTTGTAAACCTTAAGAAGAATGCTGGTAGAAATGTTCACGGTAAGATAACTGTACGTCATAAGGGTGGCGGAAACAAGAGAAAATATAGACTAATAGATTTCAAAAGAAATAAAGACGGTATACCTGCTAAGGTTGCTACAATAGAATACGATCCAAACAGAACTGCTAATATAGCACTTTTACACTATGCTGACGGAGAAAAGAGATACATACTTGCTCCAGTTGGTCTACATGTAGGTGACACAGTTCTTTCAGGTTTGGGTGCAGATATTAAGCCAGGTAACTGCCTTGAATTAAAGGATATGCCTGTAGGTACATTAGTACACAACATAGAATTAAAGGCTGGCAAGGGTGGTCAGTTAGTTAGAACTGCTGGTGCTTCTGCTCAGCTGATGGCAAAAGAAGGAACTAAGGCACTTCTAAGACTACCATCTGGTGAAATGAGATATGTAAACAACAACTGTAGAGCTACTGTTGGCCAGGTTGGTAACATAGAATACGGTAATGTTGTAATCGGTAAGGCTGGTAGAAAGAGACACATGGGAATCAGACCTACAGTTAGAGGTTCTGTAATGAACCCTAATGACCATCCACACGGTGGTGGTGAAGGTAGAGCTCCAATCGGTAGACCATCACCAGTAACTCCATGGGGTAAACCAGCTCTAGGATACAAGACTAGAAAGAAAAATAAGGCTTCTAACAAGCTAATAGTATCTAGAAGAACTAAGTAATATATTTAATTTACTCAGGAAGGAGGATTATTAATGTCAAGATCAACAAAAAAAGGACCTTTTGTCCATGCAGGATTATTAAAAAAGGTTGAAGCTATGAATGCTAGCGGAAATAAGGAAGTAATAAAGACTTGGTCAAGAACTTCTACAATATTCCCACAGTTCGTTGAACACACAATAGCAGTTCATGATGGAAGAAGACACATACCAGTATATATCACAGAAGATATGGTTGGACATAAATTAGGAGAATTCGTTCCTACAAGAACTTTTAGAGGTCATAAGGACGATGAAAAATCTTCAAAGAGAAAATAACTAATTGAAGGTGAAAGGAGGATCATTAATGGAAGCAAGAGCTATAGCTAAAACTGTACGTGTATCAGCAAGAAAAGCTGGTCAGATATGCGACTTAGTTAGAGGAAAAGACGTAAACGAAGCATTAGCAATATTAAAGTTTACACCAAGATATGCTGCAGAGGTAGTAGCAAAGGTAGTAAAGTCTGCTGCTGCAAACGCTGAAAACAACCACGAAATGGATAAAGATAAGTTATATATAGCATCAATTGTTGCAAACCAGGGACCTACAATGAAGAGGTTTATGCCTAGAGCACAGGGTAGAGCAACTGCAATAAGAAAGAGAACATCTCATATAGAGGTAGTTGTTAAGGAAAGAGAAAATTAATAAGAAGGAGGGACACAAATGGGTCAGAAGGTAAATCCACACGGCTTAAGAGTTGGTGTAATTAAAGATTGGGACTCAAGATGGTTCGCTAATGATAGAAAAGAATTTGGTGAGTTCTTAAAGGAAGACCATGTACTAAGAACTAACTTGAAGAAAGAGTTATACCCAGCTGGTTTAGCTAAGATAGAAATAGAAAGATCTGCTAATAAAATTAAGATGGACTTACATGTTGCAAAGCCAGGTGTTGTAATAGGTAAGGGAGGAGCTGGAATAGAAGCTCTAAAGAAAAAATTAGAAAATATGACTGGCAAGACAGTTATACTTAACATAATAGAAGTTAGAAACGTAGATAGGGATGCCCAGTTAGTTGCTGAAAATATAGCACAGGCTATCGAAAGAAGAATTGCGTTTAGAAGGGCAATGAAGCAGTCTGTACAGAGAACTATGAAATCAGGAGCAAAGGGAATCAAGGTTAGTGCTTCTGGTAGACTAGGTGGAGCTGAAATGGCAAGAACTGAAGGATACAGTGAAGGAAATGTGCCACTACAGACACTAAGATCTAACATAGATTATGGTTTTGCTGAAGCTGATACAACTTACGGAAAGATCGGTATCAAGGTTTGGATCTGTAACGGAGAAATCTTACCAGGTAGAAACGTTTCTGTTGAAAGAGAAGAAAAGAAGGCTGACAGAAGAAACGGTAAGGATAACAAGAAAAGCGGTAAGGCTAACGATAGAAGAGGTAGAAATAACGATAAGAGAAGCAATAATAGAGGTCCTAGAGCTTCTAAAAAAGAAGCAAAGCAGGACTAATTAGTTCGGAAGGAGGAAACAACTCATGTTAATGCCAAAGAGAGTAAAGCGTCGTAGAGTACATAGAGGAAGCTTGGCTGGTAAGGCACATAAGGGTAACAAGGTTACTTATGGTGAGTTTGGTCTAGTTGCCCTAGAGCCATCATGGATCACATCTAACCAGATAGAAGCAGCCAGAATAGCTATGACAAGATATATTAAAAGAGGTGGTCAGGTTTGGATTAAAATCTTCCCACACAAGCCAATAACAAGAAAGCCTGCAGAAACTCGTATGGGTGCTGGTAAGGGTTCTCCAGAATATTGGGTAGCAATAGTTAAGCCAGGTAGGGTTATGTTTGAACTAGCTGGTGTTTCAGAAGAAAAGGCTAGAGAGGCAATGAGACTAGCAGCTCACAAGTTGCCAATCAAGTGTAAGTTTGTAAAGAAAGAAGATTTAGAAAAGGTAGGTGAATAGGATGAAAGCTAAAGAATTAAGAAATCTATCAACTGAAGAACTATTAGCAAAGTTAGATGAATTCAAAAGTGAATTATTTAGCTTAAGATTCCAATTAGCTACTGGTCAGTTACAGAATACAGCTAGGATAAAGACTGTAAAGAGGGACATAGCAAAAGTTAAGACTGTTCTTGCAGAAAGAAAGTTAAACGAAGCTAGAGCTTAATATTGGAAGAAGGAGGCTTTTGATAGACATGGAAAGAAACAGAAGAAAAGTTAGAATTGGCCGTGTTGTTAGTGATAAGATGGAAAAGACTGTTGTAGTTGCTTGCGAAGATTTCGTAAAACATCCACTTTATAACAAGCGTGTTAAAAGAACTAAAAAATACAAGGCTCATGATGAAATGAATATGTGTAACATTGGAGATAGAGTTAGAATAATGGAAACTAGACCTTTATCTAAAGACAAGAGATTCAGAGTAGTTGAGATAGTAGAAAAGGTAAAATAGTTTACATAGAAGGAGGAATTGCGATGATACAGCAGGAAACACGTTTAAAAGTAGCTGATAACTCAGGTGCTAGAGAACTTTTATGCATACGTGTTCTTGGCGGAAGTAAGAGAAAGTACGCCAATGTAGGTGACGTAATAGTTGCAACAGTAAAAAGCGCAACACCAGGCGGAGTTGTAAAAAAAGGTAAAGTAGTAAAAGCTGTTGTAGTTAGAAGCAAGCAGGGAATGAGACGTAACGATGGTAGCTATATTTCATTTGATGAAAATGCTGCAGTTATTATAAAGGACGATAAAACACCAGTAGGTACTCGTATATTTGGACCTGTTGCGAGAGAGTTAAGAGACAACGACTTCATGAAGATAGTATCTCTAGCTCCAGAAGTACTATAATTAGAGGAGGTGCAATAGATCAATGATGCGTGTAAAGAAAGGCGACACTGTTGTAGTTATAGCAGGTAAAGACAAGGGCAAAAAAGGCCTAGTTTTAAGTGTTGAAGCTAAGAAGAATAGAGTTCTTGTAGAAGGTATAAACATAGTAACTAAGCACAATAAGCCATCTGCTACTAATGCACAGGGTGGAATAACAACTAAGGAAGCTCCAATACATATATCAAATGTAATGCCATTTGATCCAGAAACTGGAAAGGGTGTAAGAGTTAGATACGAAGTAAAAGACGGAAAGAAAGTCAGAGTATCTGCTAAGAGCGGTAAAGAATTATAAGAAATATAACCGAAAGGAGGGAACATAATGGCTTCAAGATTAGAAGAAAAGTATAAGAAGGAAGTTGCTCCAGCGTTAATGGAGAAATTTGGATATAAAAATATAATGGAAATACCAAAACTTGATAAGATAGTTATCAATATGGGTGTTGGTGATTCAAAGGATAATTCAAAGGCTTTAGAAAAGGCTATAGAAGAATTAGAATTAATAACTGGACAGAAACCAGTTACAACAAGAGCTAGAAAGTCAGTAGCTAACTTCAAATTAAGAGAAGGTATGCCAATAGGAACAAAGGTTACACTTAGAAGTGACAAGATGTACTATTTCATGGACAAGTTAGTTTCTGTATCTCTACCAAGAGTAAGAGACTTTAGAGGTGTTAGTGCTAATTCATTTGATGGAAGAGGTAACTATGCACTAGGTATTAAGGAACAGCTTATTTTCCCAGAAATCGAGTACGATAAGGTAGATAAGGTAAGAGGTATGGACATAATCTTCGTTACAACTGCAAAGACTGACGAAGAGGCTCGTGAACTAATAAAGTTATTAGGAATGCCATTTTCTAAGTAGATAAAAAGGAGGGATTCACGTGGCTAGAAAAGCAATGAAAGTAAAGCAGCAAAGAAAGCAGAAATATAAGACAAGAGAATACACTAGATGCTCAATTTGTGGTAGACCACATGCGGTTTTAAAAGATTTCGGTGTTTGCCGTATCTGTTTTAGAGAATTAGCATACAAGGGTGAAATACCTGGTGTAAGAAAATCAAGTTGGTAAGATATAGATAATCGGAAGGAGGATTTAATTATGACAATGACAGATCCAATCGCAGATATGCTTACAAGAATAAGAAATGCAAACACTGTTAAGCATGACACTGTTGATGTTCCTGCTTCTAACATAAAGAAAGAAATAGCTAGAATACTTCTTGAAGAAGGGTTCATCAGAGGCTATGATGTAATAGAAGATGGAAAGCAAGGAATAATAAGAATACAGCTAAAGTACGGACAAAATGGTGAAAGGGTAATCTCAGGATTAAAGAGAATCTCTAAGCCAGGAATGAGAACATATGCGGCTGCTGAAGATGTACCAAAAGTATTAAACGGACTAGGTATCGCAATGGTATCAACATCACACGGTATATTAACTGATAAGCAGGCAAGAAATAATAATGTTGGTGGAGAAGTAATCTGCTACGTTTGGTAAGATTTCATAATGTAAGGAGGTGTAGTAATGTCAAGAATAGGTCTTAAGCCAATCATGATCCCTTCTGGCGTTGAAGTAACTTTAGGTGAAAACAACGAAGTGACTGTAAAAGGTCCAAAGGGAACATTGACAAATAAGTTCAATAATGAAATGATAATAAAAAAGGAAGAAAATACTCTAGTAGTTGAAAGACCAACTGAAAATAAAAAACACAAGAGTCTTCACGGTCTAACAAGAACACTTATAAGCAATATGATAGTAGGTGTATCTGAAGGATTCGAAAAGAAACTAGAAATAAAAGGTGTTGGTTACAGGGCTGCAAAGCAAGGTAAGAAGTTGGTAATGAATTTAGGATACTCTCATCCAGTAGAGATGGACGATCCAGATGGAATCACTACAGAAGTACCTAGCCAGTTTGAAATAATAGTAAAGGGTATCGACAAGCAGCAGGTAGGTAACTACGCTTCTGTTATCAGAGCTTGGAGAAAACCAGAGCCATACAAGGGTAAGGGTATCAAGTATGCTGATGAAGTTATCATCCGTAAGGAAGGTAAAACTGGTAAGAAATAATAATTAGCGAAAGGAGTTGAGTACTTTGTTCAAAAAGATAGATAAGAACGTAAACAGAGTTGCTAGACATAAGAGAGTTAGAAAAAAAGTAACAGGAACAGCTGAAAGACCAAGACTAAGTGTATTTAGAAGTTCTAAGAACATTTATGCTCAGATTATAGACGACGTAAATAGGGTAACACTAGTATCTGCATCATCACTTGATGAAGCTGTTAAGAGTGCTGTTTCATACACTGGAAATAAAGAAGCTGCTAAGAAAGTTGGAGAATTAGTAGCAAAGAAGGCTGCTGAAAAGGGTATAACAGAAGTTGTATTCGATAGAGGTGGTTATATATATCACGGTAGAGTTTTAGAACTAGCTGAAGGTGCGAGAGAAGCTGGTCTTAAGTTCTAATTAATTGAAGGAGGAATAATATGCTACATAGTAAACCTATTGATGCATCTCAATTCGATTTAGAAGAGAGAGTAATAGAAATTAGACGTGTTGCTAAGGTTGTGAAGGGTGGTAGAAACTTCAGATTTGCTGCTTTAGTAGTTGTTGGAGACGGCAATGGTCACGTTGGTATAGGGTCTGGCAAGGCTATGGAAGTACCAGATGCTATAAAGAAGGCAGTTGAAGATGCTAAGAAAAATCTTATAGCAGTACCTAGAGTTGGAACTACTATACCTCACGAGGTAGTAGGACACTTTGGTGCAGGTAAGATACTTATAATGCCAGCTCAGGAAGGTACAGGAGTCCTAGCAGGTGGTCCTGTAAGAGCGGTACTAGAATTAGCAGGAGTTAGCGACGTTAGAGCTAAGTCAACTGGTTCAAACAATCCAAGAAACATGGTTAATGCAACTATGGCTGGATTAAAGGATATAAAGACAGCTGAATCAATTGCAAGATTGAGAGGCAAGAAGGTAGAAGATCTACTAGGATAATAATAGGAGGTTCAAATGTCTAAAATACAGATAAAGTTAGTTAGAAGCGTTATAGGAACTACTCCTAACCAGAGAAAAAACGTAGAAGCTCTTGGATTAAAGAAGAGAGAGTCAGTTGTAATTAAGGAAGATAACGCTCAGATAAGAGGAATGATCAATAAGGTAAGCCACCTTGTTGAAGTAACTGAGATAGCAGAATAATATATAGATAAAGAGAAGGAGGTGCAACGTAATGAAGCTACATGAGTTAAAACCTGCCAAAGGAGCTGTAAAGGCTAAGAGAAGATTAGGTAGAGGTACTGCAACAGGTCAGGGTAAGACATCTGGTCGTGGACAGAAGGGTCAGTGGTCAAGATCTGGCGGAGGAGTTAGAGTAGGATTCGAAGGTGGACAGATGCCACTTGCAAGAAGATTACCTAAGAGAGGTTTCACTAACATCTTCAAGAAGATTTACTCTGAAGTTAATGTTGAAACACTAAACAAATTTGAAGCAGGAACAGTAATAAATGCAGAAATGCTAAAGAAAGCTGGAACAATTTCTAAGATAGAAAAGGACGGACTAAAGATACTAGGAAATGGTACTCTAGACAAGGCCCTTACAGTTCAGGCGGTTAAGTTTACTGCATCAGCAAAAGAAAAGATTGAAAAAGCTGGCGGTAAGGTTGAAGAAGTTTAGTCACTTTTAAATAAGCGGGGTGATTAGATTTGATTAGTAAAATTAAACAGGCTTTGACAATTAAAGATATCAGAAAGAAATTACTTTTTACATTCTTTATGATAATTGTATTTAGGATGGGTACAACAATACCAGTACCAGGTATAAATACATCAATAATTAAGAATATGGTTGAAAAGAACTCCCTATTAGGACTATACAATATGTTCTCAGGAGGAGCCTTTAGTAACTTCACTATATTTGCTTTGGGAATAGGTCCCTACATCACAGCATCAATCATAATTCAGCTACTAACAGCAGGTTTTGAAAGTTTAAAAGAACTGCAAAAATCCGGTGAAGAAGGCAAGAAGAAGATAAACAAGTACACTAGACTGACAACCCTAGCCCTTGCTATAGTTCAGGCTATAGGTATTACGCTAGGCATAGTTAGAAGTGCCTTAAAGGTGAACACACCATTTTTTATCTTCACAGTAATTATTACCCTAGTAGCAGCAAGTATGATGGTAATGTGGATAGGAGATAGGATAACTGAAAAGGGTCTAGGAAATGGTAGCTCAGTCCTAATTTTTGTAGGTATTATATCAAGATTACCTATAGACATAGGAGCCATTGTTCAAAGATATGAACTAGGTTTATTAAAGTGGCCAGCAATAGCTATTTTTATCGTAGTTGTATTAATAACTATAACAGGCGTAACTTTCATAAATGAGTCAACAAGAAAGATACCTGTTCAGTATGCAAAAAGAGTAGTCGGAAGAAAGATGTATGGCGGTGAATCTTCTCATATACCTATGAAGGTTAACCAGTCAGGTGTAATGCCTATAATCTTTGCAAGTTCAATACTTGCCCTACCTCAGACTTTGGCACTAATAGGTGGTCCAAAGATGCAGGCAGCAGTAAATTCCTTCTTCAACCTTTCAACAGATAAGGGATTTTGGACGTATAGATTAGTTGAGATATTACTAATTGTAGTCTTCTCATACTTCTATAATACAATTTCTTTCAATACAGAAGATATCACAAAAAATATGAAAAACAGTGGTGGTTTTATTCCAGGTATTAGACCAGGTAAACCAACAGAAAAGTACCTAGATGGAATACTTTCTAAGTTGACTATAGTAGGAGCAATTTTCTTAGGTTTAATGGCTATCATACCAGCATTAATTACCCACTACATGCAGATACCGATGAACTTTGGTGGAACATCATTATTGATCATCGTTGGTGTTGCATTGGAGCTTAAGAGACAATTAGAATCAAATCTTGTAATGAGAAATTATCAAGGTTTCCTAAAATAATTTTGGAGATGATAAATATGAAAATAATATTACTTGGACCTCCTGGTGCTGGTAAGGGTACTCAGGCAGCTAACATAGTTGACACATACAAGATACCACACATATCAACAGGAGATATATTTAGAAAGAACATAAAAGAAGGAACAGACCTAGGCAAGAAGGCCCAGGAATACATGAATCAAGGCAAGCTAGTACCAGATGAATTAACTTGTGGGCTAGTGGCATCAAGACTATCAGAAGAAGATTGCAAGGATGGGTTCATGTTAGATGGTTTCCCAAGAAACATCTTTCAGGCTGAATACTTAGACAAGTACTTAAGCGAAAATAATATAAGCCTTGATAAGGTAGTTAACATAGAAGTTGATCCTAAGCTTTTAGTTGAAAGAGCTTGTGGAAGAAGAATCTGTAAGACTTGTGGAGCAACTTACCATGTTAAGTTTAATCCAAGTAAGCAAGAGGGTACTTGTGATTCTTGTCAATCTAATCTAACACAAAGACCAGATGACAACGAAGAAACAGTTTCTCACAGAATAGAAGTTTATTTATCTGAAACAAAGCCTCTAGTAGATTACTATACTAAACAGAATGTAATAGCTAATATAGAAGGCAATCAGGATATAGATAAGGTTTTTGAAGATATAAAAGCTGCATTAGCTTAGTAAAACCAATTAGCTCTAGAGAATTATGATTTTATAACCCATCGCAAAAGGATTCGGGAAACCATTGGGTTGGCCCTGTTTGAAGACGAGAGGGTTGCTATGAAAGTAACATTGTAAGCTTTTATAGTAAATGTTCCGAAAGAGCAGTAGATAGGACTTCACTAACCTACAAGGAGGGGTGTTGTATGCTATCAGAAAAATTAAGTTTAGGTCAATTAGTCAGAGCTTCCTGTGGAAGAGATGAAGGTAGGTACTTCTTTATAATAAGACTAGTAGATGAATCCTTCGTTTTGATTTCGGACGGAAAAAGCAGGAAGCTGGACAAGCCAAAGCTTAAAAAAATCAAGCATTTAAAGGTTGAAAAGTACGTCAACGAAGAAATAAAAATGTTATTGCAAAACGGAGATAAAATAAGCAATTCTTATATAAGGGCAGAGTTAAATAAGTTAAAATAAACTTAACTTGTGAAATGGAGGTTTGGTTAGTTAATGGCCAAAAAGGATGTAATTGAATTAGAAGGTACAGTTTCTGAAACTCTACCAAACGCAATGTTTAAAGTTAAATTAGATAATGGACATGAAGTATTGTGTCACATATCAGGAAAGCTAAGAATGAACTTCATAAGGATTCTCGAAGGAGATAAGGTGAACATAGAGCTTTCCCCTTATGATCTTACGAGAGGAAGAATTACTTGGCGTAAGAAGTAGGCTATTTATAGTCTAAGGAGGGACATATAATGAAGGTTAGACCATCTGTTAAACCTATATGCGAAAAGTGTAAGGTTATAAAGAGAAAAGGAAAAGTAATGGTAATTTGTGAAAATCCTAAGCACAAGCAGAAGCAGGGCTAAGAATTACCGAAGTTTTGGAAATACATAATAATATGTAGGAGGTGCAAATATGGCAAGAATAGCTGGCGTAGACTTACCTAGAGAAAAAAGAGCAGAAATCGGCTTGACATATATATATGGTATAGGTAGAGCTACTTCAAATGAAATATTGGCTAAAGCTGGTATAAACCCAGATACAAGGATAAAGGATCTATCTGAGGACCAGGTAAATGAGCTTAGAAGAATAATAGATGAAGACCATCTAGTTGAAGGTGATTTAAGAAGAGAAATCGCCCTAAACATCAAGAGACTAAGAGATATCAAATGCTACAGAGGTATTAGACATGCTAAGGGCTTACCTCTAAGAGGACAGAAGACTAAGACTAATGCTAGAACTAGAAAGGGTCCTAGAAAAACTGTATCTCGTAAGAAGAAATAAATAAAGTAGAGAAGGAGGTAAGAATAAATGGCAAAAGGTAACAAGAAAGTAGTTCAGCGTGTAAGAAGAAGAGAACGTAAGAATATAGAACGTGGACAAGCACATATTCAGTCTACTTTTAATAATACAATAGTAACATTGACAGATGTACACGGAAATGCAATTTCTTGGGCATCTTCAGGACAGTTAGGATTTAAGGGATCAAGAAAGGCTACTCCATATGCTTCTCAGATGGCAGCAGAAACTGCAGCAAAGGAAGCTATGGAACATGGTCTAAAGACTGTAGAAGTATTTGTTAAGGGTCCTGGTTCTGGTAGAGAAGCAGCTATTAGAGCTTTACAGGCAACTGGTCTTGAAGTTACAATGATAAAGGATGTTACTCCAATACCACACAATGGTTGCAGACCACCAAAGAGAAGAAGAGTGTAGTATTGAGGTTAATTTCACCCTCAGTGGACCAATATTTGTATAGGGGGTTTATCCATGATAGAAATAGAAAAGCCAAAAGTTGATATTGTCGAGTTGAGTGAAGATTATAAATATGGTAAATTTGTTGTTGAACCATTGGAAAGAGGATTTGGTATTACAATAGGTAATGCACTTAGAAGAATACTTTTATCATCTCTTCCAGGGGTAGCAGTTTATGCTGTGAGAATTGATGGCGTTCTTCATGAATTTTCAACAGTACCTGGTGTAAAAGAGGATGTAACTGAGATGATTCTTTCCTTGAAAGAACTATCAGCGACAATCGATGGTGAGGAGTCTAGAACATTAAAGATTCAGGCAGTAGGACCTTGTGAGGTAACTGGAGCAGATATAATATGTCCTCCAGATGTCGAAATAATAAGCAAAGACCTTCATATCGCTACATTGGATGAAAATGCAAAGTTAAATATGGAAATCCATGTTAACAAGGGTAGGGGATATGTATCTGCCGAAGAAAATAAAAACGATGGTATGCCAATTGGTACACTACCAGTAGATTCAATCTATACTCCGGTTGAAAAGGTTAGTTATCATGTTGAAAATACTAGAGTTGGACAGAAAACAGATTTCGATAAACTGACACTTGAAGTTTTGACAAATGGAAGTATTAATCCTCAAGAAGGAATGTCCCTAGCTGCTAAAGTATTAGGAGAGCATTTAAAATTGTTTATTGACCTATCAGAGCATATAGGCAATGTTGAAATAATGGTAGAAAAAGAAGAGGACAAGAAAGAAAAAGTCCTTGAAATGACTATAGAAGAATTAGACTTGTCAGTAAGATCTTACAACTGCTTGAAGAGGGCAGGTATCAACACTGTTGAAGAACTATCAAACAAGTCTGAAGAAGATATGATGAAGGTTAGAAACTTAGGTAAAAAATCTCTTGAAGAGGTAATTCATAAACTTAATGAATTAGACCTAAGGTTAAAGCCAAATGAAGAATAAAATCATGTAAAGGAGGGATATAGATGGCAATTTACCGTAAATTAGGACGTGAAACTGCTCACAGAAACTTAATGTTAAGAAACCTTGTGACTAGTTTACTAAGAGAAGGAAGAATTGAAACTACAGTTACTAGAGCAAAGGAAACCAGAAGAATGGCTGAAAAGATGATAACTCTTGCAAAGAGAGGAGATCTTCACGCTAGAAGACAGGTTCTTGCTTATGTAATGGACGAAACAGTAGTTAGTGACTTATTCGGAAGCATAGCACCAAAGTATGCCGAGAGAAATGGTGGATATACAAGAATAATAAAGAAAGGACCAAGAAGAGGCGATGCTGCTGAAATGGCATTCATCGAATTAGTATAGGTCTAAGATAAATATACCAGGGTTGTAGTTTAGCTTACTAAATTACTTCTCTGGTTTTTTTATTTATAATTGGTAATGCTATAAGACCACTTTGTATATTCAAATAATATTTGGGTTAGAGTTTTCAAAGCTATATGATATAATATATACATAAATAAATATGAAAGTAATATAATCTTAGTATAGAAATAATAAGGAGGTTTAATATGGGATTTATTCAAGCAATTAAGGGGGCAGTAGGAGGAACTCTCGCAGACCAGTGGCAAGATTTTTATGGCCCTATGACAGGAGTATCCCCAACAGCAGCAATATTTTCAGGTGTTCCTATGGGAACTAATAGGGGTAGAGGTGAAAATTACAAGGGAAATGGAAATGTAATATCTAATGGCAGCAAGATAATAGTGCCTGAGGGGACAGCCCTGATAACTGTCCAAGAGGGAGCTGTTACTGGTATTATAACTGAGCCAGGTGGATATATTTACAACAATCAGGATATAAACTCAAAGTCTATATTTGCAGGTGACGGATTTATAGATTCCCTAGTTAAATCATCTTGGGAAAAGTTTAAATTTGGTGGCATACCGGCAGCCAACCAGTCGGTATTCTATATTAATCTTAAGGAAATACCTAACAACAAGTTTGGTACCCAATCTGAAATATACTGGGATGATGCCTTCTTTGGTACGCAGGTAGGGGCTCTTACAAGGGGAACTTATAGTCTTAGAATTATAGACCCTATCCTATTTGTAAAGAACTTTGTTCCAGTAAAATACCTGACTACAGGTGGGGATACATTTGATTTCCAAGACATGGATAATGACGCTTCTGAGCAGTTGTTTAATGAAGTAGTATCAAGTCTATCAGCAGCATTCTCATTATATACAAATGATCCTAGCAAGGGTAACCGTATTTCAAGGATCCAGTCAGACCAGATTGGTTTTGCCCAGTCTTTGTCAAGTGCTGTAGAAGAAGGCTATCAGTGGAAGTCTACAAGGGGTTTGGAAATCGTAAAGACAGCAATTGTATCAATAGAATATGATGAAGATACTAAGCAGCTAATGAAGGATGTTAAGGCAGCAGATGCCCTAGCAGGAAGCAGGGGAGATTCATTTATGAAGCAGTCTGTAGCCAGGGGTATCCAGGCGGCTGGAGAAAATGGAGGAGGAGATGGTATAGCCTTTATGGGTATGGGCATGAATGCAGCCATGAATACTATGAATGCTATGGGTCAATCCAATAATCCTAACTCATATCAGCCTAACTTCAGTCAAAATCAACAGGCTATGAACCAACAGCCTGTGAATAATCAGCAGGCAGGACAACCACCAGTAGATCCTACTACTAAGTTGATAGAAATGAAAAAATTGTTGGATGCAGGTGTAATAACGGAAGAAGAATTTAAGAAAATAAGGTTTGATTTACTAGGCATATAGTGGGGTTTTAGTCATGGGAGAAAGTATAAATAAGGCGAATACAATCGCCAGTAATGATGGTCAAAGCAAGTGTCCCAAGTGTGGTGCTACAGATATAAGTGTAAATCCCAAGACAGGCAAATTGAGGTGTAACTTCTGTAGGTTTGAGTTTGAACCAGACCTAGTAGAAAATAGGAAGGTCCAAGACCTAGAAGGGATAGAGATAGGGGCAGGGGCCAGTAAAATTGAAGAAGATAGCCAGGATATAGTAACTTTAAAGTGCCAGTCATGTGGAGCTGAAGTAGTTATAGACACAGCCTCGTCTACCCAGGTCAGGTGCCATTGGTGTAGGAACACACTTTCTATAAATAATCAGATAGCCAACGGGGCGGTTCCGGATGTAATCCTACCATTTAAGGTTACTAAGGAAGAAGCAAGAGATAGAATAGCAGGCTTTGTAGGTAGGAGAAAGTTTTTTGCCCACCCTAGGTTTAGGAAGGAATTTACAACTGAAAATATAAGTGGTGTATACTTGCCTTATATGATAGTTGACATGAAGGCCCATGTGGACCTAAGGGGTGTTGGTGAAGAAACTATATGTGAATATACAATCGGGTCTGACGATAACAAGAAGGTAGTATATGATGTAGATGTATATAATGTGTCCAGGAGCTTTGATATAGAGATTGATGACCTGACTATAGAGTCTAGCTCAGACAAGCTAGACCAATCTAACAGGCACAAGACCAACAACATTATAAATTCCATAATGCCTTTTGATACAGATAATGTAGTCAAGTATAATTCAAACTACCTAAGAGGCTACACATCTGAGAAGAGGGATACCAATGTAGAAGACCTAAATGACATATCTAGGATACAGGGGTCTGATATAGCTAGGTATTCAGCCAACTCAAGTTTAAAAAAATATGACAGGGGTGTCAGGTGGGACCAGGAACAATTTGATATAAGTGGTCAGTCATGGACTGCCGCCTACCTACCAGTATGGCTATACTCCTATATGGAGAAAAAGGGTAGCGAAAATATCCTCCACTATGTTGCAGTAAATGCCAGAACCAAGGAGACTATGGGAAGTGTACCTATAAATATGGGCAGACTTATATTTATATCAGCTATAGTTGAGCTATTTGGTATACTAATAGCCTTTATCCTATCCATGAATCCAAATAGAGATTCTGACTATGTTTGGGTATTCTATCTATTAGGATTTATATTCTTTATAATCAAGTATTTGAGGTATAGAAATTCAAATGCAAGACATACCTATGAGCGAGAAACCCAATACAATATAAAAAATATGGAGACTAGCGACCAGAAGGTTAGGACTATGCAGAGGGTCGATTCAAGTTCAATGGCCGAAGCCAATAATAATCTAATCAGGGGTAAAAGGTCTAGCTTTAGCTTAGATGATTTTAAGAATATGCCTGGTAAATAGATATAAAAAAAGTTGTATAATATTTAGCGTTGGTGAGAGAAAAAATATCCCAACGCTAAATTTTTTTGCAAAAAACTAGAACACACGTCAAATCTAACCTATAATTTAGGCTATTTATCAAATAGGATTTGTTATAACAAGGTCTATGTCAAATAAGACTTGTGGTAATTTAAATCAATAAAATCTATTAAATTATAAGTCAATATCTATAAAAGTATCGATATTGCCCTTTTCGATTCTTAAACTTTACAATATTCAGTTGTATAATTTATATCCTTGGTGATAGAAAAATCTATTCCAAGACTATATATTATGTAAGCGAAAAAGTCCCTAGAAGAAAGATAACAATTATTGTAAAAAAGCATTTTATTCAAAAAAAAAAAAACGCAAGAACAGTAATAAAAAAGCTGAAAAATAGAATTAATTAACTAGACAAATTATATAAAAAATGGTAAAATTAAAGTTATGTTATAGTGGCAAAACTATATATTAAATACCCAAAAAAAATATTACAAAGTTAGTAAAATATCATTATAACTTTAAAAATATATTATATGAAATACATGAATCAGATAAGTATTGAAGGCATTAAGAGGGTATATTTTATTGTAATAATTTATAAAAAGAAGGAGGACAATGAGTATGAGATTTAGAAAAGCTCCAAGAGAAACAGTGACACGTTTTTCCATTCGTAAGTACCACTTTGGTGTTGTGAGTGTTGCAGTAGCGTCATTATTTTTCTTAGGAAGTACAAGAACTCAAGCGGCAGAAATACCTGCATCACTGGTTAAACCTGCTGCTATAGATTCAAATAATTCAGAAAATCTGGATGGAGGGCCGAGTGGTAGTGATGTAGGTACATCACAACCAGCTCAGCCTGTTAGAGAAAGTGTAGAAAGCACAAATCAGCCTAGTAGCCTTGGTGGGAATACAGAAACAAAAGATCAAGATAATTCCGAAAATTCTAATAATAACAAAGAAGAGGCAAGTAATAAGCTAACAGAGTCAAATCCTGTTGACAAGACAGACCTATCTAGAGCTATTGATGAGGCTTTAAAATTTTTAGAATCACTTAAGGCATTAACTAGCGAACAGAAGAAAGGTTTAACTGATGAACTATCAGTAGCAAATGCCCTACTTGCCAAGTCAGATGCGACTAAGTCAGAGATAGATCAGACTATAAATAAGCTAAGAGGAGAAGTTTCAAAGCTAAAGAAGGTTGCTGAAGCCAATCATACACAAGGAAGCACTTCAAATCAACCAAAAGCTCCAGATGAAACAAAGCCAGTAGAAGACAAAAATAAAGAAGATGATGGTTCTAGAGATGGATCAAATCTATCAGAACAACCCAAAGCACTTCCAACTTATAAAAATGGTGCTGATAACTATAAATTATCAGAAGAAATTGGAAATATTATCGTCTACATGAGAAAAAATGGTGCTAGTGAAGATGTAATAGCTCCAATTAAGTCAAACTATGACAAGTTAAATGAAAAGCTAGGACTTGCTGATGAAGATGGAGTTCTATCTACAGAAGATTTTGCGACAGCAACAGCCAACCTAAAAGCTGCTCGTGATGCTATAGAAAAATTCTTGAAAGAAAAAGAAATAGCTCCGGGAGAAGTTGCAGGAACAGTACGTTCAGAAGAAGGTGATAGGGGACGTAGAACTCGTGCTGCAGGTCAAGACCGTGATGGATCAAATGACTATAAAAACAGTAGGGAATACTATTTCGAAGACGGTAGAAAAGGAGTTTCTCCTTATGATAGATATACGTATGTATTCTACACTAGTAGACAATCAGGTGTAGCGTGGGATGGTGTTAGAAGATCTGTAGATGAAAGTAGAGATTTTATTTATGCCCATGTGACTCCGACTAGTAATGGATTTAAGTGGGATATTTATATTAACCGTGCTAGATACGATTTAAGTGATACGGTGGGATGGTTTACGCTTCCAAGAGGAACTAATGTCGTTGGCAATTCGGTAACGATATCTTGGTCTAACAGTGGAGGTAACCATGCGATTTCACCGAATGATGGAAGACTAGAAACAGCACTTAGTCAAGCGGGACTTTCGATGGTAACAAAAGGAACAACAAAAGACACCGGGATAGATAAGAGGAATTCTGGTTATTCTAAGAGTTGGCTTACCAATGATTTGAAAAGACTAGCTACGCAAGGTGGAGTAAACGGAAATAACCCATACAGATTTGACCTTCTTAATAATGACAACGATGGTAAAGCTTTACAAGATGCGAAGATTAATGCAATCTATAACAATAACGGGGACTTGTATTATTTTCAACAAGGTGCTGACCGAACAGCGTATCACATTTCTTTTGAAACGACAGGGATTACAAAAAAGCGAGACTTAATCTATGCAGTCGGTATGAAAGGTGAAAGGGTAGATAATACAGCCCAGCCTCCTGTAAGAGTTCGTTTCATTGCAAACCAATGGTCTGCAAAAACCGCATTAGAAAAGACTGATGCTGACGAATATTCGCCAACTATCACTTATCCAGCCTATATTGTAAAACAAGGGGAATATAAAAACCAAAAATATGGCTATAATGAAGCGTGGTTCCGTCATCCGGAAAGGACAGATAAACTCTTAAATTATGGAGATCAGAGTTATACGAAATCTGACTTTGATGCAAATAACTACTATCATTTTGAAACGAGAAATGGAAAATCATCCGAGACTATTCTTCATGAAGCTGATGCTAGAGGATTCAATAAAAACTTTAGAATGTATAAACCTGATGGAACTGAGATTTCTAAACATGATATGGGAAATAGTGGTGCGGATGTGCCGGGAGATTTTGAATATACATGGAAGTGGACTTTTACTGACAACTCTAAGGCATCTGAACATGTGAGGTTTATCGTAGTTCCTAAAGAACCGAGACTAGT
>CAUQSL010000022.1:0-27202 GCA_963520775.1 uncultured Peptostreptococcus sp.
TCGCATAAATTTCGGATTTTATTCATCAACGCTAGTTGACAAAGAACCAAAAAAATAGGAACACACATCAAATCTCGTGTATAATTTAAATCGCACAAAATAAAAAGGCTCTATGTCAAATAACGTTGGTGATAATTTAAATCAACAAAATCTATTAAATTATGCGGCAGCACCCATAGCAAACTTATAGCTATGGATGTCGCCCTTTTGTATTTTATACCTTTCCATTAGCATTATCCTTGCCTTAAAATTCATAAAACTCCTATATTCGTAGCTTACCCTTTTTATTACCTTTGTCTTAGTATTTTCGATGTTTGTCAAATAACTTTGGTAATAATTTAAATTAATATAATCTATTAAACTGTGATACAAGACCTATAAAACTATGGATGTTGCCTTTTTGGTAGTATGACGGGCATACTGTCAGTCTTTGGGAAAACTTACCGGTGAAGAACTTCAAATTTCTAAAAACCTTCCACCTATAGGCTACTATTTTAATAATTCTTATCTCATTGTTTCACATGTATAATGCTATATGAAAAAATGTAAGATTTTTTTAAAAAAGTAGTTGACAAAAATATGAGACCATTGTATTATTGTATTAAACAAGTAACACAACAATACAATAATACAATGATAGTTTAAATTACAGTAGTATGAGAAGGGAGTTTATTTATGGTATATGTATTTGACAATAATGTACCCTTGTATTTACAAGTTATAGATATAATTAAAAAGCAAATTATATCAGGTGTATATGAACCAGGACAACAGTTGGAGCCAGTAAGAACCCTGGCAAGTGAATATGCAATTAATCCAAATACTATACAGAGGGCCTTACAAGAACTGGAAAATCAAAAGTTAGTATTTTCTCAGAGAACGAGAGGAAGGTTTGTAACGGATAATTTGGATTTGATTAGGGAAGAGAGGTACAAGATGAGTCAGGTTTTGATAAAGGAGTCAATTGAGGCCCTATACTCACTTGGTTTTGACAAGGAAGAGATAGTGGAAGCATACAAGAAAATATTATTTGAGGAGGAGTAAAAGATGACTATAAATAAGGAAGAGCTTATAGGTGATAATACAATTTTATATGTTGACCAGGTTAGGAAATCATATGGTAAAAAAAGGGTACTAAAAAATATGTCTTTTTCAATAGAAAGGGGAAAGATTGTAGGATTATTAGGCCAAAATGGATGTGGAAAGACGACTCTTATAAAGCTAATAAATGGGCTAATACCAATAACAGATGGGACTATTAGAGTAGGTGGTAAGAAGATTGGTAAGGAAACGAAGGCTATTATTTCATACCTACCTGAGAGAACATATCTAAATAATTGGATGAGGGTTAAGGATATTCTTGACTTCTTTGAAGACCTATTTGAAGACTTTGATAGGCAAAGAGCAGAGATTATGTTAAAGGATATGAAAATTAGCCTAAGTGATAAGTTGAAAAATTTATCTAAGGGTACAAAAGAAAAGATCCAGTTAGTACTAGTAATGTCTAGGCAGGCAGAACTTTATATATTAGATGAACCGATAGCAGGGGTTGATCCTGCTGCTAGATCTTATATAATGAAGACTATATTGACAAATTTACCAGAGGAGAGCAGTTTATTGATAGTCACTCACCTAATTAGTGATATAGAAACTATTTGTGATGAAATAATATTTGTTGATGATGGAAGTGTTCTGATTCATGATGAAACAGAGGCTTTAAGAGAAAAATATGGAAAATCTATAGATGCAATTTTTAGGGAGGAATTTAAATGTTAGGAAAGTTAATTAAATATGAGATAAAATCGATATATAAGTATTTTTTAATCTTATATGCAATTATTATAGCAGGTGCTATTACATCATTTACTGTATTGAAGAGAACAGGTTATATACTAGAATATATAGGTATAAGTTCATCTTTGATATGTTTTTTAGCAATAATGGTACTTTCAGTACTTTTACTTGTATTTACAATTACTAGATTTAATAGCTCTTTATTGGGTGATGAAGGTTATTTGATGTTCACAGTACCTACATCTACACATAATATTATTTGGTCTAAGGCTTTAGCTATGCTTATTTTTAACCTAGCGTCAATTCTAGTGATACTACTTGTAGCTTTTGGTTTTCTATATTCTTCTGACTTATTTAGTACAAGCAAGGTCAATATAGAGCCAAGTTTTCTTGAAGCTTTGAAGATTGTATTTAAGAATCCAAGTACCTATTTAGTTGTTTTATTATGTATTTTTCATGTATTGGTATCAATATTGTCATCGACAATGTTGGTATATGCGGCACTTTCCTTTGGTCAGATGCCAACATTTAAAAAGTATAAAAATATATTTGCCATAGGATTTTTTATAATTTTTTCAGTAGTGGAAGAGTATATAACATCTAAACTTGGGTATGTGAGTATACATAATATGACTAGTTTATTAAATAGCAAGTATACTGGATTATTCAAGAATATAGATCAAAATATTGCCACTCAAAATATGGAAAAGGCAGTTAGTGTAGGAATGCACTATGTATCTGGAGTTTTATTTGTTTTACTATTAATGTATGTTAGTGTATTGATAATAGAATATTTTGTTACATACTATATACTGAATAAAAAGTTGAATCTTGACTAGATATTGAAAATATATAGGAGAGATTCAAGGAAAAAGACCAGTTTAATACTTGGCTTGGCATATAAAACAAAAAAATGGAATCATAAAAGAACTTGTATATGAAATAGATAGGGGCTAGTGCACAAGAGTGAAGTTGTGTACTAGTCCCTATGATTTTTATAAGAGGTTTTTTACTCATACTTTGTATTTAAATTTAAGGTATATTATACAATTTAAAAAAACAAAAAAACATCTTTACATTTTTTTTAAAATAGCTTATAATTAGTTCAGACAAATATATGAATAAGTGTTCACATATTTGTCTGAACTAAATAATATTATAAAAAGAACCTATAGGGGGAGAGTATAAATATTAGCTTTATAATATGAGCCCATAAGTTAGTAGATAAGAAGACTTAATATAGAGGTATTATTATAGGAGGTTATTATGGTGGAAAAAAAATTGATGGATGATAATATAGAACTTTGTCAAGATTATTGTATCCATAAGGATAGGATAGATTTAGTAAAGTCAGATAGACCTACAGATGAAATGATATATGACTTAGCAGAACTTTTTAAAATTTTTGGTGATGTAACTAGGATAAAAATAATATATGCTCTTTTGGAATATGAAATGTGTGTATGTGATATCGCAAGTCTTTTAGATATGACTCAATCTGCTATTTCCCATCAACTTAGGGTACTAAAAAAGGCTAGACTGGTAAAGTTTAGGAAGGAAGGTAAAATTGTTTTTTATTCCTTGGATGATGATCATATAGATAAAATATTTAGTTTTGGCCTAGACCACATAAAAGAAACTTACTATTAGACTTATATAGATAGATTATAAAATAGGCTAAATAGTTTACTTAATAAAGACTGACTAATAAATATAGAAACAACAATAAAAAATTAATAAATATAAAAAATATCTATAAAAGGTAAAATGAGCTAGCAAAGGCAAAATAAGTCATGATTTACCAAAGATAAAATGAGTTATGAGCTAACAAAGATAAAAAACTATCAAATATAAAAGGATATATAAGATATAAAAAGGTATATCAAAAAATAGTAATAAAGGATAATAATAGTTGAAAAATAATTGTGCTATTAAGAAAATAAAACGAATATTGAAGGGTGTTGATTATGAATAAGTTTGAAATTATAATGGGTGGGTTAGACTGTGCCAACTGTGCAAGTGTAATCGAGGATAAGGTAAAATCTATGCAAGAGGTTGATAAGGCTAATTTAAACTTCGTAAATAAAAAGTTAGCTTTAGACATAGGGGAAGAATATAATAAGGAACAAATAATCGCAAATATAATTGATATAATAAACGATATTGAGCCTGGCTTAGAGATTAGTGTGAAGCAGGGGGCTAAGATCATTTCTGCTATTGAATTTACAAGGGGTATAAATACTGGTGAAGAAAAGGTTGAAGATCGTAATGAACATAAAAAAGATATTGGGCCAAGTAAGTATAAAGGCTATATAAAGAGGATGGAAGATTCAAATATACTTTTACTTGCAGCTATTATCTTATATGCCTTAGCCGCTTTAGGATCTAGGTATGGTTTGTCAAAATCGTCTTATCTTCTTATTCTTGGCTTAGCCTATTTAACTTCCGGTAGAAAGGTATTGGTATTGGCAATAAGGAATATTTTAAAATTAAATCCACTGGATGAAAATTTTTTGATGATGGTGGCTACAATAGGTGCAGCAGCTATTGGAGAGTATCCAGAAGCTGTTGGAGTTATGATATTTTACGGTATAGGTGAAGCCCTTGAATCTTTAGCAGTAGGAAAGTCTAGAAAAAACATAGAAGCCCTAATGGATATAGCTCCAGATACAGCAAATTTAATACTTGGTGACCAAGTTGTTGAAATTTCACCTGATCAGGTAAAGCTTGGTGATAGACTTGTGATAAAGGTTGGGGAGAGGGTTCCTCTTGATGGGGTTATTACTAAGGGGTCAAGTAGGTTTGATACGTCAGCTATTACAGGAGAATCAGTACTTAGGTCAGCTAGGCAAGGTGATCAAGTTTTGTCGGGTGTAATAAATAAAGAAGCCCTTATAGAAATGGAAGTAACTAAGCTATACAAGGATTCTACTGTTACTAGGATATTAGATATGGTAGAAAATGCAACTGCTAATAAGTCCAACACAGAAAGTTTTATTAGCGTATTTTCTAAGTACTATACGCCGATAGTAGTGGGTCTTGCAATAGCTATAATTTTATTGCCGCCCCTGGTTGCAGGTCAAGATTTTAAGACTTGGATATATAGGGGGCTAATATTTTTAGTAGTATCATGTCCTTGTGCTCTAGTATTATCAATACCTTTAACATTCTTTTCTGGAATAGGTCTTGCATCGTCAAAAGGGATATTAGTAAAGGGAAGTAACTATTTGGATGGTCTAATGTCAGTTAAAACCATTGTTTTCGATAAAACCGGAACATTAACTGAGGGGGTCTTTAAGGTTACCAATATTGAGCCAAGTTCAGGTACAGGTGAAGGGGAATTGATGGCCTATGCTTATGTGGCAGAATCTTCTTCAAACCACCCAATAGCCAAGTCTATATCTGACTGGTGTCAAGAAATGAAGATGGATATAATTTTGGATAAAGACAGTATTTCATCATATAAAGAAATTCCGGGCCAAGGTATAAAACTAATATATAAGGGGCAGGAAATTTTAGCAGGGAATGCTAGGCTGATGGAGACTGAAAATATAGACTATATACATTTAGATGGTTCATCAACTAAGGTATATATTGCCGTTGATTCTATATACAAGGGTTGTGTAGAAATTGCTGACAAATTAAGAGCTAATGTGAAGTCTAGCCTTGATGACCTAAGATCTCTAGGCGTAGAAAACCTAGTAATGTTGACTGGAGATAGTGAGGGTGTGGCAAGGGAGTTTTCAAAGAAACTTGGAATAACTAGCTATCATGCAAATCTTTTGCCTAGTCAAAAAGTAGAAAAAGTAGAGGAATTAATGAAGGAGATGCCAAACAAGTCAAAATTGGCATTTATAGGTGATGGAATAAATGACGCTCCGGTAATAGCCAGAGCAGATATAGGTTTATCCATGGGGGGTATAGGCTCAGATGCTGCTATTGAAGCATCTGATATAGTTATTATGACAGATGAATTATCCAAGTTGCCATCGGCTATAAGGATTTCAAAGATAACAAAGAAGATAGTGTGGCAGAATATAATACTTGCCATAGGAATAAAGGTCCTAGTAATGGTATTAGGTACTTTGGGCATAGCAAATATGTGGTTTGCGATTTTTGCAGATGTTGGTGTAGCCGTAATAGCAGTAATCAACTCATTAAGAGTTTTAGCAAATAAGGACAAATAGCATAATTAAATAAAATTAATATTCAAAACAACTTATATAAGTATAAGAAAAATAAAATGACACCTAACATAATTATTTTCTCATTTAGCTAGATATGTAAAAAAATATGTGATATACTACTATGGTGATTTTGTAAAGAAGAAGGGAGTTTTTTTATTGCAAGTTGTTTTTACAAATGTTATGATACTATTTATGCTTCTGTTTTTAGGTTATCTAATAGGGATCAAAAAAATAGTTGCACATTCATCTATTAATGATCTAACCAATTTGGTGGTTGATGTAAGTATGCCTTGTACAATAGCCCTATCAATGGTTAGACCCTTTGATGCTAGACTCTTGGGAGATGCCATAAGGGTAATGTTGGCAATCTTAATATTCCAGCTACTTTTATCTGGTTTAGCTTATTATTCTGCCAAGATTTTGAAGGTAGACTCTAAGAAATCGGGTAGCTGGATATTTTCCTTGGTATTCTCAAATAATGCCTTTGTTGGATACCCACTTATGTATGCCCTTTATGGTAATGACGGTCTTTTCTTGATGGCTATGGGCAATGTTGTACAGAATGTCTTGATATTCTCTCTAGGTATAAAGCTTATAACCCTAAACTATAATTTAAAAGACCATATCAGGCTTAGACATATAATTTTCACTAAGCAGAATATAGCTGTAGTAATAGGTATGTTTATATTCTTTCTACAAATACCAGTTCCAAAGCCTGTGCTTACACTAGTGACTTATGTTGCTAACCTAACAGTGCCATTATCAATGATGGTAGTTGGTATGTCCCTATCTAGGTATGATGCAAGAAATATGTTCACAGACAAGGAAGCATACAGGTTAACTATAATAAGGATGATTTTACTACCTCTTGTAATGGTGGTTATATTTAAGGGGCTAGGTATACAGGCAAATCAAAATTTACCTTTGGCAATACTATTTTTTACAGCCGCCCTACCTGCACCGGCTTTTACAACTATAATGGCTGAAAGATATAATACTAGTATAGAATTCTCGTCAAAGTGCGTCTTTTTAACAACTGTTATAAGCATATTAACAGTGCCTATACTAGCCGGTTTGTTATAAGATAAACCAATTAATATTTATAGACTTATTGTCATAAATATTTCTTTATGGTATTATAGGGTTAGAAAATTAAATACAAGGGGAGCTGATAAATCGGCTGAGAAAAGGATGTGAGCCTTGACCCTAGAACCTGATTTGGATAATGCCAACGTAGGAAAAAGATATATAGGATTATTAAGCATATACCAAAGGGTATATGCTTTTTTTCGTATGTACGAAAATAGCGGACAGAGAGGAGGGATTGAGATGAAGAAGGTTTTGACTATAGCTGGGTCAGATTCCAGTGGAGGGGCAGGTATTCAAACTGATTTGAAAACATTTGCAGCAATAGGTACATATGGTATGTCAGCTATAACAGCTATAACAGCTCAAAATACACTGGGCGTAAAAAGTGTAGAAGGTGTATCTGCAAGGATGGTAAAAGAGCAAATAAGGACTATTTTTGAAGATATAGAAGTAGATGGAGTAAAGATTGGAATGTTAGCTGAAATAGATATTATAGAAGTAGTGAGGGACTGTATAGACCTGTATAGACCCAAAAATATAGTACTAGATCCTGTAATGGTATCTACTTCAGGTTTTGACCTCCTAAATAGTCAAGCAAAAAGAATTTTAGTAGATAGTCTAATTCCACGAGCAGACTTAATCACACCAAACCTAGCAGAAGCTAGCTGTATTTTAAGTATTCTTGGAAAAGATGGCGTGTATGTAGATAGTATAGCAAAGATGGAAGAGGCTGGAAGGATAATAGTAGGACATACAGGCAAAAACGTGCTAATAAAGGGAGGGCATCTTTTGGATAGACCTTGTGATGTTCTGGTGACTTCAGATGTTAGTATATATAGGTTTGATAATCCCAGGATAGAAACAAAAAATACACATGGAACGGGCTGTACCCTATCATCGGCTATAGCAGCTAATTTAGCCCTAGGATACAAATTAGAAGAAGCTGTATATCGAGCAAAAATTTTTATTGGTCAAGCGATAATGAACTCACTTGATATAGGTAGGGGGTGTGGACCGACCAATCCCATGGGAGAACTTTATAAGAAGGTTGGAATTTTTTATTAATTTTAATAAGCAGGGAGGTGCTAAGGTTGAATAAAGATACTATGATAGAAGCCTTGTGTGAGGCTATAAAAAAGGTTAGGGAAAAAAAACCTCTTATAGAACAAGTAACTAACTATGTGACTATAAATGACTGTGCTAATGTAACCCTAGCAATAGGAGCATCACCAGTTATGGGAGATGGTTATGAGGAAGTTGACCAAATGACTATGATATCAGATGCTTTGGTAATAAACTATGGAGCAATAAATGGCTCATCTCTAAAGACTATGATAAAGGCCGGTAAAACTGCAAATAATCACAATATAGGTCTAGTGTTAGATCCGGTGGGTGTAGGTGCAACTAAGTATAGGAATGAGGCAATAAAAGAACTTTTAGATCAGGTTCATGCAAGTATTATCAAGGGCAATGCATCTGAGATTATGTCCTTATCAGGCATGGATACTAAGTCTAAAGGGGTAGACTCCAGTGCAGACAGTCTAGATGCAGTAGATGCAGCTATCAAGATTGCACGAGAATATAGGTGTGTATGCGCAGTTACAGGTAAGGTAGACATAATTACCGATGGTAGATATATTGCAAAAGTATATAATGGGTCTGACCTACTATCCTATATAACTGGAACAGGGTGTATGATTACATCTCTTGTAGCTAGTTTTCTTGGAGCAGGACTAGACCCTATGGTAAGCGCCTTAGCAGGTGTTTTGGCTATGGCAATAGGAGGAGAGCTTGCCGGGCTAGAAGAAGATAAGTATGCTAGGGGTATAGCAAGTTACAGGGAAAACCTTATGAATAATATATATAAATTTGATGAGGCTAGTATCCGTAATATGGCAAGGATAGAACTGGAAAAAGTGGAGTATAAGTACCCCCTATATCTTGTTACTGATGAAAAGGCATGTAAGGGCAAGGACTTTTATGAATCAGTAGAGGCAAGTATAAGAGGAGGTGCAAAAATCGTCCAACTGAGGGAAAAAAATATGGACACTAGGAACTTCTATATACGAGCTCAAAAATTAAAAGAACTTTGTCATAAATATGGAGCTGACTTTGTAATAAATGATAGGCTGGATATTGCTATAGCAGTGGATGCGGATGGAGTTCATTTAGGCCAGTCAGATATGCCAATTCAGATGGCAAAAAAAATGTTAGGTCATAATAAGATAATAGGGATATCTGCAAAAAATATGGAAGAAGCCTTAGAAGCTCAGAAATATGGGGCGGATTATATAGGCGTTGGAGCAATATTCCCAACTGATACAAAAAAGGATTCATCAGTAATAGCTTTAGATACAATAAAGGAAATTACTGAAAAACTTCACATCCCTGTCCTTGCTATCGGGGGTATAGGGTTAGGAAAATTAGACTATCTTAAGGGGACAGGAATAGATGGAATATGTGTGATTTCTGACATACTAGGGGCAGAAGATCCGCAAGATAGGGCAAGAAGGTTATTAGAGGAATATAGGACTATAGGAATATAGGAAATATTATAAATATAATAAACATAATAAAAGGAGAAAAATCATGTATAAGACACAAATGGAAGCAGCAAAAAAAGGAATACTTACAGACCAAATGAAGAGGGTAGCAGAAAAAGAATATATGGACCCAAAGGTACTTATGGAAAGAGTCGCTCAGGGGAAGATAGCCATACCAGCTAATGTAAACCACAAAAGTCTTTTGGCTGAAGGGGTAGGCCTAGGTCTTAGTACAAAGATAAATGTAAACCTAGGAATATCAAGAGATTGTCCTGATGTTGATAAGGAGTTGGAAAAGGTTAAAAAAGCGATTGACATGAATGCTGAGGCTATAATGGACCTTTCATCATTTGGTAAAACAGAGGAATTTAGAAAAAAATTAATAGCTATGTCATCAGCTATGATAGGAACAGTACCGGTCTATGATGCAATAGGCTTTTATGATAAGGAACTAAAAGATATAACAGCAGACGAGTTCCTTGATGTAGTTAGGAAACATGCCAAGGATGGGGTTGACTTTGTAACTATTCACGCTGGTATGAATAGGGAGGCAATGCAGGTATTTAAAAGAAATAAAAGAATAACAAACATAGTATCAAGGGGAGGTTCCTTGATGTATGCTTGGATGGAGTTAAATAATGCAGAAAATCCATTTTATGAAAGGTATGACGAATTATTAGAAATATGCCAGGAATATGACCTAACATTAAGTCTAGGTGATGCCCTAAGACCAGGTTGCATAGATGATGCAACAGATGCATGTCAGATAAAGGAATTAACAACGCTTGGAGAATTAACTCTTAGAGCTTGGGAAAAAAATGTACAGGTTATGATAGAAGGACCAGGTCATATGGCTATAGATGAAATTGAAGCAAATGTAAAGTTAGAAAAAAGACTATGTCATGAAGCCCCTTTTTATGTATTAGGCCCTATAGTAACTGATGTAGCGCCAGGATATGATCATATAACATCGGCAATTGGAGGTGCCATAGCCGCAGCTGCTGGAGTGGACTTCTTATGTTATGTCACACCTGCAGAACACCTAAGGCTACCTGACCTAGAAGATATGAAAGAAGGAATAATAGCAACAAAAATAGCAGCTCATGCTGCAGATATAGCTAAAAAGATACCTCATGCAAGAGATTGGGACAATAAGATGGCAAAGGCTAGGGCGGATATTGATTGGGAAGCTATGTTTGGTCTAGCCATGGATGGGGAAAAGGCTAGAAGATATAGGGCTGAATCTAAGCCAGAACATGAAGATACTTGTACAATGTGTGGAAAAATGTGTTCAATGAGGACAATGAAAAAGATAATGTCAGGAGAAGATCTTAATATCTTAAGAGACTAAATTAAGCTCAAAGTAGAAAATATTAGCCCTAGTCAACTATTAAAAAAGTTTATAAAAATAGGGTATTAAAAAAGAGTATTAAAAAAGATCTTTCAAGGTAAATATTAATTTTATCCACAAAAAGAAAAATAACTCAACCTAGGACGAAAACATAGCGAATAAATTTTTTATAAAAATTAAGCTAATAATAAGTCAAAGGATTGACAAAAGGATAAGAGTATGGTATTTTATTTTAGACGGCTAAATAGAGTCGTTAATTTGAGTTGTAAAAAATAAAGTTTTCGGAAGGTAATAGTTACTTGATTTTTTCAGGAAGCTATATCATCATAAAAAAATTAATTTGGAGGTGTAACAGATGAGAGTTAAAGTAACTTTAGCGTGTACAGAATGTAGTCAGAGAAACTACAACACAACTAAGAATAAGAAAAATAATCCTGACAGAATTGAACTACAGAAGTATTGCAAGTTCTGTAAGAAGCACACTACTCATAAGGAAACTAAGTAATTTAGGTAAGTAAAGGGAGTGAGTAAATGGCTAAGGAAAATGTACAAGTGTCAGAAAAAAAAGTAGGGTTTATAAGGGGTACAGGTCAGGAACTTAAAAGAGTAACTTGGCCCACAGCTGGAGAACTTGCAAGCAAGACTAGTGTAGTGCTTGGAGTTGTCATTGTGTCTACCCTATTTGTATGGCTAGTAGATTTAGGATTATCAAAGGCACTTAGTCTATTGATTAAGTAGCTACTCGATCTTAAGCGTTGAAAGGAATATTTTGATGTCAGAACAAAGAGATATGCAATGGTATGTTGTTCATACTTATTCCGGTCATGAAAACAAGGTAAAGACTACGATTGAAAACACTGTAAAAAACAGGGGAATGGAAGATATTATCACACAGGTAATAGTTCCCACAGAAAATGTAGTGACAACTACAAAGACTGGCAAGGAGAAGATTAGTCAGAGAAAGGTATTTCCAAGTTACGTTATAGTAAAGATGGAAATGACTGATGAGTCTTGGTATATTGTCAGAAATACTAAGGGAGTCACTGGATTTGTAGGTCCTGGTTCAAAACCAGTTGCACTAACAGTTGACGAAGTAAGAGCTATGGGAATAGAACTTCCATCATCTAAGATTGTCAGCGGCGAAATTGATTTAAATCCAGGGGATACAGTAAAGGTAATTAGTGGTGCTTTTGTCGACAATGTCGGAGAAGTAGAAGATGTAAACATTGAGAAAAAAGAAGTAAAAGTCTATGTAAATGCATTTGGTAGGAAGGCTTTAGTAACACTAGGGCTTGAAAATATAGAAAAATTATAAGGAGGTGCAACACAATGGCTAAGAAAATAATAGGTCAGATTAAGCTACAGATACCTGCAGGAAAGGCTACTCCAGCTCCACCAGTTGGTCCAGCACTAGGACAGCACGGTGTGAACATAATGGCTTTCACAAAGGAATTTAATGCTAAGACAGCAGATCAGGCAGGCATGATTATACCAGTTGTAATCAGTGTATACCAGGATAGGTCTTTCAGTTTTATAACTAAGACTCCACCAGCTGCTGTACTAATCAAGAAGGCTATCAACCTACAGTCAGGTTCTGGAGAACCAAATAAGAAGAAGGTTGGTAAGATAACATCAGCTCAGGTTAAAGAAATAGCTGAGTTAAAGATGAAGGACTTAAACGCTGCTACAGTTGAATCAGCTATGAGAATGATCGCTGGTACAGCTAGAAGTATGGGTGTAGAAGTAGTTGACTAATAATAAGTCGACAGCACTGTAAAGACAAGGTCTTTATTAGTGGGAGGTTAAAACCGTATTACCACAAGGAGGATATTAAAATGGCAAAAAAAGGTAAGAGATACGCTGAGGCGTTTGCAAAGGTAGACAGAAGTGTTTACTATGATGCTTCACAGGCTCTAGGACTAGTAGTTGATACTGCAAGTGCTAAGTTTGATGAAACAGTAGAAGCCCATATTAAGTTGGGTGTTGACTCTAGACATGCTGACCAGCAGGTTAGAGGTGCTATCGTGTTACCACATGGTACAGGTAAGACAAAGAGAGTGTTAGTTTTCGCCAAGGGTGAAAAGGCTAAGGAAGCAGAAGCTGCAGGAGCTGATTTTGTAGGTGCTGAAGAGTTAGTTCAGAAGATCCAGGGAGAAAACTGGTTTGACTTTGATATAATAGTTGCTACTCCAGATATGATGGGGTTAGTAGGTAGACTAGGTAGGGTTCTTGGACCTAAGGGCTTAATGCCAAACCCTAAGTCTGGTACAGTTACATTTGATGTAGCAAAGGCTATTGATGAAATTAAGGCTGGTAAGGTTGAGTATAGATTAGATAAGACTAATATTATCCACGTTCCAGTTGGAAAGGCATCATTTGGTCAAGAAAAACTATTCGATAACTTTAAGGTTTTGATGGAAGCTATAATAAAAGCTAAGCCATCTGCCGCTAAGGGACAGTACTTAAGAAGTGTAACAGTTGCTTCTTCAATGGGACCTGGTGTAAGAGTAAACCCAGTTAGAGTTACTGAATAATAAAAATACTGTTGACACAGGTTGACATATATGATATATTGTCAATGTTAAAGAAGAATAGATTTGCCGTAGACAGTGGGTGCGAAAGCTTAATCTTCCCACCGAGGTTGCGATATACGTAATACTTGTGCCCTTTTTGTCTGCTGATAATAAGGGCTTTATATTTTACGGTAAGTGCTAAACTTTATTTTTGTGAAGGAGGTGCACTAATAAGATGAGTAAGGCTATAGAATTAAAATCAGCTGTAGTTGCCGAAATAGCTGAAAAGCTGGAAAAGGCTGCTTCTGTTATCGTAGTTGATTACAAGGGGTTGACAGTTGAACAGGTTACAGAATTAAGAAGTCAGATGAGAGATGCTGGTGTAGACTATAAGGTATATAAAAATACCCTAGTTAGAAGAGCTGCTAGTCAGGTTCAGGGAGAAGCATTTGCTAACTTTAATGATGAACAGCTAGTAGGACCAAACGCAATAGCATTTGGTTATGAAGATCCAGTTGCTCCAGCTAGAGTACTTAAGGCGTTCATGGATAAGAACCCTAACAAACTAAGTCTTAAGATGGGTGTAGTTGAAGGTGAATTCTACGATGAAAATAAGATTGTTGCTCTTGCAGCAATTCCATCAAGAGAAGAGCTTATTGCAAAGCTTCTTGGCAGCTTAAAGGCTCCAATGTCAAACTTCGTTTACCTGTTGGATGCTCTTGCAAAGAAGCAGGGCGAAGAAGCTACAGAAGCTTAATAAATCTACCTACAAGGTGGGTTATGGCTACCGAGATGGTAGCATAAACTGGCGAGAAATCGCAAAATATTTTTCAGATTAGATAATAAATAAATAATTACGGAGGTGCAATATAATGACAATAGAACAGATTTTAGAAGCTATAGAAAACATGAAAGTGTTAGAATTAAATGAATTAGTTAAGGCTGCAGAAGAAAAATTCGGTGTATCTGCTTCAGCTCCAGTTATGGTTGCTGGTGCTGCTGGTGGTGCTGCTGGTGGTGCAGAAGAAAAGACTGAGTTTGATGTAATCTTAACTTCAGCAGGTTCTTCAAAGGTTGGAGTAATCAAGGAAGTTAGAGGAATAACAGGTCTTGGTCTAAAGGAAGCTAAGGAAGTAGTAGACAACGCTCCAAAGCCAGTTAAGGAAGGCGTATCTAAGGAAGAAGCTGAACAGATTAAAGAGAAGCTAGAAGCTGCTGGTGCTACAGTAGAAGTTAAGTAATTAAAAATTAATAGTTTAAATTACTTTTAAAACTTGCATGACTATTAGGGCTGTCTGTATCGTAATGATCGGATGGCTCTTTTTTGTATGCTTGTTTTTTGTCGATGGAAACAAAAAAGCAACATCTATGCTAGATGCTGCCTTATAATTCTATTGATTTTGCTCTTTGTTTTATAGACTGTTGCCAAATAAACAAGCAAGATAAGAAAGAACTTATAATATAAATATTATAGAGAACGCTTATAGAAGCTCTTAATCGGGCATATTAGAAAAAATATCGTCTATACTATCTCTAACCTTATCACGCTGGTTTAAAGGCTTTCTAGGGGCATTCTGAGGCGTTATATACGGGGTTGTATTACAACTTATTATCCCACGTAAAAAATTCAGTTCATTTTTTATATATTTAAACTCTATCAACATTCTTTCAAGTGCTTGGCTCTTCGTAGAGATGTTGTTGTTGTCCATATAGTCCTGTATCAGATCATCAAGGTCAGGACTGATATAGGAAGTTAATCTAATTCTATTGTTCTTCAAGTCCTATCCACCAACCTCTTATTTTTCAAGTTTTACACCGACTTCATACAGACCCTTAGCAGTTGCCATCTGGCTATCATCTACCATCTTGTATCTGGAGTCTAGCTGTAAGTTTAGGGCCGTTCCTCCTGAAACAAATATTTCCATCTCTCCAAGGTTGTTCCAAGTTTCTTCTATGATCTCATTGGTATCATCTGATGTCAATTTGTAGGCAAGTTCCTTTAGTTCTGGGTAGTCGTCAGCAGTATCTATTTCTGGCAAACTCTTTGTTATACCAATGTCTACAAGTTTCTTTTGTACGATTTTTAGGGCGTTTTGGTTACCAGATTCGATTGTTGTGCTAAGTTTATCGTTAAATTTAAAGCCCTTATCAAAGTAGCTTAGTTCAGTTGTCCTAAAGCCTATATTTACCATGCCGACAGGGTTGTTTTCGTTTATTCTATTACCCATTGCGTAGATTAGGGCAGCGTCTGCCTCTCTAAAAATATTTACATTTTCGATTTTGATAGTCTTAACACTATTATTTATCTTATTCTTCACTAGGATAGTAGAATCTCTGTATTCTTTTTGAACTTCCTTTAGGGTGCTTTTCTTAAAAATCTTATATGGCACTCCAAGTATAAGACTTACGTTGTCTGATACTGCAATCTCACTTAAGGCAGCGCTTATAAGTATTCTAACCACAGGTGAAACCTTGCTATCACCAGCGTTTCTTATGCACTTCATACTTTCTTTTTCTGATAGATCTCCTACGAAATATTCATTGCCATCTATTTCTATATATATGGGGTTTTCCCTGTAGTCTTCCAATGAAATATTCCTACCATCACCGTATATGCTCTTAAATAGGCAGGAATATTCCTTGTCATTATACATTGAATATCCTTTCACATATCCTCTTCCTATATCTAGTCCTATAATTTGTGTATCCATAATTCATTCCTCCCTCTTTTTGCTGAAAAAAATTCGCCTACAAGCCTTTTATAAGTCCTGTATTTTTTTAAACACAATTTCTTTATATTATCTCTTTTTTAAGAAATTTAATTTAGTACTTTTTTGTGTAAAAGTAGCTTTTACTGGAGCCTACGTCTTAGTGACATATCTTATATAGGTGTTTTTTATACTGATATATCAACAATACACTATGCTCTTATTTATTACATTATAACATATTAGTTCCTAAATAGCTACATATTTAGAAAAATATATTAAAAAGTTCCTAATTAGGTACTATTTAATAAATATAAAGTAATTATAACTTACTTAATATGTAATTAAAAAGTGATTTTTTATAAAATAGTATCTAATTAGTGTCTAAATAGTCATACTAGCTTTTTGAAGATTTGTATAAACTTATATAAAACTTATGTAAATTAATAAAGTAGAAAAAAGTAGTGCATCTAATTTAAGGAGTGTATAATATAGGATGAATAAGAAAATAAAAATATGCAATAAGAAAATAAAAGTATGTATAGAATTAAATAATAAAAAAGCAAGTATAGAATGAAAAATTTTTTATAGTAGATATTAAAGTATTTGAAAGGATGAAGTGCTATGAACAATATAATAGACTACCTAGAATGGAGGGGCGATATAGAATTTGATTATGATGGTATAAGCGAAGTAGATAATCTCATATTTTCTATGATAGCCTATTTGAATTTTGATATGTTGAGGGGGACATATCGCATTGAAGATGCGGCCAAGGCGTATTTTGCTGCTAAAAAAAGAGGGACAAGCAGACAGACTAGGGGTTTTATAAGAAAAATAGAAAACCTATTAGATAAGCTATCAAAGGTAGACCGATATAAAGATATCTTAGTATCTGATTATATATACAAGTATGATCATGATAATGAAAGTCAATTTTCTGCTATGGCATTTACTTATGGTAGTTGGACATATGTTGCATACAGGGGAACTGATGATAGTCTTATAGGATTCAAAGAAGATTTCAATATGTGTTTTTCTGCACCTGTAGCAGCACAAAAGGAGGCGGTGACCTATCTCAAAAAGATTTTAGATAAGTATCCTAGACAAGATATATATATAGGAGGTCACTCAAAGGGAGGTAATTTAGCAGTCTATTCTTTGGTAGGACTAGGCCATGGCTATATGGATAGGGTAGTTCAAATATATAACAATGATGGACCTAGTTTTACAGAGAAAATACTTAAGATGCCTAGCTATAAGGAAGTGGCAAAGAAGGTAAAAAAGTTACTTCCAAGTAATTCTTTGGTAGGTGTTCTAATGAATGATGAAGAGGGATACTCGATTGTCAAGGCCAGGGGAGATAGTGGAATAGTTCAACATGATGGATTTAATTGGTATGTAAAAACAAGGGAATTTGTCAAGGTGGACAGTTTTTCAGACGAGTCCCTTCACATTAATAAAACATTAGAACTTTGGTTAGCAAGTCTTAATATGGAGGAGAGAAACAAGTTTATAGATGAATTTTATAGCTTAATAATAAAGTCAACAGATGCCAGTGTATTGGGAGATATTAGTGGTAAAGAAATACACTCGATTATATCAATGGTTAAAAACATAAGGTCCCTGGATGAAGACAGTAAGGATATTCTTCTATCTGGTATTAAGAAACTTATAAAGAGTAATTCCAAAGCTAAGAACAAGGTATCTTTGGGTAACAAAATTAGGAAGACGGCTGAAAATATAATGCAAGGTAAATAAGTATTGCCTATACTCAATACGTCTGAAAATATAATGCAAGGTAAATAAGTCTTGCCTATACTCAATACGTCTGAAAATATAATGCAAGGTAAATAAGTCTTGCCTATACTCAATACGTCTGAAAATATAATGCAAGGCAAATAAGTATTGTTCATTCAGTAATGGAATCTATGACCTTGTAAGAGCTATAGATTACTAAGTTGATGATTATATAGATGTTTGTAAATAGATAATCTAAATTTAACATCAATGATACTATTAATAAAATATAGGACACACTTCTTATAATTTCTGACTTGTAATAGGTTAAAATTTATGTTATCATTATCTATAAGGTGCAGGGAAGGTCGTACAGAGATGCGATTGCACAATAATAGATTAAGTCTTTTAAGCTGGTCCAGAGAGACTGGTAAGGATAGGGCCATATAGGTCTAATATACATATAAGATTGTTTAACAACAATCCTATCATATGGAGCGTATTTTATCCTTATACCCATGGATCTCAACTTGGTATAAGGATTTTTTTGTAGCTAAAAGCCTTAATCAGACAGGAGAGAATGTATGATAAGTGGAAAGAATAAGTTAATGGTGGCAATAGACACTGACAACTATGAGAAGGCAGTAGAATTAATCGACAGACTAGATGATAGTGTGGAAATATTCAAGTTAGGTCTAGAAAATTATATAGCATCTAGGGGAAAGACTCTGGACTACCTAAAAACTAAGGGCAAGAGGGTGTTTTTGGATCTTAAATTCCATGATATACCTAATACAATGATGTCGGCTGTAAGGGCCTGCATCAAGGATGGTGTCTGGCTGATGACAATACATGTATCAGACTATGAAGGAATGAAGATGTGTGCAGATATAGCCAAGGAAGAAGCGACTAGGCTAGGTATAGAAAAACCCCTAATTGTGGGTGTAACGGTATTGACATCTATGAGTGATGAAGATCTAGCAAGTGTGGGCTGTAGCCTATCCACTAGGGAGGCTGCTATAAAGAGGGCCAAGCTAGCCAAAAAGGCAGGTCTAGACGGTGTTGTATGTTCAGCCCAGGAGGTAGCAGATATAGTGGCAGCCTGTGGGGACGATTTTGTGACAGTGTGTCCAGGCATTAGGCCAAAGTCTGCTGAAGCCGGCGATCAAAAGAGGGTTGTAACACCTAGCCAAGCTATAAAAAACGGGGCCAAGCTCTTAGTAGTAGGTAGACCTATAACTAGGGCAGAAGATCCAGCAAAGGCAGCAGACTTGATAGTTGAAGAGATAGAAAAGGCATTAGTATAAATTTTGACTGGGTATTCTATAACTTTTGTGTAATAGAATGACCTAGTCTAATAAAAAGGAGAGCATCAAATGAAGGGAAGATTAATTTTAGAAGACGGAACGATTTTTGAAGGTAGGGCCTTTGGTTATATTGAAGATAGCGTTGGAGAGGTAGTATTTAACACTTCGATGACAGGATACCAGGAAATACTTACTGATCCATCCTACTATGGACAGATAGTAACAATTACATATCCCTTGGTAGGTAATTATGGTATAAATCTAGAAGATAAGGAGTCAGACGGTGTAAAAGTAAGCGGTTTTATAGTTAGGGAGAAGAGTGATATGCCATCAAACTTCAGGTGTGAGATGGATATAGACACCTACCTAAAGCAGAGTAAGGTAATAGGTTTAGAAGGTATAGATACAAGAGCTCTTACAAAGATCCTAAGAAATAAGGGAACAATGAGGGGGGTAATAACTACTGAGCATACTAAACTATCTGATGTTAAGTCAAGGATAGAGTCTTTTGACAATAGTCAGGCTGTTAGGATGGTAGGCAGGAAGGCTGTAGAACATATAGAAGGACCAGGTAAGAGGGTAGCTATAATGGACTTTGGTGTAAAGGAAAATATAATTAGAAACTTTGCAGGTAGAGGCTGTGATATTACAATCTTCCCAGCAGAGACTGGCTATGAAGAAGTTCTAGCTATAGATCCAGATCTAGTATTCCTCTCAAATGGGCCTGGAGACCCTGCAGACCTTGAAGATATAGTTGAAAATGTTAGACAGATGATAGGCAAGAAACCAATAGTTGGCATATGCCTAGGCCATCAGATTCTAGCAATTGCCCTTGGTGGTAAGACAGGTAAGCTAAAGTTTGGTCACAGGGGAGGAAACCACCCAGTTAAGGACTTTGAAGAAAATAAGATATTTATCACATCTCAAAATCATGGTTACTATGTAACAGAGGTTCCTCAGGACATGACAGTCACTCAAATCAACCTAAATGACAATACTGTTGAGGGTATGAGACACAATACACTTCCAATTTATAGTGTTCAGTACCACCCAGAGGCTTGTCCGGGACCACTTGATAGTGAGTATGTATTTGATAAATTTTTAGAGATAGCAGAGTAGGGAGGAGTTAAAGATGCCTAAAATAGAGAGTATAAAGAAAACATTAGTATTGGGTTCAGGTCCAATTATCATAGGCCAAGCTGCAGAATTTGACTATTCTGGAACACAGGCTTGTCAGGCCCTAAAGGAAGAAGGGATAGAGGTAGTTTTGATAAACTCAAACCCAGCTACTATAATGACTGACCAGGAAATAGCTGACCATATATACATAGAGCCTCTGACTCTAGACTTTATAGAAAAGATAATCGAAAAAGAAAGACCAGACAGTCTTTTGGCAGGTATGGGTGGTCAGACAGGCCTAAACCTAGCAGTAGACCTATATGAAGCAGGTATCCTGGACAAGTACGGGGTAAAGATAATCGGTACATCTGTTGAATCTATCAAGAAGGGTGAAGACAGGGATACCTTTAGAGAGGTAATGAGGGAAATAGGCCAACCGGTAATAGAGAGTGACATAGTTACAACTCTAGAAGAGGGTCTAGCCTACGCAAATAAAATAGGTTATCCAGTAGTTGTTAGACCAGCCTATACACTTGGAGGTACAGGTGGTGGTATAGCAGAGACAGAAGAAGAATTGAGAGAAACCCTAACTCATGGCCTAGAGTTAAGCCCGGTTACTCAGTGCTTGTTAGAAAAGTCTATCAAGGGCTGGAAGGAAATAGAATACGAAGTAATGAGGGACTCTAATGGTAACTGTATTACAGTTTGTAATATGGAAAATATAGATCCAGTAGGTGTACATACAGGAGACTCAATCGTTGTAGCGCCTAGCCAGACCCTATCTAACCTTGAATACCAGATGCTAAGAACAGCATCATTAGAAATAATAGATGCAATAGGAGTTGAAGGTGGTTGTAATGTTCAGCTAGCCCTAAATCCTAAGAGTCTAGACTATGCAATTATAGAAATAAACCCAAGAGTATCTAGGTCATCAGCCCTAGCTTCTAAGGCTACAGGTTATCCAATCGCCAAAGTTGCAGCCAAGATAGCCTTAGGATACACACTGGATGAAATAGAAAATGCAGTAACTAAGAAAACAAATGCCTGCTTTGAGCCTACCCTAGACTATGTGGTAGTCAAGATACCTAAGTGGCCATTCGACAAGTTTAAGCATGCCAACAGAAAGCTTGGAACTAAGATGATGGCTACTGGTGAAATAATGAGTATAGGTTCAAACTTTGAATCAGCCTTTCTAAAGGGAATCAGGTCTCTAGAAACAGGCAAGTTCTCACTAGTCCACAAGGCATCAGAGGGCAAGACTCTAGCCCAGCTAAAGGAAAGTATAGTAGTTCCAGATGATGAGAGAATATTCGACCTGGCTGAGATGATCAGGAGGGGCTACAAGCTAGAGATGATATCTACTATTACAGGTGTAGATGAATGGTTCCTAAACAAGTTCAAGTGGATAGTAGACCAGGAAGAAAAGTTAAGAGTCATGAAGATAGAAGACCTTAACAAGGAATACCTTCTAGAGCTAAAGAAGAAGGGCTTCTCTGACAAGGGTATGGCAGACCTAATGAAGATAGACACAGAAGACCTGGTAGAGTTGAGAAAGCTATATAAGATAAGGCCTTCTTACAAGATGGTTGATACTTGTGCAGGTGAATTTGATGCCGTATCACCTTATTATTACTCAACTTATGAAGAGTATGATGAAGTAGAAATCAGCGATAAGAAAAAGGTCATAGTTCTAGGTTCAGGGCCTATTAGGATAGGACAGGGGATAGAGTTTGACTATTGTTCAGTACATGCTGTAATGGCACTTAGAAGATTGGGAATAGAGACTATAATCATCAATAACAATCCGGAAACAGTAAGTACAGATTTTGATACATCTGACAAGTTATACTTTGAACCATTGACAGAAGAAGATGTATACCACATCATAGAAAAGGAAAAAACAGAGGGAGTAATCCTACAGTTTGGTGGCCAGACAGCTATAAAGCTAGCTAAATTCCTTAGTGAAAAGGGTGTAAAGATCCTGGGAACAGACTTCAAGGATATAGATGCGGCAGAAGATAGGGAAAAGTTTGAAGACCTATTAGAAAGATTGAATATAAACAGACCTAAGGGTAAGGGTGTATGGTCAGTTGCTGAAGGTGTAGAGGTTGCTACACAGTTAGGCTACCCAGTCCTAGTTAGACCATCATATGTCCTAGGAGGCCAGGGTATGGAGATAACATACGATGAAGTAAGGTTGACTCAGTACCTAGAAGACGCCTTTGATAGGGACCCAATGAATCCAGTTTTGATAGACAAGTACTTGACTGGTAGGGAAATAGAAGTTGACGCCATATGTGATGGTAAGGACATCCTTATACCAGGTATTATGGAACACTTGGAGAGGGCAGGAGTCCACTCTGGAGACTCTATAACAATGTATCCTAGCCAGGGTATCTCAGACAAGATTAAGGACAAGATATATGAATATACAAAGATGATGGCCCTTAACCTGAATGTAGTAGGTATGGTAAACATTCAGTTTATAGAATATAAGGATGAGCTTTATATCATAGAGGTAAACCCAAGAGCCAGCCGTACAGTACCATATATTTCAAAGGTAAGTGGTGTACCGATTATAGACTTGGCTACTAAATGCATGCTTGGTCATCAGTTAAAAGACCTTGGTTTTGGAACAGGAGTCTACAAGACACCTTCACATGTATGCGTAAAGGTACCCGTATTCTCTATGTCAAAGCTATCTAAGGTAGAGGTCAGCCTAGGACCAGAAATGAAGTCTACAGGCGAAGTGTTGGGTGTAGGAGAGACTCTTGAAGAGGCCCTATACAAAGGTTTCTTGGCATCAGGTCAGAGGGTATCTGAAGAAAAGAAGAAAGTCCTAGCTACGGTTAACAACAACGACAAGGCAGAGTTCATAGAATTGGCTAGGGATATGCAGGATATAGGATATACATTTGTAGCCACTCAGGGAACTGCCAAGGCTCTAAATAAAGTTGGTGTTAAGTGTGAGGTAGTAAACAGGGTAGAGGAGCCTAGGCCAAATATACTTGATGTAATCAGAAACAAAGAAGTAGACATGGTTATCAATACACCAACAAAGGGTAACGACTCTACTAGAGACGGTTTCAAGATGAGGAGAACTGCCATAGAGTTCCAGACAGAGATAATGACTTCTCTAGATACATTAAAGGCTATGGTAGCAGTAAATAGAAGGCATATAGATTCACAGGACAAGAGGGTATATAGCCTGAGAGAAATCAATAAATAAGACCCTTACTGCCCTCATTGCGGTCAAAGAATATAGTTTTTTGAATTTTGGAGGCCATAAAGCTAACTAGCTTTATGGTCTTTTTTAATAGGATTTTTATATTCTTGCTAGGAGAGATTTATAAAAAGGTGCTTGAAATTAGCTATCACTTTATATATCATATAGTTATAGCTTTAAATATTTAAAATTGTATAGATATATATTTTCTACCTTAGGAGGTGGATGTAAATGGGATCAAGAAATAAGGTAATATTCCCTCTTCTAGTTGTACTAATGACCATATCGTCTTTTTTTACGCTTATAGTAATACTCATATAAGCCAAGAGGACGAAAGAAAGATTAGGGAAACTAGTGAAAGTTTTATAAAGACTGATTTTTCTAGCCTGAGAGGTAGCAACGATTTTTCAACTCTTGGAAATGATAAATTCAAGGAATACTTGAGAGCCAGAAATGATATCAAGAGGGCCTATGCTGAGCTTATAAGGTCAGACTCTCAAACTGAGAAGCTAGATTATAAGTTTAAATTTATAGAGATTTCTAGGGTAGGAAGGTATGTCAAGGTAGATCTAGATACAAGTGAAATAGGATTAGACCCTATGGAGGTTTCATATGCTGGTAAGAAGGTGAGTACTAAGAGTGGTAGGACTAATCATTCTATCATTTATCTTGCAAAGATAGGAGACCAGTATAAGGTTATGTCTGCTAGGATGGATACGGAAGCCGACCTTATTGATGATGAATTTAATGCCAATAAAGAATTAGGTTTTGAGAATGGTTTTGCCGATAATGATGGCTTGACTAGTAAAAATCTAAAAAAGATGTTGAAGGCTATGGAAGAGCGTAAAGAAAGGCTTTTGGACTATTATAAGAAAAAGGGAATATAAATAAAAAAGGCGTAACACTCATTTTTTGGGAGAGTGCATGCCTTTTTGCTTTATAATCTTATAAACTCTATGTACACACTAAATGAAGTACATAGAACTTTCAGCAGCCAACCTTTCATTTAGGTTGATTACCTTTGAGCTAGTATTTTTTATCTTCACAATCTTGCCAGGTATACCTACGACTGTTGCCCCATTTGGCACATCGTGTAGGACTACGCTATTGGCACCGACCTTGACCTCGTTTCCAAGTGTTACAGGGCCTAATACCTTGGCTCCTGAGCCTATTATAACATCATTACCTACTGTAGGGTGCCTCTTGCCTGTGTGGTTGCCTGTGCCGCCTAGAGTGACCCCCTGATAGATGGTAACCCTATTGCCTATTTCTGCTGTTTCCCCAATTACTACCCCCATACCATGGTCTATCATGATGCTGTGACCTATAGTGGCCCCTGGGTGGATTTCTATACCAGTTAGAAACCTAAATATCTGGGATACCAGCCTGGCTAGGAATTTCAGGCCCATATTGCTAAGGGCATGTGATATGCTATGGCCTATTAGGGCATGGACAGATGGATATATAATAAATACCATCAGCCTATTCAAAAATTTTATCTTACCCCTGCTGGATGCAGGGTCATTAGCTATAATATAATCAATGTTCTTTATAAATTTCATCTACATCACCATCTCAATCTCAAACACAATACTCGGCGACATCCGATTAAAATATACCCATTGACATATACTTATCTGCCCCATCTGGAGCAACTGTAACAATCTTCTTATTTGGGAACCTTTCAGCTAACTTCTTGGCAGCAACTATATTAGCCCCGGCAGATATACCTAGTAGGATACCCTCGTCATTGGCTACCTGTCTTACCATTTCATAGGCCTCGTCATCAGAAATTAAGATTAGATCATCCACAATATCGGCAAAGTAGTTCTTTGGTATAAAGTTTGCACCGATTCCTTGAATCTTATGTGGACCAGCCTGACCTTTTGAAATTAGTGGAGAGGTTTCTGGTTCAACACCATACACCCTAACATTAGGATTCTGGTCCTTTAGGTAAGATCCTATACCTGAAAGGGTACCACCAGTACCTATACCAGCTACAAATATATCTACATCCTTTAACTCGTTGTATATTTCTGGTCCAGTTGTCTTGTAGTGGTAGTCAGGGTTGTCCCTATTGTCGAACTGGCCTAGAGACTTGTAGTTGCCAGTAGCTAGTAATTCCTGCATTTTATCTATACTTCCTTGCATACCCTTGGCAGCTTCTGTCAAGATTAACTCAGCCCCATAGGCCTTGATTAGACTTCTTCTTTCAAGGCTCATAGATTCAGGCATTATTATAGTTACCTGGTAACCCCTGCTCTTACCGATCATGGCAGTAGCTATACCGGTATTTCCACTAGTAGCTTCAACAATTCTATCACCAGTCTTTAGTAGGCCCTTTTCCTCTGCACCTAGTATCATACCCAAAACAGCACGATCCTTAATAGACCCTCCTGGATTCTTGTTTTCTAGCTTTACAAATATATTTTCATTTATCTTTTCTAAATTTACAAGTGGTGTATTTCCTATTAATTCTATTACGTTCTTCTTCATTTTGACTTCTCCTTATCTTATCTGTTGTGATTATTTATTCTTGCGGAAAATTTTTCAAAAAGCAAGAGTTTTTCCAAAATGCACCCATTCTTTTATATAAGATAGGTATATTTCTCTTATTTATATTTTTTATGAAAACAGCAACAACAGCAAGAGATGCCTCCAAATGTAGTGAATATGAAGTTTTTAGTTTGTGAATTTTTCATTTGAACATCTCCTTTACCTTTTTTTGGCAATCAATAAATAGAAACCTAATTGATAGAACCATTTTTATTTTATATATTTTTTCTTTTATTTCCTTGAAAATACGGAAGTAAGTTTGAAAATTTAATTCCGATCAATTTACTAGGAATTAATAAATATTGTATACCAATAGCCTGGCTTTGTCTATAGTAAATGAGAAAAAAATAATTGATAAAATATTCTTAAAATTCTCTCCCATGAATAGATATTAAGGAGATAAAGGAGTATAATTGTTTTTAAAATACGAGAAAAGAGGTGTTGTTTATGGGATATATACCAAATTATGACCAAGCCTTGGACCTGTTGAAAAAATACAACAAGGAAGAATTTCATATATATCATGGAAAGACAGTTGGTGGTGTTATGAGGTATTTTGCTAACAAGTTTGATCCAGATAGGGCAGATTTTTGGGAGGTCGTTGGACTTTTGCATGATTTAGACTTTGAGCTATATCCAGAAGAACATTGTGTAAAGCAGGTAGACCTAATGGAGGCTGAGGGTCTTGATCAGTCTATTATCGATTCGACTATTAGCCATGGATATGGTTTGACAGGGGCTACAGTCAAGCCGGAAAAGGAAATGGAAAAGATATTATTTGCCACTGATGAACTTACAGGTATAGTTGGGGCTGCAGCCTTGATGAGACCTTCTAAGAGCGTGTCAGATATGGAACTAAAGTCCTTAAAGAAGAAGTTCAAGGACAAAAAGTTTGCAGCTGGTTGTTCTAGGGACCTAGAGCAAAGAAGTGGTAGAATTGTTCGTCAAGGTAATGAAAATGATAAGGTAAATATCTTTAGATATGTCACAGAAAATACCTTTGATGCATATTTGTGGGTGCGACATGAAGTCGCTTAATTTAACTGTTTGGTAAAATGACCAAACCAAC
>CAUQSL010000023.1:0-25611 GCA_963520775.1 uncultured Peptostreptococcus sp.
GTCGCATAAATTTCGGATTTTATTCATCAACGCTAGTTGACAAAGAACCAAAAAATTCTCTCCCAGCGCTAAATTTTCGCAAAAAAATAGGAACACACATCAAATGATGTTAAAAGGTCAATAGTTTTAAACCTATGTGAGACTAAGTCAATGGACTTGATTGTAAGAGAACACTGTGTATCTCCTAGTAGTGTTGCCAGAATACTTCGTTTAACTTAAGATAAGAGAAGAAAAAATTATCTTCCTAGGATTCTATCAATAAACGAATTTAAGTCTGTAAGTAGTGTTGACGCTTCTGTGAGTGTTAATCTAACTGACTTAGAGGCGGGTCATATTCTCGATATTCTGCCGGACAGGAGACTGAGATACCTTTTAGAGTACTTTAAAATCCTATCCCTTAAAGGCTAGAGAAAGGGTCCAATACCTAACTACAAATATGTATAGACAATATATAGACCTAGCCAAGAAAGTCTTTCCAAATGCCAATATTGTCGTAGTGCAGCTGTTTACAAGGGAATTAAATAAGCTAAGAATAAATGAAATGCTAGAAGCAAGCAATACAAAATCTTAAAGAAATATTGTAAAATACCACTTGATAAGAAATGGGAACTAAATAGTATCTACTTTTACAAGCATTTATACTTCAAAAGAATGACCAACACTACGGATATATTGGAATATATGTTGAAGGAATTCCCAAATTTAAAAGAAGCGTATGAATTTTATCAGAGCTTTCTCCTAAGCATATGTAAAAATGATGTAGAAAGTCTTGAGAATATTATAAATACTAGGGTAGAGGATATTCCTGCTTGTTTTAGGAAGAGTATAAAGACTCTAAGAAAGCTGAAAAAGTATGTTTTAAATGCTTTGAAGTACGATTATACGAATGCTAGGGTGTAGGGTAAAAATAATAAAATAAAGGTAATTAAAAGAGTATACTACGGATATAGGAGTTTTAGGAATTTTAAGGCAAGGATAATGCTAATGGAAAGGTATAAAATACAAAAAGGCAACACCTATACTTATATAGGTGCTGCCACATAATTTAATAGATTTTGTTGATTTAAATTATCACCAACGTTATTTGACGTAGAGCCATTTTTTGGTAGTATAGGAGTAATATTGATAATAATTTGAATCAATAAAAGAATTGATACTTTACTATAAGTTATATATTTTTCTGTATATAAAGTGATTTTAGCAAGCATCATAAAAATATATATTAAATACGCAAATTGTATTTGTTTTTTTTTTTTTTTTGGTTTAAAATATAATTAAGTTATTTAGATAGGAGTGATAAATTTGAAATTTATGAAAACAAAAAGTAAAAGAAAAGCCATTAGGTCATTGATAATGGCCAGTATGATTATAACGAGTACTGTTGTAAGTACAGTACCTGCTAGTGCTGAAAGTAACGAATTACCAGTTGCCCAATATGTAAGTGTTAGTGGTAATCCCAAGTGTGGAGTAAATCCAAAATCATCTATTTATACAGGTAAAGTAGTATTAAAGGTACCACTAACTAAGATTATGGAAGCTAATGAAAAAAATATGGAAGATGCAGCAAATAGGGGGCTTTATCCATGGAATAAGGATAAAGATGGTATAGCCTATATAACTTATGATATTGATTTTCCAGAAGGAGTACAACTTGGAGAGGTAAGTGCAAAAGAAACGTCAAGTTTTATAAATAAAATAGAAGCTAATAAAGAAAATAAAAAGGTAAGTCTTAAAATGACATTTAATGATGTCAACTGGCAGACGATATATGATCTTTATAAGATTGATAAACCTAATCCAGATGAACATACTGTAGATGTTGAAATACCATATACTGTAGAGGCACATAATCTAGAAGAAGCTACAAAGTTTGAAAAAGAATTTATAACTGGTAGTGGAGACTTTACATTTTATTCAGGACGTAGATTTTGGAGTATGAAGACAACGTATAAAGCAGACTCGCTTAAGAAGGAGTTTGTTAATGGCTTGAGTGCTTGCTTTGCACCTGCTCAACCACCGGCACCAGAACCACCACAACCAGGAAGTGATCAACCACAACCTGTTAATAATGGAGGCTTTACAAATTTACAAGGAGATATACTTATAGGTGACGATACGCAACACGACAAGGTATATGTAGCTAAAAAGTCAGATATTCTTGATATTACAGGGGCTTTAAATGTTAAACCTATAAAAGATGAATTAGAGCGATTAGAAAAACAGTATCCAGATGCAGTGGCAGCCGGTATTAGTGTCGGGGATATAGATACGAGTTTTACAGCTAGTATTACTTTGCCAGAGGGTATGGAATACGTTTCAGCAAATCCACAAGCAGTTTTAGTTGGAGCAAATGGAAAGTTTGAAATAGCAAGTACTAGTCTAGTAGATAAGACAGTAACAGTCAAAATGAGTTTAAAGGATGCAAAAAATATAACTACATATCAACAGTTATCTAATGCAGTAAATTCAGTTGAAGATGTCTTAAAGGTAACGGTAAAAGGAATTAAGTTTAGTACAACTTCTATCCCTGACACTGAATATACTATAAACGGTAATGTAAGAGGTGATTTTAAGGGAAAGGCAATTAATAATGCTAGTGGATCCACTATGCCTTTTGCATTTGAATGGTTAGGGAAACAGTCAAAGGAAGGTGCAGATTTTAAGGCTTTGGACAGTGAAAATATACAATTTACGCTAAAGTACAATAAGGACACAACACCAACTCCGGGACCAGCACCAAACCCAGGACCAGCACCAAACCCAGGACCAGCACCAACTCCAGCCCCAGGACCAGTACCGACTCCAAACCCAGGAAGGATAAGTGGTAAAGACAGGATAGATACGGCTATCAAAATATCTAAGGATAATTATGATAGGTCTAAGGCAGTAATCGTGGTAAGACATGATTTATTCCCAGACTCAATGACAGCTTCAGTATTGGCAAAGCTAAAGGATGCTCCAATTCTACTTAATCCAACTGATAGGCTTGATTCAAGAGTTGGTGACGAAATAAAGAGACTAGGTGCTGAGGAAATAATCATTGTAGGTGGCGAGAACTCAGTATCAGAGAAAGTTAGAGAAGAATTAAGATCTTATGACTCTGATAAGAATGTTGAAAGAATATCTGGTGTAGATAGGTACGGAACTTCTGAAATGGTAGCCAAGAGAGTAGTCGGTATAACTGGAAGAAAATATACAGGAGTAGTAGCTTCAGGTCAAGTATTCCCTGATGCACTATCTGTAGGAACATTCGCATCAAGAGATGCGTATCCAATTCTTCTAGTTAAGAAGGATTCTATACCAAGTCAGATTGAAAGGGCTATAAAAGACCTTGATATCAACAAGACTTATATAGCAGGTGGTACAGACACAATAGCTAAGTCTACAGAAGCTAAGCTTCCAAGTGTACTTGAAAGAATGGCTGGTGCAACTAGGTACGAAACATCAGTAGCTATAGCCAAGTCTAAGTTTGGAGAAAGCAAGGAAGCTTATGTGGCTTCAGGAATAGAATTTGCAGATGCCCTAGTAATTTCACCAATATCTGGTAAGTATAATAGACCAACATTATTGGTATCAGATAAGATAAACAGTAATCAGTTTGTAAGAAACTATGTTAAGAATTCAAATATAAACAAGTTTATAGTAATTGGTGGAGAAAGATATGTTCCATCAAGTGTTATAAATAATCTAGTAAAATAGTCAGTTAACAGAGTGCTTAAAAAGCACACTAATCCGTAATATATAATAAAATAAAAGCATGAAGAGTCCATATTCATAGGTTTGAGTATGGATTTTCTTTTCATTCAAATAAGGCCAGATAGACGTATTATCTAAATATATATTTTCTAATAATTTCTTATTGTAGATAGCCAATGATGACCATACTATAAACTTACGTCTTGGTCTAATTTACTTTTATTTGATATGAAAAAATGATATAATTAAAGGATAAATAGAAGGAGGATAAGTATGAGTGATACATGGATAGAAGTTACGATTAAGACTACAACTGAGGCTGTTGAGCCTATTACTAATATATTATACGAGAATGGTGCCCAAGGTGCCATGATAGATGACCCAAAGGATTTCTTTTTTCAAAAGGCCCATGAATATGATTGGGACTATGCTGAGGAAGAGTTATTTCAAAGGGCAGATGGTGATGATTCTGTTAGAATCAAGACATATATATCCGATGAGAAAGATGTAGATAAGTTTATAGAAAAAATTAGTCAAGAAATAAAAAACCTATCTTCGTATGGGATAGATATTGGTGAAGCTAAGGTATATACTGATTCAGTTAATGAGGAAGATTGGGCTAATAACTGGAAACAATATTATAAGCCGACAAGAATAGGTCAAAATATTGTTATAAAGCCTGAGTGGGAAGAGTATGAAGCAAGTGGAGATGACATAGTAATCAGGATAGATCCAGGTATGGCCTTTGGAACTGGTAGCCATGAAACTACTAGTATGTGCATAGGCAAGCTGGAAAAATATGTATCAAAGGATTCTACAGTATTTGATATAGGTTGTGGTAGTGGTATACTAGGTATAACGGCAGCCAAATTAGGTGCAAAAGAAGTAGTAGGTATAGATATTGATGCAGTAGCAGTTAAAGTTGCTAATGAAAATATAAGTATGAATGGCGTTGAAAATATGATGTATGCAATGGAAGGCAACCTAGCAGACGATATGGATGGTGATAAGAAGGCGGACATTGTCGTGGCTAACATTATAGCAGATATAGTGATAATTTTAGCTAAGGATGTAAAAAAATTCCTTAAAGAAGGTGGTATATTCATATCATCAGGAATTATTTTAGCTAAGTTAGATGAAGTGGTATCAAGCCTAGAAGGAGACGGGTTTGAAATACTAGGTGTTGAGAAGAAGGGCGAATGGGCTTGTGTAGTTGCTAGATAGGAGAAATTATGGATAGGTTTTTTGTTGAGCCAAGCCAGATTGATTTATCCGAAAAGAAACTTTATATAGAGGGAGAAGATGTTAAACATATAAGTAGGGTATTAAGGTATGGCAAGGGTGATAAAATAGAGGTATGTGACTCGAACAATCATGAATATATATGCAGGATTGAGTCTGTGGATAAGGCTAGGATTGACCTGTCTATAGTTGAAGAAATAGATATAAAAAGGGAGTCTAGGATTAGGGTCAGCCTATATCAAGGTTTGCCAAAGTCGACTAAGATGGATATAATACTTCAAAAATTAACGGAAGCTGGAGTATATGAGATAGTCTTGGTAGATACTGAAAGGTCAGTTGTGAATATAAAGGATGACAAGGCTAGCAAGAAGTTTGAACGCTGGGAAAGAATAATTTATGAGGCGGCCAAGCAGTCAAAAAGAGGGTTTATACCTAAACTAAGGGGTATAATATCGTTTGAAGATGCTATCGAGGATATGAAAAATAATGATATAAACTTGTGTCCTTATGAAGCTGAAAAAAGCCTAGGTATTAAGGAAGCCTTGCAGTGCGACAAGGTAAGAAGAGTAATAGCTGATAAGAATGAAATTAAGGTAGGTATATTTATAGGTCCAGAGGGTGGTTTTTCTAAAGAGGAAAATGAGCTTGTTAAGGAGGCAGGAATAGATTCTGTAACTATGGGGCCTAGAATATTCAGGACGGAGACAGCATCTATTGTTGCTACAGCGATTACTCTCTATGAGCTAGGTGATATAGGAGGAATTTAATTTGAAGAAGGTGGCATTTTATACATTGGGCTGTAAGGTCAACCAATATGAGACCGAAGCAATGCTTGAAATGTTTGAAAAAAATGGTTATGAAAATGTTGAAAGTGAGGATTATGCTGATGTATATGTAATTAATACATGTACTGTAACCCATATGTCTGATAGGAAGTCTAGACAGTATATAAGGCGTGTTAAAAAGAAAAATCCAGATTCTATAATAGCTGTTGTGGGTTGTTATTCGCAGATTTCACCGGAAGAAATTTTGGATATAGACGATGTCAATCTAGTCATGGGAACTAATGATAGGAGGACCATTGTTGAAAAAATAAAAAAAATAGACTCAAAGTCAAAGGTAAGCACAGTTGATGATATAATGAAGGTAAGAAAGTTTGAAGAAATAGAAATTAGTCAGACTAATGGAAAAACTAGGGCTTTTATTAAGATTCAGGATGGGTGTGATAGGTATTGTAGCTACTGTATAATCCCTTATGCAAGAGGACGAATAAGGTCTAGGGATAGGATAAGCATTATAGAAGAAATAAAAAAGTTGGCCGCTAATGGCTACAAGGAAGTAGTTTTAACAGGAATACATGTGGCATCTTACGGTAGGGACCTTGATGAAGATATTGATATATTGACAATTATAAAAGATGTGAATGAAATTGATGGTATAGATAGAATAAGGTTGAGTTCAGTTGAACCGGTCTTATTCACAGAGGATTTTGTGGACCAAATTAGCAAGATTGAAAAATTGGTTCCCCACTACCATTTATCTCTTCAAAGTGGTTGTGATTCAACTTTAAAGAGAATGAATAGGAGATATAATACAGAAGACTACAAGAAAACTGTCGATAATTTAAGAGCTAGGATACCTAGGGTATCTTTGACTACTGATGTTATAGTTGGTTTTCCTGGAGAAACTAATGAGGAGTTTTCTGAAACTTTAGCCTATTTGAAGGGTCTTAAGCTAATGCATATGCATGTGTTTAAGTACTCTCCAAGAAAGGGAACACCTGCAGCAAGTATGCAAGACCAGGTTGATCCACAAATTAAGCAAATGAGGAGTGATACCTTATTAGCCTTATCAAAAAAGAACTTTAAACTTTTTGCAGACCAGTTTACCAATACACCTTTAAGAGTTTTGTTTGAAGAAGTTGATAGGGAAGGTTATTATGAAGGTTTGACAGATAACTATATAAGGATTAAGGTCAAGGCTGATAGGGATATAAGGGGCCAGATATTAGACATTAGAATAAAGGAAATTTATGATGACTATTGTATTGGTAGTTTAGTGTAGATCTATAATAAAAAATATGTAATGTGATAATGTATATATTACAGCAGTAAATAAAAAAGAAAGATACTTTAATATAATAGTTTTTAGTTACAAAAAACAATATAAAAAAGTAACAGCTAAGAAAAAAATATATATAATTTCTTTAATAAAAATGCAAGTACATAAGAATTCAAAAACAATAATATAAGTATAGTAATAATAAAAAGAAGTAATACAAGTACATAAGAATTCAAAAACAGTAGAAAAACAATAGAATGTACTTAACTAAAGAAGTTAGAAATATAGTTAGATTTATTATGATTTTAACTGTATACTATATATAAAATAATATAAGGGGGACTTTAGTATGATAATTACAACAACAGGAAATGTAGAAGGAAGAAATGTTGAAACTTACCTAGGTATAGTATTTGGTGAAGTGATCACAGGTATTAATATTTTTAAGGATCTTGGAGCAGGCCTGAGAAATATCTTTGGTGGAAGAAGCCAGGGTTATGAAGAAGAGTTAATGAGGGCAAGAGAAAATGCTATAAAAGAATTAGAAGATAGGGCTAAATCTATGGGGGCAGATGCAGTTATAGGTGTAAAGATGGATTATGAAGTATTAGGTGCTGACAACGGAATGTTGATGGTAACTTGTTCAGGTACAGCAGTTAGACTTAGATACTAATAGATACCCAAAGATTTATTCATATTATTTATAAAGTCTAAAAATAGATTAAATATAATAATTTATTTGCTAGCAATACTAAAAAAGTATATGAAAAAAGTTTATAAAAACAGTACATAAAAAAGTATATGAAAAAAGTATATGAAAAAAGTATATGAAAAACAGTATATGAAAAACAGTATATGAAAAAGATAGTATAAAATAATAAGAATACCTTAAAAAATAAAATAATCTAGTGGAAGATAAAGTAATCTAAAGAAAATAATAGAATATATTTGATGGAGGCAGAGATATGGATTGTATTTTTTGCAAATTAGCAAATGGAGAGATACCAACTAATATGGTATATGAAGATGATAAGGTAGCAGCTTTTAGGGATATGAGCCCAGTTACACCAGTACATATTTTAATTGTACCTAAGAAACACTATGCCAGTCTTGAAGATATACCAATGGACGAAATGGATATAATAGGAGATATTCATAGGGCTATAAGGAAAATAGCATACCAGGAAGGCTTTGCTGAAAATGGTTATAGAATAATTAATAATTGTGGTAAAGATGGTGGTCAGGAAGTAGCACATATACACTATCATTTACTAGCAGGTAAGCCACTTACTAAGTTGATAACAGACTAGAAATAAACAATTAAATGCTGGAGGGATGAGATTTGGAGAATCCAATTAAGAGAATTTTTGCAGTATATTTTAGTCCAACAGGTGGATGTAGGGATATATGTCTTAAGATAACGGGTATGCTGGCAGAAATTTTGGGACTAGGCATCGAAGAAATTGATTTGACTAGTTTGACCAATAGACATAAGGTCCATGAATTTGTCAATGGAGACCTGGTACTTGTAACCAGTCCAGTATATGCTAGTAGGTTACCCAATAAGATTGTTGGAGACCTTAGAGAATGTCTAATATCAAAAGGGGCATATGCAATACCTATAGTAGTATATGGAAATAGGAGTCCTGGAGATGCCTTAAATGAATTAAGATTAGTCTGTCAAAAGTCAGGATTTTCCATCCTAGCTGGGGCAAGTCTAGTTTCTAGACACGCATTTTCAGATGATATAGGGAAGAATAGGCCAGATGACCAAGATTTAGAGGAATATAAGGCCTTTGTAGGAAGTCTTGCATGTAGGATCAGGTCAAATAAGTTGGACGTTATCAGTTTAGAGGAATCCTATGAACCACAACCATATTATATACCATTAAAAGAGGACGGTAGTCCGGCCAAGTTTTTAAAGGCCAAACCTAAGACTGATGAGTCTAAATGTGATGATTGTGGTGTATGTTACAAAGTCTGCCCAATGTCAAGTATAAGCAAGGATAATTATTCTGATGTAGTTGGTATCTGTATCAAGTGTCAGGCCTGCATTAGGAAGTGTCCTCATGGGGCAAAGTACTTTGATGATAAAGATTTTTTATCACATGTTGCTATGGTAAGAGAGAATTTCAAGGCTAGAGGATCAAATAAATTTGTATAAGTCCTTGAAATTTTTAAAATAGTCTGATAAAATTATATTTATTAAAATCATATTATAAAAATGCTTTGATGGAGAAAAGTAAGATAATATATGTAAACTAGAGAGTAGTTGGTTGGTGAAAAACTATTTACACTATTATTTGAAGTTCGCTCTGGAGCAGTCCGGCTGAATTAATAGTAGGTCGGAACGTTATGTGCGTTAAACTTTTGAGGTGGTTTGTGGTATATACACAAACTATTAGGGTGGTACCGCGATTTCAGACCTTTCGTCCCTATGGATGGAAGGTCTTTTTTTATTCAAAAAAATATATGAAAGGAATGTTGGACATGCAAGAAAAATTAAAAAATCTTAAAAAGTTAGCTGAAGAACAAATAAAGGCAGCTGGAAACTTAGAAGAAGTTGAAAAAATAAGGGTTGACCTGCTTGGTAAAAAGGGTGAGTTAACTAAGATACTAAAGGAAATGGGAAAGTTGTCAGCAGATGAAAAACCTATAATTGGTAAGCTGGGGAATGAAATCAGGGAAATGATTACAGAAGGTATTGCTGAGAAAAAGGAAAGCATCAAGTCTGCCATGCTAGAGAAAAAACTGGAAATGGAAAAGATAGATGTAACTATGCCAGGTAAGGAATTTAAGGTTGGCAAGAAGCATATTATCAGTAAGATGGTAGATGAGGTTACAGAAATATTTATGGGTATGGGCTTTTCAATAGCTGAAGGCCCAGAAATAGAGACAGTTAGAAATAACTTTGATGCCCTTAATGCACCAAAGGACCACCCATCTAGGGACATGACGGATACTTTTTATATCACTGAAGACATTCTTCTAAGGACTCAGACATCTCCAGTCCAGGTTAGGACTATGGAGGAGGCTGTAAAGAATAATGACCTACCTCTAAAAATAATAGTGCCAGGTAGGTGCTTTAGAAGTGATAGTCCAGATGCTACCCATTCACCAATGTTTCACCAAATAGAGGTCTTGGTAGTAGGTAAGGACATTACATTTACAGAATTTAAGGGGACTATGGAGACTTTCGTGAAGAAATTGTTCGGGCCTGACACTAAAACTAAGTTTAGACCACATAATTTCCCATTTACAGAGCCAAGTGCAGAAATAGATGTATCATGCTTCAAGTGTGGTGGAGATGGTTGTCCTGTTTGTAAGGGAGAAGGTTGGATAGAGATACTTGGGGCAGGTATGGTTCATCCTAACGTACTTAGAAATTGTGGCATAGACCCAGAGGTATATTCTGGTTTTGCCGCTGGTATGGGTGTAGAAAGACTAGGTATGTTGAAGTATGGAATCGACGACATAAGACTTATGTTTGAAAATGATCTTAGGTTCTTGGACCAGTTCTAATAGGAGGTAGTAATATGTTAGTTTCATTAAAATGGTTAAGAGATTATGTTGATATAGACCTTGATGCCCAGACATTTGGTGACAAAATGACCATGACAGGCACTAAGACTGAAACGGTAGAGTACTATGGCCAGGATATATCAAATGTAGTGGTAGGTAAAATTTTAAAGATAGAGGGTCATCCAGATGCTGACAAGTTAGTGGTTGCCCAGGTAGAAGTTGGCAAGGACCAGCCTGTCCAGATAGTTACAGGTGCAAAAAATGTATCTGAGGGAGACTTTATACCAGTAGCTCTTGATGGTGCCAAGCTACCAGGAGGGGTGACTATAAAAAATGGCCAGCTTAGAGGGGTAGAATCAAATGGTATGATGTGCTCTTCTAATGAGTTGGGTATAGACGAGAAGTTCGTTGACGACTATAAGAAAAATGGTATCTATATACTAGATATGGAAGCATCATATGTACCTGGTATGGATATAAAGGAAGTTTTAGGTTTAAATGATGCTGTTATAGACTTTGAATTAACATCAAACAGACCAGATTGTAGGTGTATGATAGGCATAGCTAGGGAAGCAGCTGTAACTTTAGGAACTAAGACAAAGTACCCAGAAGTAAGTGTAAAAGAAGAATCAGACAAGGAAATTGATGTAGAAATAAAGATAGAAAATATAGACCTTTGTTCAAGATATCTAGCTAGAAGGGTAACAGATGTAAAGATAGAAAAATCTCCATACTGGATGCAGAGAAGGCTGATAGAGGCAGGTGTAAGACCTATAAACAATATCGTTGATATTACTAACTTTGTAATGCTAGAAATGGGTCAACCTATGCATGCCCTTGATATGAGGGAAATAGGAAACAAAAAGGTTGTGGTTAGAAATGCCAAACAAGGTGAAGTATTCACCACGCTTGATGGTCAGGAGAGAAGATTTGACCCAGAAATATTGATGATTACTAATGGTGAAAAGACACTAGGAGTAGCTGGTATAATGGGTGGTCTTGAATCAGGTATCAAGGATGATACAGTAGAGATTATGTTTGAATCTGCAGTATTCAACTCTGAAAATATCAGGAAGTCATCTAAGAAACTAGGCCTAAGGTCGGAATCATCTTCTAGGTTTGAAAAGGGAGTTTCTCTTGATAATGCTGAATTAGCCCTAGAAAGAGCTGCCCAGTTAGTTGAAATGCTCGGTGCGGGTAAGGTAATGAAAGGTAAGGTTGATGTATACCCTCAGGTTAAGTCTCCTCAAACAATTAGAGTTAGTCCTAGAAGGATAAATGCCAGAGTTGGTATAGATATACCTATGGACAAGTTCTGTGGAATACTTGAAGACCTAGAATTTAAGTGCAATTTAGTTTCAGAAGATGAGCTGATACTTGAAGTACCAAGTTTCAGGTTGGATATAGAACAAGAAGCAGATATATTTGAGGAAATAGCTAGAATCTATGGTTTTGAAAATATACCATCAGTTCAATTACAAGGTAATTCAACAGCAGGTGTAAAGACTGACAAACAGAAATACCTAGAAAAAGTTAAGGATACAGCCCTAGCTTGTGGTCTATACGAAACATTGACATATTCATTTGTAAGCCCTAAGGGTCTAGACAAGATTAGGGTACCACAAGATTCTAAGTTAAGAAATGTGGTTAAATTGATAAATCCACTTGGTGAGGACACATCTATAATGAGGACTACCCTGATACCAAATATGCTAGATGTAGTTTACACTAATTCATCTCGTAATATAGACCAACTAGCTATATTTGAATGTGGCCATGTATTTACACCAGATGATATGGCAGGAGTTGAAGAAACAAGAATCTGTATAGGAATGTACGGGGACGGTGTGGATTTCTTTGCATTAAAGGGTATAATTGAAAAAATATTTGAAAGGGTTGGTCTTAGAGGGCATAGGTATCTAGCAGACAAGAACAATACATCTTTCCACCCTGGTAGGTGTGCAGACATCCTATGTGACAACAAGTTCCTAGGTACAATTGGTGAAATCCATCCTCAAGTCCTAGACAATTATGGCATAGGCAAGAGGGTATACATAGCTGAGATAGACCTAGATACAGTGTATAGTCTGGCTAACGATACGATAGTATTCAAGTCCCTGCCTAAATATCCAGCTATTACAAGAGATATAGCCCTAGTTGTTAGGGAAGATATAGAGGTTGCAGCTATAGAAGATGTAATTATGGATAATGCTCATGACCTAGTAGAGGCTTGTAAGTTGTTTGATGTATACAAGGGAGACCAGATAGGTCAGGGATACAAGTCAGTTGCTTATTCAATCGTATATAGGAGTACAGATAAAACATTAACAGATGAAGATGTGGTATCAGTACATGATAAGATCCTGGCAGAGCTAAAGGCAAGACTTGGGGCTGAGTTAAGGTAGCGACATATAAAACAAGGGTTGATATTATTGTTATATAAAAGGAAATAGTGTGAAATATTAAGATTTGCCTAATTAAAAGTATTTTGCTTTTTTAAACAAATTAGAAATAATAAGTTAGCAAAGAGAGAAAGTAAATATAAATAAAATTGTAAGGGGTTTGTAGTTTGAAAAAGAATTATAAGCCCCTTAATCTATTTATTGATTATATCAAGGAAGACTTTTTTGGAATTGGAAAATAGTGTATAATTATAATATTATAGATAATTAAAAAAGGAAGGAGGATATGATATGTTTGATATACAGGAGCATCTAAAAAGTCTGCCTACTAATCCGGGCGTTTATATAATGAAAGATAAGTACGGCAATGTAATATATGTTGGCAAGGCAGTATCTTTGAAAAATAGGGTTAGGCAGTATTTTCAGTCTTCAAAGAACCACTCTGACAAGGTCAGGTCCATGGTGAAAAATATTTCTAGCTTTGAGTATATAATGACAGATTCAGAATTAGAAGCCTTAATACTAGAGTGCAATCTTATAAAAAAATACAAACCAAAATACAATATCCTCCTTCGTGATGATAAGACCTATCCATATATAAAGGTTACTGTAAATGAGGACTATCCAAGAGTCTTAAAGGTAAGGAGGATACTAAAGGACAAGGCAAAGTATTTTGGACCCTACTCGAATGTATCCGCTGTAAATGACACAATTGACATAATAAGAAATATATATACGATTAGGTCGTGTAATATCGACATTAATAAAGCTGTTAGGACTGGCATGAGACCATGCTTAAACTTTCACATAAAAAAATGTTTAGGTCCGTGTAGGGGAAATGTATCAAAAAAAGAATACAAGAGTATGGTAGATGAAATTATCCTCTTTTTATCTGGTAAGGAAGATAAATTGGTTAGTATTCTAGAAGAAAAAATGAAGTTAGCATCAGATGAATTAATGTTTGAAGAAGCAGCATCCTATAGGGATAAAATAAGTAGTCTAAAGGGTGTGATAGAAAAACAGAAGATATCTAATGTTCAAAATGATTCTGATCAAGATGTAATAGCGATGGCTAATTTTGATAAGGAGGCTTGTGTACAGGTATTTTTCATAAGAAATGGAAAAATATCAGGTAGGGAAAACTTTATGTTAGAAGGCGTTGAAGATAATGACAGGCCAACTATTTTGGGATCTTTTATAAAGCAGTTTTATATGTCCCAGGAATATATACCTAAAGAATTGGTAGTAGAAGAAGAATTTTTAGATATGAGTATAATGGAAGAAATTTTATCATCTAAAAAGGGGGCTTCAGTAACAATAAAGGTGCCTAAGAGGGGAGATAAGAGGGCTCTTATCTTAATGGTTAGGAAAAATGCAGATGAATATCTGGCTAAGTTTGATGATCTAAAAAAGAAAAAGTATGAAAAAAGCATAGGTTCACTTGAAGAATTGGCTAAGGTATTGGGCTTAGAGGCAGAAAAATTAAATAGGATAGAAGCCTATGATATATCAAATATTCAAGGCGTAGATTCTATAGGAACTATGGTTGTATATACAAATGGTGTTAAGGACAAAAAAGAGTATAGGCGTTTTAAAATAAAAACTGTTGAGGGACCAGATGACTATGCATCTATGGCAGAAGTATTAGGTAGGAGACTAAATCATGGTAATTTGCCGGACTTAATCTTATTAGATGGTGGAAAGGGACAAGTTTCAGCTGTAAAAAAGGTAATGAAAGAAAAGGGTGAAAAGATACCTCTTTGGGGCATGTATAAGGATGATAAGCATAGGACTAAGGGTCTTTTGAATGGAAATAAGACTATCGAATTAGATAGGACGACTAGCCTCTATAGGTTTGTGGCAGGTATTCAGGAAGAGGTGCACAATTATTCAATATCTTATCATAGAAGTTTGAGAGATAAGAAAATGACCAAATCAGTCCTAGATGATATAGTAGGTATAGGGCCTAAAAAGAAAAAGATGTTAATGGATAAATTTAAGGATATAGATGGTTTAAGCAAGGCTAAGAAGGAAGATTTAATTGCCATCAATGGTATAACAGATAAGTTAGCTGAGGAGATATTAAAGCATATAGGTAGGAATAGATAGTTAAATATGGGTGGAAAATTTGATTAAGTATTAATAGTTTGATATAGATATGCTTACATTAAATAAGTATAATTTTAAATAAAAATAAACAGTTTAAATAAGGATAACTAGCTAGATAAGTGTAGTTATTTTGATTAGTTACAGACAGGTGAAAGGTGATAATATGTCAAAGATAACAGTAAGAAATTTAATTGAAGATTTAAAACTAAAAAAGATAATATGTCCAGATAAAAAAGCAGAAGAAACATATATTACTGAAAAGGAACTAAATAGGCCTGGCATTCAACTTGCTGGATATTTTGATTATTTTACACCAGAAAGGATTCAAATAATTGGAAAGACGGAGTATACTTTTTTTGGAAATTTCACCCATAAACATAGGTCAAAAACCCTAGATGAATACTTTTCTTATGACCTACCACTTGTCATAGTGACCAGAGGACTCGAATTAAGAGAGGATTTTTTTGAATATGCTCAAAAGCATAATATAATTGTTTGCTCAACTGAACAGGCAACTACAAGGTTTATAAACAGGTTATCAAGTTACTTAGAAGATAAGATGGCACCTCAAGAGACTATACATGGAGTCTTGGTTGATGTAAACGGAGTTGGAGTCTTAATAAGGGGAGAAAGTGGAATTGGTAAGTCTGAGACTGCCCTTGAATTAATACAAAATGGTAATAGGTTGATAGCTGATGATGCCGTCGAAATAAAGAGGGTAGATGACGATCTCCTAGTTGGTCAAGCACCAGAAATATTAAGAAATTATCTTGAAATCAGAGGGATAGGTATAATAGATATACAAAGTCTATATGGGGCTAGGTCAATGAATACGTCAAAGAAGATAGACCTAGTCGTATATTTGGAAAATTGGAAGCCTGGTAACTATTATGACCGACTAGGCTTAGATAGAGATTATGAGTATATGCTAGGCGAAAAAGTAGAAAAATTGGTAGTACCAGTAAAACCTGGTAGAAATACAGCTATGATTTTAGAGGTGGCAGCCATGAATTATAGGCAAAGGCAATTAGGTAATGATGCGGCAGTTGAATTTTCTAATAAGTTAACGGTAGCAATTAAAAATAATGAAAAATAATTAATTTGCAAAAACTATTGTTATTTTTTTCTGTATTGGTTATCATATAAGGTGGTAGATTATTAAATATTTTGCTAGGAGGAAAAGATGAACAAAAAAGAAGTTTATCATTTATTAAGTCAAATTATTGATGAAGATTCAATTTATATAGATGAACCAATGAATGCACATACATCGTTTAGGGTTGGTGGACCTGCCGATATTCTAGTTAAACCAAGAACTGAAAAAGAAATATCAGATATTATAAGATTGGTTAATAGGCTAGAAATACCATTCTTAGTAAAGGGAAATGGTAGCAATATACTGATAAAAGATGGTGGTTTTAGGGGTTTAGTAATAGAAATATCAGACAACTTTAGCGACTTTGAAATAAGGGGTAATGATCTAGAAATTCAATCAGGAGCCCTTTTATCTGTCATTGGTAGGGCTGCAATGCAAGAATCGCTTACAGGTTTTGAATTTGCATCAGGAATACCAGGGACACTAGGTGGTGCTTTAGCTATGAATGCAGGCGCCTATGGTGGTGAAATGAAGAATATTGTTAAAAGTGTAAGACTGATGGACGAAGAAGGAAACATCGTTGAATTTACTAATGAAGAAATGAACTTTGCTTACAGGCATAGTAGGTTAACTGATGAAAGGTGGATAGCAATATCAGCTGTAATTTCATTAGAAGAGGGTAACTATGACGAAATAAGGGCCACTATGGAGAATTTAGCGTTTCAAAGAAGGTCCAAACAGCCTCTTGAGTACCCAAGTGCAGGTAGCACATTTAAAAGGCCGACAGGGTACTATGCAGGTAAGTTAATTCAAGATTCTAATTTAAAAGGTTTTAGTATAGGTGGTGCACAAGTATCCAGTAAGCATTCCGGATTTGTTATTAATTACAATAAAGCAAGCTCTAAGGATATTGTTGACCTAATAGAGCATATAAAAGAGATGGTATATGAATGTCATGGAGTTCACTTGGAAGAAGAAGTGAAAATATTGGGAGAAGAAAAATAATTACTAGCGACTTTTTTAAGGGTCGTTTAAGTTAATAGTAATCTGGAGGTGACTATGAAAATTCTTGCAGATTATCATACGCATACTATATTTAGTTGTGGAAATAATGAAAATAGAAGACATGCTAAAGGGACTATAGAGGAGAATGTTCTGGCGGCTATAGACAAGGGTTTAGAGATTATTGGTATTTCAGAGCATGGATTTAATCATAGCTTCTATGGACTTAGTAAAGAAAATGCTAAAAAACAAAGAGAAGAAATTGATAGATTAAATAAAAAATACCCACAAATTAAAATACTTATGGGTATGGAGTGTAATATTTTAGATGACACAGGTCGTATAGATATGCCAGAAGATATGGTCCAATATTTCGATTATATTTTGGCTGGTTATCATTATGGTGTAAGGCCAAGCTCATTTAAGTCCTTATTACATCATATCGATAATTTCTTGTTTTCTGGAAGACTTTTTTCTGAAAACTATAACACAAGGGCTATAATAAGGGCTATGGAAAAATATAAAATTAAGTATATAACTCATCCAGGAGATAAGGGGATTATTGATATACAAAGAGTAGCTCAGGCTGCTTTGGAAACAAATACAGGGCTAGAAATAAATGGCCACCATGATAGGCTTAGTGCAAGTATGATAAGGTCTATTAGTCATATGGATATAAAATTTTATATAGGATCAGATGCACATAAACCTGAAAATATAGCTAATTTTGATAAGGCCTATAAGATAATTAAAGATAGTGGATTAGATATAAACAGGATAGTAAATTTAGGCTAGGTATATAAAAATGTAATAATTTATTTAGTAGAAAAGGAGGTTTTTATGAAATTTGTCATAGTAACTGGATTATCGGGTTCAGGTAAGAGTGAGGCTATGAGGGCATTAGAAGATATAGGCTTTTATTGTGTGGATAATCTACCTCCAGCTTTAATAGTGAATTTTGCAGAATTATTTTTTCATGGGAATTCTAATATAGATAAGGTTGCTTTAGGTATTGATATAAGGGGAAGGGAGTTTTTTCAAACTTTAAATTCGGCCCTTGAACAGCTAAGTGCAGCAAATTTTAAATATGATATGATATATTTAGATTGTGATGATGATGTCTTAATTAAGAGGTACAAGATGACAAGACGAAATCATCCTTTGGCTGTAAATTCACAGATATCGGATGGAATAAAGAAGGAAAGAGTAATAATGGAACCCCTTAAAAGGGTGTCAGAAATGATAGTAGATACGAGCAATATGAAGCCTAAGGATTTAAAGGCAGAAATTGCCAGCATATATGATGAGGGGGATGGACTTGAAAGTCCAAATATAACTATATCAGTTGTTTCGTTTGGTTTTAAGTATGGTTTACCGATTGATGCAGACCTAGTAATGGACGTTAGATTTTTACCAAATCCTTACTATGATATAGAGCTTAGACCTAAGACTGGTGACAGTCAAGATGTTAGAGATTTTGTTATGAATTCAAAGATAAGCCATTCTTTTGTAGATAAATTTTTCGATATGCTAGATTTTTTAATACCGGAATATATTAACGAGGGAAAGCAACATCTAGTGATAGGTATCGGATGTACTGGTGGAAGGCATAGGTCAGTTACAATAGCTAATTATACTTATGATTATCTAAATGATAAGGGGTATAGGGCTGTAAAAAAACATAGAGATGCCAAGTTAGATTAGGAGTGGATTTATGGATAAGTGGGATATTGCTTTGTTAGTTTTACCAACATTAAGTATACTAGCATTTATATTAGCCTTGGCAGTTTTGTATAAGGTTGCAAAATTGTATAAAAAGACAATTGAACAAAATATGAAGCAAATGGAGATGTTCACTTATAAAAAAGATGACCCGAAAGTAGTTGTAATAGGTGGAGGTACTGGACAAGCAGTATTTTTAAGAGGTCTAAAGCAGGAAACTAAAAATATAACAGCAGTAGTAACAGTAGCTGATGATGGTGGAGGATCTGGAGTATTAAGGGAAGATCTTGGTATGTTACCACCAGGTGATATTAGAAACTGTTTATTAGCCCTATCTAATATGGAACCAGCTATGAGTGAGGTAATGAAATATAGATTTCAAGATGGAAGTCTAAGAGGTCAAAGTTTTGGAAATTTATTTTTGGCAGCTATGACAGGTATATATGGTAACTTTGAAACAGCTGTATACAAAATGGGTCAAGTATTTGCAGTTACAGGAAGGGTATTACCAGTATCTTTGGATAATATTAATTTGATTGCTGAGTTGGAAAATGGAGAAACTGTTCTTGGCGAATCTAATATACCTTGTAAGGTTAGAAAAACTAACAGTCAAATAAAAAAATTATACTTAGATAAGCCAGATGCTAAGCCACTTGATGAGGTCATTACATCTATAAAGGCTGCTGATGTGATTGCCATAGGGCCAGGGAGTCTTTATACTAGCATACTTCCAAACCTATTAGTCGAAGGTGTAGTCGATGCCCTATCAACGACAAGAGCACCTAAGATTTATGTATGTAATATAATGACTCAACCAGGAGAAACGGGAAATAAAAATGTTTTAGAACATATTAAGGTAATAATAGATCATGCAGGTATAAACTTTATTGATTATGTTTTAGTGAATAATGAATACCTACCTAAAGGGGTATTTGAAAGATATGCTAAGAATGAGTCACAACTAGTTACACTGGATAATGACCAGAGGCTTGGACTAGAAAAACTGGGTATAAGGTGTATAGAAGAAAAATTGATAGAAATTAAAAAGGGATATATACGTCATGATGCGGAGTTGGTGTCCAAGGCTGTTGTTGATATAGCAATAAGCGAAAAGACAAAAATTATAAATAACATTTGATTTGATAAATTTAAGGAGTGATACGATGAGAGAAGAACAGAGTGCAGGAGGGGTTGTCGTACTTGGGAATGCTATCTTGCTATTGAGAAAGTATAATGGAGATTGGGTTCTTCCTAAGGGTAAAATTGAATTGGGTGAAAGTCAAGAAGAGGCTGCCCTAAGAGAGGTAAAGGAAGAAACTGGTGTAAAGGCAACTATAGGCAAATACCTAGGAGAAATTCATTATACATATAAAGAAAATTGGGATAACACCAAGCTAGTGCATAAGATAGTTTATTGGTTTTTAATGAATACTAAATGTACTGATACTGTACCTCAAAAAGAAGAAGGCTTTGTGGAAGCTAAATTTATCCATATTGATAGGGTTGTTAATATGGCTAGGTATGATGATGAAAAAGAAATAATAAGAGTGGCCCTAAATGAGATTAAAAAGGGGCAGTAGTTTATGTCATTTTCTACAGAAACAAAAAACGAACTTACAAGAGTTGAAAATACGAGTAAAAAGGCAGATATAGCTGAGTTATCAGCTATAATAAGACAGGCTGGTACGATACAGTTTGCCGGTAATATGAAGATGAATCTTAAGATTACGACAGAATTAAACTCTATTGCTAGGAAAATTTTTAAATTGTTGAAGTCTTTATATAATATAAATACTAGTATCACAGTAAATAAAAATCAAATGTTAAAAAAAAATAACAGTTATGTTTTGTCTATCAGTTCAGATATGGGGGCTACAAGTTTATTGGTGGATTTGGGAATATTGGAAAGTGAGAGAAGTTTTTTTTCAAGAAATGATATACCTAGATCAATAGTTGATTCACCTGAAGAAGCATACGCATATGTTAGAGGGGCATTTTTAGGGTCCGGTTCAATAAATGATCCGGAAAAAAATTACCATATGGAAATTGTAACTAACAATGAAGATTATTCATATGAAATGAGTGATTTGATCAATTCCATGGGATTTACGAGCAAGGTAGTAGCCAGAAAAAATTATTATGTAGTCTATCTTAAGGAAAGTGAACAAATATCTGACCTTCTGACTATGATAGGTGCTCATAAGGCTATGTTCAAATTACAAAATATAAAAATTCTAAAAGATATGCGCAATAAGGTTAATAGGATTGTAAATTGCGAGACAGCCAACCTATCTAAAACAGTGGATGCAGCCGTTAAACAAGTGGAGAATATCTTAATAATACAGAAAACAATAGGTATAAGTAACCTACCAGTAAATTTACAAGAGTTAGCTCTTTTGAGATTGGAAAATGAAGACATAAGTTTAAAGGAGTTGGGAGAAAAAATGAACCCCCCTCTTGGTAAATCAGGTGTAAACCACAGGTTTAAAAAAATAGAAAAAATTGCTGATCAATATAGGGATCAAATATCTCTAGATGAGTTGTTTTAAGCTGATGCTCATGCATCAGCTATTTTAAGAAAGGAGGATATATATGGAAAATATGGAAATAAAGGACTTTTGTCACCTACATGTGCATACAGAGTATAGTCTTTTAGATGGATTTTCTAGGTTAGATAGGTTGATATCACGAATAAAAGAGCTAGGAATGTCAGCCTGTGCGATTACTGATCATGGTTCAATGTTTGGGGTTGTAGACTTCTATAAAAAATGTAAGTCTGCGGGTATAAAACCTATCATAGGCTGCGAGGTATATTTAGCACCTAGAGGTATGAAAAGTAAGGATTCTAGTATAGATAAATATTCATCCCATTTAATCCTTCTAGCAGAAAATAATCAAGGCTATAAAAACCTGATAAAGATAGTGTCTGATGCATATGTAGACGGGTTTTATTATAAACCTAGGACAGACAAAGACCAGTTAAAAAAATACTCAGAGGGGATAATTTGCCTATCTGCCTGTCTAAACGGTGAAATACCTAAGGCTCTTTTAGCTAGAAACTACGACAAGGCAAGACACCTTGCCCAAGAATATATTGATATTTTCGGAAAAGACAACTTTTTTCTTGAAGTTCAAGATCACAAGTTGGCTGAGGATAAGGAGGTTAATTCTGGTCTCTTGAAGTTATCTAAGGAAATGAATATACCTTTAGTAGCTACAAATGACGCTCACTATGTTTACAGGGAAGACGCAAAAATTCAAGATGTATTGATGTGTATACAGATGCAAAAGACGCTTGATGATCCATCTAGGATGAGGTTTCCAAATGATGAATTTTATATTAAGTCAAGGAAAGAAATGGAAGATCTATTTACCTTTTCACCTGAATCAATTGATAATACCTTGAACATAGCTCAAAGATGTAATGTAGAATTTGATTTTGATAGCTACCATATACCTACATTTAATGTGCCAGAGGGTCATACACCTCTTACATATCTTCAGGAACTATGCAAAAAGGGGCTTGTCGAAAGGTATGGGGATAAGGATGGCAAGGTTGAAGGGTCTTTAATAGACAGGCTAAATTATGAGATAGAAGTTATAGCAAATATGGGATATATAGAGTATTTCTTGATAGTGTGGGACTTTATAAATTATTCAAAAAAGAATAATATAATGGTTGGCCCCGGTAGGGGATCAGCTGCGGGTTCAATTGTAGCTTATACTCTTAGAATAACGGATATTGATCCAATAAAGTACAATTTGCTATTTGAACGTTTTCTTAACCCAGAGAGAGTAACCATGCCTGATATAGATATAGACTTTTGTTATGAAAGACGTGAAGAGGTTATAGACTATGTAAAAAGAAAGTATGGTATAGACCATGTTGCACAAATTATTACCTTTGGTACTATGGGTGCAAAACTAGCAATAAGGGACGTAGGTAGGGTATTGGATGTGGCTTATAATAAGGTTGATAGCGTAGCGAAAGAAATTCCCTTTGCTCTTGGCATGACTATAGATAAGGCCTTTGAAATAAACCCAAATTTAGGAAATTTATATGATTCTGACAATGAAATAAAAGAAATTGTAGATATATCAAAAGAAATAGAAGGGATGGTTAGGCATGCATCCACACATGCAGCAGGTGTAGTTATATCAAAAAAACCTGTATATGAATACGTGCCACTATATAAAAATCAAGACTCTATCACTACGCAATTTACAATGACGACTCTGGAAGAATTGGGTCTGCTGAAAATGGACTTTTTAGGTCTAAGGACATTGACAGTTATCAGGGATGCCCTTGACCTAATTGAAATAAATCGAGAAAAGAAGGGTTATAAGGAGAAAATTGATTTTAGCAAGATGGAATATGATGACATTAAAGTTTTTGATATGATTTCACAGGCTAATACCTTAGGTGTTTTTCAGTTGGAAAGTGGTGGTATGAGAAACTTTATGAAGCAATTAAAACCAAACTGCTTTGAAGATATAGTTGCCGGAATTTCCCTGTTTAGGCCGGGTCCAATGGATTCTATACCAACTTATATAAATTGTAAAAATAATCCGAACCAGGTGACATACCTACATGAAAAGCTAAGACCCATACTGGATGTAACTTATGGTTGCCTAGTATACCAGGAGCAGGTAATGCAGGTGGTAAGGGACCTAGGAGGTTATAGTTTGGGGCGTAGTGACTCTGTTCGTAGGGCCATGAGTAAGAAAAAGATGGATGTCATGGAAAAGGAAAGACAGTATTTTATCCATGGAAAGTTGGACGAAAATGACAATATAGAAATAGCTGGTTGCGTAAGAAATGGTGTGCCGGAAGATGTGGCCAACCAAATATTTGACGATATGATAGACTTTGCTAAGTATGCCTTTAACAAGTCGCATGCGGCTGCTTATGGGGTCTTGTCATATGAAACAGCCTACTTGAAATGTTACTATCCAGTAGAATTTATGGCAGCCTTGATGACATCAATCATGGGCAACAATGATAAGGTTGTAGAATACATGAGAGAATGTAGTTCTATGGGTATAAAGGTACTACCTCCCGATATCAACAAGTCCTTTTCTAAGTTTTCTGTAGATGGTGACCATATCAGGTTTGGACTAGCAGCTGTAAAGAATGTTGGGGCAAATGCCATAGATAACATTGTTGCTGAGAGGGAGGCCAATGGTCCATACAAGAACCTTACGGATCTGGTAAAGAGGATAGATTCTAAATTTACCAACAAGAAGACGATTGAAAGTTTGATAAAGTGTGGGGCATTCGACTCAACTGGAGATAACAGGGCCAGTCTTATGTTTGCTTATGAAGAAGTTTTGGATTCAATAAGTAGGGATAGGAAGAGAAATGTAGAAGGTCAAATATCAATGTTTGATATGTTTGATGCTGTAGCTAATGATGACAAATTTGAAATAGGTAAGATAAAGAAGATAGAAGATTTTAAGGATAGGATTAGGTTGGATATGGAAAAAGAGGTTCTAGGTCTCTATGTTTCAGGGCACCCACTAGCTGAATATTCTGAGAAAATAGATTACAGGACATCGATTAGCAATGTCCTTATTAACAAGCTAAAGGAAGAACCAGAAAAACTATTGGAAATAAATGATCAAGATCATATAATTGGTGGAATGATAATATCCAAAAAATTATTCACTACAAAAAACAATGATATAATGGCCTTTATTAATATAGAAGACCTATATGGTAGTATGGAAGTAGTAGTCTTTCCAAGAGTATTGGAAAAATATAAGGACTTGATTAAGGAAGACGAGATAGTCTTAATAAAAGGAAAGATTAGTATTAGGGGGGATGAAGATGTATCCCTAATAGCTGGTCAGGTGAAATCAATAGATGATGATAGTGAATTTGCAAGTCAAAAACCTACGTATAATTCTTATTACCGGAGTCAAGAACTGGATGAAACGGGGAAAAAAGTATACCTTAGAATTGATTCTATGGATAATGAAAGTATATTAAACAAAATATATGAAACTATTAGGGTTCATCAGGGTAGGGATCCTGTTGTAATATTCCCATTAGATGAAAATAAAGATGGACAGAAGAAGACATATAAGCTAAAGGACATTGGCGTATATGCCAGTAATGAGTTGAGATGTGATTTGGCTAAAATAATAGATGATAAAAATATAGTCATAAAATAAGAATTAATTAAAAGGTATATAAACAAGTACAAAATGAAAATAAGGTGACCATAGAATAAAAAAAACACATTGGCTTACATGCGGAATTTATTTAGCCAGTATATAATAATAGGTTCTATATTTGATTTAAAGAGTATCTATAAATGCCTTTAAAACAAAAGATTGACTAGTAGTTAGAATATTATTGGGAATTACAAAGTTAAAGCGATATAAAAATTCATATAATGTAGTAGGGTTTATAGATGATATATTGTTGGATATTTATTAGGAATAAAATCTATAAGCCCTTTCTACAAAATCGTCTGAATAATATTTTAGATAATAGAAAATGTTATAAAGGTAATTATTTAGGTATATTAAATTAAAGCCTAATAAAAAATAGTTATTTAGAAAGGCTTTAGATTTTTTTGAAAAAAATAATATTTATTTGAAAAAAGTATTGACATGCTTTTATAAAAATGTTATTATTAATAAGTCGTCAAAATGACATAATGAACTTTGAAAATTGAACAGCAGGTTAATTCAACAAGTCCTTTTAGGACAATTGATTAATCGTTTAAACCATGTAAGACAAACTTACTT
>CAUQSL010000024.1:0-22287 GCA_963520775.1 uncultured Peptostreptococcus sp.
GTTGGGAGAGAACTTTTTCTCTCACCAACGCTAAATATTATACAACCTTTTTATTCAGCAAAAATCATAAAATATTCTCGTAGCAAATAGAGTTTATTTCTAGAATAATTTGTAAGTTCATAAAGAATTTGTTTTTTTCCATTTCACGAACTATAGATGACACGGTACTTCTTGAAAGTCTAGTTATTTGGATCATATCAGAAATTGAGAGAACTGGGTCATTATATAGAGCATTAAAAATCTTGGCAATATTTTCTGGTTTTCCCTTTAATTTAAACTGATATTCCCTATATTCATCAACAAGCTTTACCACTTTATTAAATTTATTTTTAGCATTTTCAGAAGTTTCAATTACTGCTTCTAGGAAGAATACAATCCAACCTATCAAATCATTTTCTGTTCTGACTCTATTTAAAGCATCATAATAACGAGTTCTATTCTTTTCTAAATAATTGGATATATAAAAACATGGTTTAGTTAGTATATTGTTTTCCAATAATAATAGAGGTATTATTAATCGACCAATTCTTCCATTCACATCTAAAAATGGATGGATTGTTTCAAACTGATAGTGAAGAAGTGCTATTTTTACTAATATTGGTATTTCCAAGCTGTCATTATTAATAAAAAATTCAAAATCAGCCAGCAAATCATCAAAATATTCTTTACTAGGAGGAACATACATTGCATTAGATGGAGATGATCCTCCTATCCAATTTTGACTTTTTCTAAATTCTCCAGGGGTTTTATTTTGTCCTCGGACACCTTTCAAAAGTTCAAAGTGTAAATCTCTAATAAGGCGTGTGCTAAATGGAAACTTTTCTACAGTTATTTTTTCTATTCCGAGATTAATTGCGTTAATATAGTTTTGTACCTCTATTCTATCATCTCTTTTTTCGGGAGAAACATCTTCAACTTTCATTATGTCTTCTTCAATAGTTGTTTTTGTACCCTCAATTTTATTTGAGTTATGTGCTTCAGTTTTTATATGTAATTGTATATATATTTCAATGTTTGGTATTAACTCTGAATAACTAGCCAATCCACCTAAGGATAGGTTAGCTTTTTCTAATAACTTATTTAAGTGATAACTATCCCATCTCCAACTATGGTTTATTCGACTTGGCAAGAAAAATTCATAGTTATCACCTTTGCGTATTTCTCCAGATACAAAATTTTGAATATCTATATAAACCTCCTTTCAAAATTAATACAAGCAATGCAACGAATTTTCCCTAAAATCCGTCGTATGGAATTTTATATAACGAGTTTTCCTTAAAATCCATCGTGAGGTTAATAAAATAGTATTTAACGATTATCCAAGTACATGGCGAGCTAGCACTGACTGTATCTCATATATATTTGTAGCTTTGGAAAATTGCTTTTTGATTGGAGCAGGTAGTCCCGGCATCCAAATTTTCAACTCTGCATCTAAGTCTAAGTGTCCTGCTGTTTCTATTGCAAAGTGAGTGATTTTGTTGTATGGCAATGAATGATACTCTACTTTCTTACCAGTGACACCTTGATGGTCTATTAGTAAGAGTCTTTTATTTGTAAAAATAAACTTATCTCTTATTAGAGAGTATGCACATTCTACAACCTCATCTCCATAGAAAAGTTGGCCATACTTTTCTAAAATTTCATCAACAGTAATTTGTGATGCGTTACCCATTATTGATCCTAATATTCCCATAATTAATACCTCCTAGAGTTTGTTTTAGTTTATTTTGAAAATTTGCTAGTTTCTTTTAATAATTTCTTTTCTTCTGACTTAACGCGCCTTTCCAGCTTTTTAATATCTTCATCAGCGGGTAGATTTTCAGGATAAATATTTCTTTCAATAAGCATGTTCCTAACACTTGCGTTGTTTTCTACGTGTTCATCAGTTATTCTAGACTCACCATATAAATCTTTTTCCTCAACATTATAATTCGTCATTTCAGTAGCTAGATTTTTAGCAGTTATTGTAAGTGTAGGTAAAAAATCTGCAAGTGGTCGATTAGCTTTTACACCCAGCTTTCCTTTCATATCTTGGGTTGTAGCCCCACCAAAAAGAGCTTGATCTCCCTTTGAACGTATGCGTCCAAAACCTCGTTCATCAACTTCACGCTCAAATATATTCTTTGATAATTGTTTTTCTGATTCTCTTAATTTTGTCCTAGCTTCGTCACGTTGCAAATAATTTATACGCTCTTCGATAAGCTCAATTTTTCTGGTCTGTACAGCAAAGTAACTCTGTGCGAAGGCAATTTCTTCTTTGCGTGAATCTCCATTTTGAGCTATTAAGTAACAAGCATATCTTGTCAACTTGTAGTCTGTAACAGGTCTTTCAGCACCACTACCAAGCCTTACCATTTTCGTGACGTTACGAAAATGGTCAAGGGTTGCAACCCCAGCATTTTCGCATGATGCCATTCCTTTTTTAACAACCAACTCAAAATTTTCCCATCTTGAATAACCTAAATGTTTCATAATGTCCCTTGCATACCAAAACTCAACATCTTCATCAAGATCTATATTCGAGATATTATCAAATATAGACTTTAAGTTTGCTATATCAGATTTTTTAATATTAAACACACTCCTTTACTTATACTTGCTTCTTAGATAGTCCTTAAAGTTTTCCAACTCTGCCTTTGCTTCATCACTCATATCTTCATCAGTATGTGCTGCAAAAGTTTCTGGGTGATTTCTTATATTAGTACGACCCAAAAGATAGTCTGTTGACACTTCAAAAAAGTCAGCAAGCATAGAGATTGAATTAGAATCTGGTGTAGTTTTCCCTTGCTCGTAATATCCATATGCACTTTTAGAGATGTTTAATCTATTCGCCATATCCTCTTGAGTGCATCTCATTTCACTTCTTAATTCCTTAAGTCTTTTTTGAAATAACAATTTGTCCATAACATCACCCCCCTTTAGTAGTTATTATACAATTATGAATTGTATAAGTAAATAAAAAACAAATATAAATTGTAATCATGCACTAACAAACAAGATAAAATTATTATGATAGAATTACAAACAAGTTTAAATTGTTGAAGAGAGGTGAAGTTCATGGGTAATTTAAAAAAGCTAGAAAATAGAAATAAATAACCTAAGAGAAATATCTTCCAAAATATGGATATCACAGCAAGCATAAATTTAATAGAAAAAGGTAACAATTAACCATCTTTAAGTATGATGTGACCCCAAAAAGTATTTTTACAGTCTGACTTCCATTTTTAGTTATATCATAATTTTCATTGACTATACCACATTTAGGGCAGCAAGCCGGCCTATATGAAAGCTTTCCCCTTAGGACTGTATATTCTATCCCCTTGATATTTTCTTTTTCGTTACCTAAGATTACTAAATTGTTATCGTTAATTTCCAAGATTTCTGTTATACTAGCATTAGAACACATATCATTTCTCCTTATTTTTTTATTTGTCGTGATTTAAATTATACATGAGATTTGATGCGTGTTCTTCTTTTTTGCAAAAAAATTAGCGTTGGGAGAGAATTTTTCTCTCACCAACGCTAAATATTATACAACCAAATAAAGAACCTCGGCATACATTGTATACCGAGGTTTGAAATATCTGTAAAAAAATTGTACGGTTCCTATCTCTTTGAGAACTGAGGTGCTCTTCTGGCAGCCTTAAGACCGTATTTCTTTCTTTCCTTCATTCTTGGGTCTCTTGTTAAGAAACCTTCAGCCTTTAGTGTTCCTCTAACTTCGTCTTCTGTCTTTAACAAAGCTCTAGAGATACCGTGTCTGATAGCACCAGCCTGACCAGTGTATCCGCCACCTTCAACTGTTACGATTACATCGTACTTGTTTTCGTTTCCAGTTATCACAAGAGGCTGCTTTACGTCTCTTATTAGAGTTTCGTAATTGAAGTATTCTTCTAAGTCTCTTCCGTTTACTTTTATGTTACCTTCTCCAGCTACTAATCTAACTCTAGCTACAGAATGTTTTCTTCTTCCTGTTCCGTAATATTGTACATTAGCCATTAATCAAATCCTCCTCTCGATATCCTACTTATACGTTTAAAACCTGTGGGTTCTGTGCTGCATGTGGATGTTCAGCACCTCTGTAAACTCTTAGTCTAGTCATCATTCTATCTCTAAGCTTGTTCTTTGGAAGCATACCGCTAACTGCGTGAGCCACAACTTCTTCTGGCTTCTTTTCCATCATTTCCTTATAAGATATTTCCTTTAACCCACCTACATAACCTGTATGATATCTGTAGTATTTCTGAGTAAGCTTCTTTCCTGTAAGTACTACCTTCTCAGCATTTACTACTATAACAAAGTCTCCACCATCAACATGTGGTGTAAATGTTGGCTTGTTCTTTCCTCTTAATATTGTTGCGATTTCAGTTGCTAAACGACCTAATGTCTTGCCTTCAGCATCAACTACATACCAGTCTCTCTTAACGTCTGCTGGCTTAGCTATATAACTCTTCATAAAGACCCTCCTTAACTTTTCATTCGTATTTTCAATTGCATATATGTAAAGTCCGGGGCATCGTGGACTTATTAACGCATTCTCATATATTTTACTCCCCTATAGGTAAAAAGTCAACAATTTTTCAATTAATATTATAGATTTTTTAAAGCCTACTTTCTTTAGGATAATCTACCTTTACAAGAAATAACCCTTGTGGTGGTGCTGTATGGCCTGCCCTCCCCCTTATACCAGACTCTATAATATCTTTCAGACTTTCTCTTATTTTTCCCCTGCCTATATCTACCAGTGTTCCTGCTATTATCCTGACCATATTATACAAAAAGCCATTGCCCTCAAGTTCTATTATTATAAGCTCACCTTCCTTATAAATATCAGCCTTATAGATGGTTCTTATAGTTGACTTTATATCAGATCCACTACTCATAAAACCCTTAAAATCATGTTGTCCTACAAGATAGCCTATCTCTTCTTTCATCTTATCAAAATCTAGGTCATACTTGACCTGGTAGACAAAGTCTTTCAAAAACGGGTTTCTTATCCTTGATGGATATATTTGGTACCTGTAAGTTTTTTTATGGGCTGAATGTCTGGCATGAAATTCAGGCTTAACCTCTTGAGTACTTAAAACTGAAATATCCTTTGGCAACCTATTATTTATAACTTCTCCTATCTTGTCTATAGGAATAGTAGTATCCACTATAAAATTTGCCACTTGACCCAGTGCATGAACCCCTGCATCCGTCCTACCAGATCCTGTTATGCTTATGTTTTTTTTATTAAATACCTGCATACAGGCATATTCCAATTCCCCCTGTATACCCATTGAGTCCGGTTGCCTTTGCCAACCACAATACCTTGTCCCCTCATAAGCTACTACAAGCATTATATTTTTTCCCGTCACACCTATCACCCCTCTACTTAGATCTTTCTTTATATTTATTCTCTTTTATTTATTCTCTTTTATTTATTCTCTTTCATTCATTTTTCACATCCATTCTTTATTAATTTTCTATGTTTAATTTTTTATTTTTCTATTTAGGGCTTTCTTCATAATAACTTTATATTTTTGATTTTTATACCTAATGCTTTATGTCTTGATTTTTGTTTTATATCTTACCCTTTATTTTTTGACAATATATTATGTTATTTTTTGCAATATATTATATCATAATAAACTTTTCTGGTATAGGAATATCAATCAGTTAAATTGCTTAAGCATCCCAATTTATCCCATTATAAAAATTAAGTCAGTTAAAATTAAGTTTTTATGGTAAAATAGTAATATGTCTATAGGTAATCTTGCGTGAAAATTCACCTTTTTGTGAGTTTCATAAAGGGGTTGAGATATGGTATCTTGTAGGCTATCTATTGGCAAAAGAAGAGTTTTTAATAAAAAGTGAAATAGGTATTTTTGGCTGGTGGTTCTTTTGTAGACCTCTAGAGTTAGCAAACTTAGCCTAATATAACTGCCAAATTTGGCATAGTACTTATTGTCCTTTCACTTAGCGCCAGACTGTTATTATACAGTTAACGAGGACAGGGTTATCGAATTTTCGGCGGGTGCCCTGCGGTGAACTAGCATCGATAGAAATATATAAAAGTCGGGAGTGATTCCGTAACAAAATATATTTTATCTAGTACTCTTCTTAAATTTAAAAATATAATTTTGGAGGAAGAAATAAAATGTGTGGAATTGTAGGTTATTATGGAAATAAAAATGCTGCAGATGTCATAGTTGATGGTCTCGCTAAGCTAGAGTACAGGGGTTACGACTCTGCCGGTGTTGCTATAAACACTGGAGACAAACTTGAAATAAGAAAATTACAGGGAAGGCTGTCTGTACTGTCAGATAGTTTAAAGGAAAAAAACATTAGGGGTAATGTGGGTATAGGTCACACTAGGTGGGCCACTCATGGTGAACCGTCAAATGAAAATTCACATCCCCACTTTAACCAAGATGCTACTTTAGCCGTAGTCCATAATGGTATCATTGAAAATTACTTGGACCTAAGAGCAGAACTTGAAGCCGAGGGTGTAAAGTTTAGGTCTAAAACTGACACAGAGGTAGTTGCTCACCTATTAGATAAGTACTATGAAGGAAACCTGCTAGATGCTGTATATGCAACTATAGGCAGGTTAAAGGGTGCTTATGCGCTTGGTGTAGTTTCAGCAAATGATAGCGATGAGTTGATAGCTGTTAGAAAGGATAGTCCTCTAATCGCCGGCGTAGGAAATGGCGAAGCCCTTATAGCTTCTGATATACCTGCTGTACTTAAATACACTAGAGACGTATACTACCTTGATAATGGTGAAGTAGTTCATATCAAAGGCGGAGATATAAAAATCTATGATGCTCAAAGACAGTTAGTCGACAAAAAACTTAACCATGTTGACTGGGATATAGAAGCTGCTGAAAAGGGTGGCTACTCTTGCTTTATGGAAAAGGAAATATTCGAACAACCAAGAGGTATCAAGGAAACTCTTGAAAGAAGACTAGACAAGGATGGAAAAATTGTCCTTGATAGCATAAAGATGACTAAGGAAGACCTTGAAAATATTAACAGAATCTATATAGTTGCTTGTGGTACTGCCTACCATGCAGGTGTCCTTGGTAAGACAGCCATGCAAAAATTAATGGGTCTACCTGTAATCACTGATATAGCATCAGAATTCAGATACAATGACAACTTTGTAGATGAGCATTCCCTAGTAATCCTAGTTAGCCAGTCTGGTGAAACTGCAGATACTTTGGCTGTCCTTAGGGATTCCAAGTCTAAGGGTGCAAGGATCCTAGCCGTAACAAATGTAGTTGGTTCATCAATAGCAAGAGAAGCTGATGATGTCTTCTATACATGGGCAGGTCCAGAGATAGCAGTAGCCTCAACTAAGGCCTACACTACTCAAATCATTTCCCTATATATGATAGCCCTTAATTTCGCCCTGGAAATGGGCAAGATTAGCCAGGACTACTATATGGATATGATTAAGAAGATGACTGACCTACCAGAAAAGATTGAGGCAGTTCTTGAAAAAATGTCTGATATAGAAGCAATCGCTGATGATATTGTTAACAAGCAAAACGCCTTCTTCCTAGGTAGGGGGATAGACTATGCCCTAGCAATGGAAGGCTCTCTAAAACTTAAGGAAGTGTCCTATATCCATGCTGAGGCCTTTGCTGCCGGCGAACTAAAACACGGTACAATAGCCCTAATTGAAGATGGTACGCCTGTAATAGCCCTAGCTAGCCAGCATGATCTATATGAAAAGATGGTCTCAAATATGGAAGAAGTAAGGGCCAGAGGTGCCTATGTGGTGGCGATTACCCAGGAGGGCAACACTGGTGTAGAAAAGGTTGCTGAAAGAGTTGTTTACATACCTAAGACAGACGACCTTTTATCTCCTATTGTAGCTGTTATACCAATGCAGGTACTAGCCTTGATGGTATCTAGCAAGAAGGGACTAGACGTTGACAAGCCGAGAAACCTTGCCAAGTCAGTAACAGTTGAATAATTAGATTTATAATGTATATTTGATATACTTGAAGGGGACTTTTATAAGTCCCTTTTTATTTTGTTAAAATTATGCTATTATATAATTGGTTGTAAAAATAAATTAAAGAGAGGTGCAAAATGCAAGAAGAACAAAAGAATACCAACTTGTCAGCAGGAAAGAAGTATACTCTTTCTGACATATTGAAATTCCTAATACCCTCGCTAATCGGTATTATACTTTTTATGCTACCTATAAAGGAATTTGATCCTGAAATTAAGCAGGACAAGATTACTATTCCTATAGCTTTTGTGGCATCATTTATACAAAATCATATAGGTAGTATACTACCTACACTCATATTGATAATTGTCTTGATATCGGCCCTTGGAAGCCTGCTTACAAAGCTAAATATCTACAAGCCAAAGTCAGACTTTGCTAAGGGTTTGTTCATCCAAACAACTTTTTGGACTATTACAAGGGTCATGGCAGGTGTCTTTATTACCATGAGTTACTTTAAGATAGGTCCGGTCTACATCATTTCAGGCGATACTGGGAATTTCATCTTAGGTAGTCTATTAACTACCCTAATCGTTATCTTTGTATTCGCCGGTTTGTTGCTACCACTCCTACTGGACTTTGGTCTATTGGAATTTGTAGGAACTCTGCTAGCCAAGATAATGAGACCAGTATTTACCCTACCAGGTAGGTCTGCAGTCGACTGTTTTACATCATGGTTGGGTGATGGTACCCTTGGTGTAATGTTGACAGCCAAGCAGTATGAAGAGGGTTACTACTCAACTAGGGAAGCTTCCATCATATCTACTACCTTCTCAGCAGTATCAATTACATTTTGTCTAGTAGTTTTAAAGCAGGTGAATATGGCACATATGTTTGTTCCCTACTACCTGACAGTATGTTTTATAGGTGTAGTCTGCGCTATTATCGTTCCTAGGATACCTCCTCTTTCTTGGAAAAATAATGGTTACTACAAGGGTGGAGAAGCCCTTGATGAAAGCATACCTGAGGGGGAAACCCACTTTAGTTGGGCTCTACACCAGGCAGTCATGACAGCTAGGCACAATGCCAGTTTGAAAAGTTTTCTTAAAAACGGACTTAAAAATGCCCTTGATATGTGGATAGGTGTAATGCCAGTAGTTATGGGCTTTGGTACAATAGCCCTAATACTTTCAAACTATACTTCTATATTTGAAATTTTAGGTAAGCCATTTATCCCCCTACTAAACCTAATCCAGTTGCCAGAAGCAGTATCTGCATCTAAAACTATGTTGGTAGGTTTTACTGATATGTTTGTTCCATCTATAATAGCCAGCAAAGAAATCTCTAGTGAATTGACTAGATTTGTTGTAGCTACTGTGTCTGTAACACAGTTAATTTATATGAGTGAGGTAGGAGCCCTAATAATTGGTACTAGGATACCTGTTAGGTTATGGGAATTGTTTGTCATCTTCTTGGAGAGAACTATTATATCTATAGTACTGGTAACAATAGTAGGTAGATTTGTTCTTCACTTGGTATAAATTTAATATAGACATTAAAAGCCAACGTAATAAATACGCTGGCTTTTACTATAACCAATATGAATATAATCATATTATTAATTAGTTTCTAACTACTAATTTTCTTTAAATATTTTTTATACACATTTAAACTATAATAATTGAGTATATTCAATTATAACTTGATATATTTACTTGACTTTGGATTTCTAATTTTTAAATCTAAAATATGACTAAGCCAGTATCTCTAACAGTTTTCTAATATTTTCAGCAGGTAGTTGACCTGGTGCAGATTCTTCAAGAGCTGAGGCAAAGGTCATATCAGAACCAAAGACACCACCAGCTAGTCTGGATATGGTCCCCATTTGACCCATGGATATACAAATCATGGCCTGGTTTGGGTACTTGACCTTTACCTGGCTACTTGCCCCCAATAAATTTAATACATCATCAGGACAAGTAGGCATCAAGGCTATTTTGGCTACATCTGCCCCCATTCCTATCATGTTCTCTAACCTCGTCACTATCTCTTTCCTTTCTGGTGTAGAGTCAAAGTCATGATTTGACAGAATACTTGTAAGACCTTTTTCCTTGGCTAAGGCAACTAACTTTACCACCCTTTCCTGCTTTTTCATATACTCAATATCTATAGCCTCAGCCAACTTATCCTCTATTATTATTTCAAGTAGATCAAAGTATTCGCTATCATTTATGTCTACATTACCACCCTCATATTTTGTTCTAAGGGTTATGATAAGGGGCTTATCTAGCCTATCTTTTATTAGTCCCACAAGGTCCTTTAATCTTGTATAATCCTCAAGACCCTCAAAGTAGTCTATGCGAAATTCAAGTATATCAAAGTCTAGTCCTTCAATTATGTCTAGTTCACGATTTATTTCTTCTTCATCCCTAGCTACCATGGGTATGCATATCTTTGGCAAGCCCTGGCCAAGGATTATATTGCCTATTTTTGCCATCTATTTATCCTCCCTATCTATACTAGTCTATCAAACAATATATAAAAAGACCCCTTATCATATTTGAATGGGGGTCATACTGATTAAGCTTATTATAAACTCACTATATTAATTTTATAAATCTTGAGCCTATCATCAGTAGCAAGAAGGCAACCATGACAAAGTCTGCCATGTAGTCATTTTTGCCCAACAGACTCTGCTTCATCTTGGTCCTATTATCACCACCACGGTAGCACCTGGCCTCCATAGCCCATGCCAATTCATCAGCCCTCCTAAAGGCAGATACGAATAGGGGTATCAATAGGGGAACCATATTCTTGGCCCTTGATATTATATTCTTGCTCTCAAAATCAGCCCCTCTAGACATCTGGGCCTTCATTATCTTGTCTGTTTCATCCAGCAAAGTAGGTATAAACCTCAGGGCTATAGTCATCATCATAGCCAATTCGTGAGCTGGAAAACCAAACCTCTTAAGTGGTGCACAAGTATTTTCTATCCCATCAGTCAAAGATATTGGTGATGTAGTCAGGGTCAAAATAGACGTGCCAGCTACTAGTAATATCAGCCTAAATGCCATAAAAATTGCTGTCCTAATACCATTTGCATATATATTCAAGAAACCTAAATTTAAGACTAGATCTCCACCCTTTATAAAGAATACATTAATTACAAAGGTAAAGAGGATAATCCACCTAAGTGGTTTTATACCCTTGGCTATATACTTGATAGGTATATTTGCCATACTCGATACTACATATATCAATAAAAACATAAGTGCATATGGATAGAATTGGTTGACTACAAATATTGCTACCATAAATAATAGTGTCCCCAATAATTTAGTCCTGGCATCTAACGAATGTATGGGCGATTTTACAGGGTAAAACTGTCCAAGTGTTATATCTTTAAGCATTTGTACATGCCCCCTTTTCCAATAGACATCGCCTTATCTCTGCCCTTATTTCTTCAATAGTTATTACATCTGTCCTTATATCATAACCTGCTGACTTTAGCTTGATAGCAAGCTCTAGGACTTGGGGTATATTTAGACCCATATTCCTTAGTCTATCAGTATTTTCCTTAAATACCTCCCTAGGCGATCCCATAATTTCAAGCCTACCCCTATTCATTACCATCAGGGTATTTACTAGCTTGGCCATATCGTCCATACTATGAGAAGAAAGGATTACTGTCATATCCTTATTGGCGTGTAGGTCCTTTATAAGTTCAAATATTTCATCCCTACCACCTGGATCTAGGCCTGCTGTTGGCTCGTCCAGGATTAAAACTTCTGGATTCATAGCTATAACACCTGCAATAGCCACCCTACGCTTTTGACCACCTGACAGTTCAAATGGTGACTTTTCTGAATAATGGTCATAATCTAGACCCACATCTGCCATGGCCTTTCTGACCCTCTTGTCTACCTCTGCCTCATCTAAGCCTAAATTAGTAGGTCCAAAAGCTATATCCCTGGCTACAGTCTCTTCAAAAAGTTGATATTCAGCATATTGAAAGACTATCCCTACTCTTTTTCTTACATCAGTAAGATTCTGGTCCTTTTTGGTAATATCAAAATCATTTATATATATCTTTCCCCTACTTGGCTTCATTAAGCCATTTAGATGTTGAATAAGGGTAGACTTGCCTGAACCTGTATGACCTATAAGGCCTACAAAGTCCCTGTCCTGAATTTCAAAACTGACATCATCCAAGGCCCTGTGTTCAAAGGGCATACCCTCATCATATATGTATGTTAAATTCTCTACCTTAATTGACATAGTTCACCCACCATTTCATCAACAGTCAGTATATTATCTCTGATATCTAGTCCATCTTCTCTTAGTAGATGGGCCAACTCAGTCATATACGGCACGTCTAGTCCAATATCCTTTAACCTAGTCACATTAGAAAAGACCTCTCTAGGGCTACCTTCCAAGGCCAATTTACCCTTTTCCATTACTATTACCCTATCGGCTTCTACAGCTTCCTCCATAAAGTGAGTAATATGTAAGACTGTTATATTATGTTCTTTATTTAATCTCTTAATTGTATTCATTACTTCCTGCCTGCCAGAAGGGTCTAGCATAGCAGTAGCCTCATCAAAAATTATGCACTCAGGCCTCATAGCAATAATTCCAGCTATAGCTACCCTCTGCTTTTGCCCCCCTGATAGAAGATGTGGTTGCCTCTCCCTCAAGTCGTACATATCCACATTTTTCAAGGCCTCGTCTACCCTTGACCTGATTTCACTAGCTTCTATACCTAGATTTTCACAACCAAAGGCTACATCCTCTTCGACTATAGTTGCTACAATTTGATTATCTGGGTTTTGAAATACCATACCTGCAGTTTGTCTAATATCCCACAAATATTTCTCTTCTTTGGTATTCATACCCTTTATACTTATGTCTCCACTAGTTGGCACCAAGATAGCGTTTAGGTTCTTTGATAGGGTTGATTTACCTGATCCATTATGGCCTATAATAGCCACAAATTCACCCTTTTTGATATCTAGATTAAAGTTATCTATGGCACGATAAGTAGTCTCATCACCTTTATATTCAAATATTAAATTATCTACTTTTATTATATTTTCCATTTTTCCTCCATAGTATACACACTTATCGTATATATACTTATCTATCAATTATACCATATATTAGACGAATAATTATGTTGTATCTATTTTTTCTATAAATCAAAACCATTTATAAAACTTTTGCACTGCCTAAATAAATTGATTAGCACTTCAAGGCTATTAGATTACTCTAATATAAATCTAAATCTAACAACTTATCTGTACCCTATTATACCAAATAAGATATTTTTTTTCTATCTTTAAGTATTACTCTCTTATATTTGTGATAAAATATACTTATTATATTATAGGAGGTGATAGGGTGAAATCTAGTAAACAAATGTCTGAATCAATCCGAGTCGGTATATTTCTAACTATGGCAGGTGGTTTTATGGATGCCTATTCTTATATATGCAGGGGTAAGGTATTTGCCAATGCACAAACAGGTAATATTGTCCTATTCGGTCAAAATCTTGCAGAATCCAATTTTTCTAGCGCTCTTAAATACCTACTACCCATCATAACCTTTGCCCTAGGCGTATATTTATGCCAGAAAATACAGTTAGCTTATAAAAATGCCCAACGTATACATTGGAGACAGATTGTTTTAGCCATTGAGATAATTTTTGTTATAATTATAGGATTTCTATCAAATGCCTATGATAATCCTGCAAATATGCTAATATCTTTTGTCTGTGGTATGCAGGTTATCGCTTTTAGCAAGTTTCGTGGTAATGCATACGCAACTACAATGTGTACGGGTAACTTAAAAAGTGCTACTACTTTACTGTGTAAATACCATGATACGAAAGATAGGGACCTTTTTTATAAGAGTTTTTATTATTTTTTTATAATATTTATATTTGCCCTTGGTGCTGCTATTGGTGCTCTTATATCTAACTTTTTAGGAATAAGGTCAATATGGATAGTAGCCTTGCTTCTTTGTGTAGGATTTTTAATGATGTTCAAAAAAGAGGCTTTGGATTTTTTTGATTTAAAGGAGTTTAATAAATGAGATTAACAAGTAAAGGTGTAGGTATATCTATGATGATTTTGGCTACATTTTTCTGGGGTTATATGGGTATATCAAGTAGGTATCTTAACCATATTAAACTAGCATCTGTAGATATATCATTCGTAAGAGCCTTGTCTGCTGCAATTATGCTTACATTATATTTATTTTTTACAAAGAGGTCTGCCTTTAGACTACCTATTAAGGGATTTATTTTTTCGTGTGTTTACGGAATTATATGCTTTGCCATCGGTATGTCATTTTATAGCTTGTCTGTCGATAATATACCTATTAGTGTTGCAACTGTATTAATGTTTTCAAACCCGATTTGGGCGACACTTTTTGGCAAAATCTTCTTTAGAGATCCAATTAGCAAGAAGAAACTTGTTATTATGATACTCTGCCTAATAGGCTGTATGTGTATTATAGATATATTTTCAGCTAGAGGTGCTGAGCTAAATATTATAGGTGTTCTTGCTGGAATCCTAAATGGTATGACCTTCTCTCTACAGATAGTCCTACCTAGATTTGTTGAAAACAAGATTTCAAAAGACAGTCTACTTCTTTATGGTTTTTGGTCTGCTAGTATATGTCTAGCCGTCTTTGCTGATATTGGAGGTATAGCAAATAAAATACTTGACTCAGGCAATCCCATTTTTTACCTAGGTCACCTATTGGCTATTGGTATCCTATGTACTTTTGTTGCTATCACCCTTTATGTAAAGTCAACAAAGTATATTGGCACATCCCTTCCAAGCATGATGTCATCTCTGGAGCCAGTATTTGCTAGTATAATTGCCTACATGGTATTTAGTGAAGTTATGAAGCCTATCCAAGTACTAGGTGCAGCAATTATAATTATTTCTGTTGTAGCATTAGAAGTCGATATCAAAAAAATTATAGGTATGCTATAATAGTTATGTTATATTTGCAGGAAAAATTTTACAGGAGGAAATTATGATAAAAATAGAAAATGCAAAAAAACCCATCCTATTTATTTCTTTTGTCCTAGAATACCTACTAGCATTTATACTTATAGTTTCTGTTTTTCTAGGCATATTTGATACTCTTAGGATTATTTATACAACTTACATAGTCAATTTTAGTAGACCAATCGACTATTCGCAATTAAACTATATCTTTGCTCAAATACTACTTTTAGTAATAGGTGTGGAAATTGCTATAATGCTTGCACTACACAAGCATTCAGCCCTACTAGAAGTCTTGCTATATGGTATAGCTAGGAAGATGCTACTTTTGCCCAAAAACCATGGTATGACAGATGTTATTTTGGGAGTAATATCTATCGGTCTTTTATTTATAATACAAAAATATCTAATTAGCAAGAATAATGACATATCTCCCAGCTTTAAAGATGATGACGATAATGATTAAAGACTAGCCAAAGGCTAGTCTTTTTGTATGTTCCAATATTGCTCTATTGTTTATTACGATTTTGTTCTATCGTTTATTCCAATATTGTTCTATTGTTTATTACGATTTTGTTCTATCGTTTATTCCAATATTGTTCTATTATTTATTACGATTTTGTTCTATTGTTTATTACGATATTATTCTATTACTTATTACTATTCATTTATGCTTAATATAGATGAGTCTGAGTTAAATGTATTTACATTATACAAAAATAATACATCCGTTACTTCATTATTATTGATAACATCGCTAAGGCTTCCTGTAAAATACCTCATATCAACTACATTAATCTCTGAGAAAGTCGTTGCAAGAAATGGTATCATAGCATTGGCATAAGAATCCTTTATTAATAAAAGTTTCCTATCTGTTTCAACATTTGTCCTTATCTTAATCTGAGAGTGATTACCTCCAGTAAATACTTCATACTGGTCCCTTCCAGACAGCTTAGACGAATCATAAACACTGGCTACCTTCTTCTTGGTATCGTAGTATTTTGTAATTACAGGGGCATTATCTTGACTTAAGTATAGGTAAATATCATCCGGCCCACCAATTTCTGCTCCTGCCTTGTAGTATAGGCTACCCATAAAAGAATCTGACGCCTGCGACCTATTAAAATTAGTCTGGTTTGTAGCCTGTATATTTAGAGCTTTACAAAGGTCGGTATAGGCATAAAATGCTCCATCACTCGTCCAGTGGTGGTCTGTCTTATAATAAAGTTCTTCACTATTTTTCAACTTGTCAAAGGTAGACTCGACATCTACTAGTCTTACCCTCTTACTTAACTTAGATGCAACAGACTTTATATAATCTGTCTGAGAGTCTACAGGGGCATTTCTTGGCATAAGATGCTTATATATATCAACCTTATTAGGGACAAGCATCATAGACACCTTCAAAGCCTTATTGGAGCTAGCAAACTTATTTATTGCATCAACCTTTGCCTTAGTAATACTTTCCTTCTCTGCCTTAAAACCTTCCATCAAATATCCCTTAGAAGCAAGATATACTCCATTTATTTCCTTTTTACCCATTAACCTATCTAGGTTTGCCTTAGTTTTTATAAAGCCAGTCCTATTAGGAAATTGATCCGACATATAACTTGCCTGCTTACTAGCATACTTACCAGTTATAAATGACGATATTGTAAATTTAGGTTTCTTCTCTAACTCCCTATTTTCTGCTATAGACCTATCCTGGTCCCTATGTACTAAAACTGATAACATTATTACAAGGGTTAGTCCTACAAAGGCAACTGGAAGCAACTTATAGAACCTTTTATCCAGTCTCTCTCTTTGGTCTAATCTTATATACTTGTCATGATCCCCACCTGAAATTAGAAAACTAATAAAGATAGATAGACCATACAATAAAGTCGAAGGAAGTTTTCTAAGACTTATTGGTCTCCTAGACACTTTTCTAGACACCCTCTTTGTCTTTTTGGAAGACTTCAAATTTGCCTTGCCTAGACTTGATTTTCCTGACCTTGGCTTATTATCCCTCTTTATATTACTTGAAATTTTTTTATTTTTTTGAGACCTCAGACCAGCCTTTTTACTGGTATCAACTTGCACTTCTCCCGTACTAAAACCTATCCTCTTGGCCTTATTATTAGACTTATTCAGCCTGTCTTTTGAATTGCTTTCATAACTTAACCTATTTGTATTGGCCTTTTTAGTACTCTTAGACCCAGACCTATTAGTCTTACTTGCTGATTTATTAGTTTTACTTGCTGATTTATTAGTCTTACTTGCTGATCTATTGGTTTTGCTCGCTTGAGTTGGCCTTCTTCTCTTTATAGTTGAATCTTTATCTCCTATTTCCATTAACTTCCTTAAACTCTCAGGCATTTTTGGTTCTTCATAATGTATTTTCTTTTTCATATACTTCACCTCCGCCTAAAATTTAAAGTATAAAAATGGACTATAACTATCTCCTACCAAGGATGCCACAGATAAAATAACTATCAAAATGTAGCATACTGACAAGAAGATATATCCACCCTTACCAAACCTGTTCTTAACATCACTTATAAGTCTTAAAACAAGTGGACTAGAACCCATAATAGCTAAAACAAACAACTTCCACGAAGTCTTTATTATATAAAGGGCATTTCCATCTACAAATCCAGATGCTCCAAATACTAAAAGCCTACTATAAAACCTTAGGATCTGAGATATTCCTTGTAGGTCAAACATTACCCAACCTAATACAACTATAAATAGGCAATATAAGACCTGTATTTTTGGATTTAGACTTTCTAATAACTTACCAAAACTTACCTTTTCCAGATATATGATTAGACCAAAGTACAAGCCCCATACAACAAAATTCCAACTAGCACCATGCCATAATCCGGTCACCATCCATACTACAAATATATTCCTCAAATGCATTCTAGGAGAACACTTACTACCACCTAGAGGGAAATATATATATGTCTTAAACCAGTTTCCTAGTGATATATGCCACCTTCTCCAAAACTCAGTAGCACTCTTAGAAATGTAGGGATAGTTAAAGTTTTCTGCCCACTTAAAACCAAACATATTACCAAGACCTATTGCCATATCTGAATAACCACTAAAATCAAAATATATCTGTAGCGTAAAGGCTATTATACCTAACCAGGCCGTCATTGCAGACATCCTAAGATCAGGACTAGACTTGACACTAGACCATATAAGGGCTAAGTTATTGGCTATTAGGACCTTCTTGCCCAAACCTAAGATAAACTTCTCTACCCCCCTACCAAAAAGGTCTGGAGATGGCTTTCTCACTAGAAGTTCCTTGGCCATATCTGAATATTGAACTATAGGACCTGCCCCTACCTGTGGGAAAATACACACATACAAGGCAAAATTTATAAAATTCTTTGCCATAGGTGTCCTACCTGTATACACATCAGCCACATAAGATATTATCTTGAAGGTATAAAAAGATATACCAAAAGGAAGTCCTAGGTCTACTATCTGTAAATTAGTCCTAAAAACCATATTAATATTATCTATTAAAAAACCATAATACTTAAAAAATGCCAGTATCGCTATATTAAATACCAATATACATACAAAATAAAATCTTGCTTCTTCTCTTTTTTGTCGTCTGATATGAATAAACTTTACCCCAAACCAGGTAACAAGTATAGACACCATAATTAAGGCTAGATACCTAGGGTCACCCCAACTATAAAAAAACAAACTTAAAAATAGCAAAAGAGCGTTTTTAAATTGCTTCGGCACAAGACTATATAAAATTATAGCAATGGGGAAAAAATAAAATAAAAATGTTAAACTAGTAAAACTCAAAATACTCCCCTCCCCTACTCATAATTTGCCTTAATTACCTTATTTATCAAATCTGTATTTTCATAAGAAATAAAATAAATATAATTTCCCTTTTTCTTTAAAATACTTGCACTCATAATCTTATACTGGTCTGGTGCATAATTTTTAAAACTCTTAGACTGGTCATCTACCCTTTTTTGTATCCTTGCCAAAATAGAGTCTACATACTCTGGCTTTGCCTTTAATATAAGAATCTCATTAGCCAACATATTACTCTTAGGAACATATGAGGTATACCTTTCAACCTCTATCTTATTAATACCGTATAACTTTCTTAGACTAAGGTCGTTGCCCTTGACAAAATTGTCCATACTAATTGCCTTTTCTATATTTGGCCCTAATGTTGAGAATTCTATATTCCTAACCTTTACAAACTGGTAGGCTATTATAAATACCAAGGCCACTAAGATTGCAAGACCCATATACTTCTTCTTATACTTAGAGCTAATCTTCATTGGCTTGATACTCCTCGCCTTATTAAAGGACTTTACCACCAAGTCTTCTTCTATACTATCCTCACTTTTAATAATTCTTAACCTAGCAGTCTGCTCATAGTTGACTTCTTGGTCATGATTGCTCTGTTTAAATGGTTTTTCCTTATTCTTATCTATATTTATAGGTGACTTCTTAACCTTATCCCTAGTGATAGGGCTTCTCTTTTTCTTATCTATATTATCCAATAAATCCACCTCCTATATGTTTTCACTCAAGAAAAATAACCAATTTTTATAAAAATCATATTTTAGATGGATACCATCTGGCTCATAAAGGTCCTTACTTGTAATCAAGCCCTCTGAAGATAGGAAATTAGCCCCAGTAGCAGCAGCAACTTCCTTAGTCTTTTTTATCAAGGTCTTTACATTTTCATTATTAATCCTATCATCCTTTGCCCTGGCAATAGCTTCATTCACTGCTAATGGCGCTTGTAGGTATATCCTTACCCCTGGATCTATACCCTTTATCTTTTTCACAAGATTAATATAATTTTTCTTGAAAACTTCTGGTGTCTGAGTGTTTAAGTCATTTGCCCCATAAAGAATTACTATCTGCTTAGGTTTTAGATTTTTCAACTCACCTAAGTGCTTACTAGCCTGGTTCACATGCTCACCCTTACTTGCCAAGACACTACTTGAATCTAATATATTAGATTGCTTTAAATATTCCGTTATTGAATCACCAAGAAAAACAACATCATCAAACCTCGACTTGGCTTTGGTAATATTAAACTTGCTAATAGAAGTATCCTTGTTTACCTTATTAATTTCTTCCTCTACATCATCTATACGTTGGTTTTCTTGCTTCTTCAAAAATGACAAGGTCCACTCTATGCTAGCCTTGCCAGACCTAGCATCATCTACAGCGTATACACCATACGCTGTAGCACAGGTCACAATCATCATTGCACTAATTGCTAAAAGCCTACTTTTTTTCATACACATCTTCCTATTCTCATTGTTATAAATTAGTAGTAATTTAATATTATAAATTTACTATTTCATTAATATTGTAGAATCAATACATTGTCTATATTGTCAACTAAGTATCTTATCAATATTATAGAATCAATACATTACCTGTATTGTCTGCATTGTCAACTAAGTATCTTATTGATATTGTGGAATTAATACATTATCTGTATTGTCAACTAAGTATCTTATCAATTTTGTAGAGTCAATACATTGTCTGTATTGTCAACTAAGTATCTTATCAATTTTGTAGAATCAATACATTGTCTGTATTGTAAATTCACCCTTATAATCATATTAAAATAATATAAACTATAACTTATAAAAATACTTATACTCTAATACTTAATTATACCATAACTAAATAATAAAAAAAGCAGAAATTGTGTAAAAAATAGGCATTTATCCACATTACTAGCAATTTTATGCACATTACCCACAATTTTATGCACATTATTCACATATTTATCAACATTTTAGTATTTTATCATCTAGCTTAGTATTGCTCAATACTAATAGATATACTAGCAGCTATGCCTTAATATTATTGTGGTCTTACTAAAATCACTCGTATATCTTGCTTAGTCTTATTGTAGTCTTGACAAGCCAAACATTATATTTTTATTAGTCTTCTTGTAGGGTTACCAAGCTAAATATTATATTTTATTAGTCTTCTTGTAGGCTTACCAAGCTAAACATTATATTTTTATTAGTCTTGTATAGGCTTACCAAACTAAATATTATATTTTGATTAGTCTTGTTGTGGTCTTTCTAAATCTACTGTATATTATTCTATTTCTTGTAGGCATACTATTTCATCTAGGTTAGAGTCTAGCCTTTTACACAAGGATAAGCTACCACTATCTGACCTTGCAAATAAGACAATATCATCTGAATCTTGATGACCTACTAATATAAACTTATCGTCACTTGTCAGGCAAAAATCTCTAGGAGTTTTTCCACAGGTTTCTATATTTTGTATCATTTTAATATGTCCATAGTCATCTACATCATATACACTAAGGCTGTTATGGCCTCTGTTAGATACATATAAATTGTAGCTACCATGAATATTTTTTGTCTTAGTAATTTTTATAGCTGCTCCACTATTGTTCAATATCTCTTCAGTCTCTTTAGGAAGGCTAGAGAGTCTATCAACTAAGCTTAAACTGCCCTCACTAGAATCATAGGCTAGAACCTCTACTGTAGAATCTAATTCTCCCATAAGGTAGACATACCTTGAGTCATGGCTGAATACTAGATGTCTAGGTCCCATGCCAGCTTTAGTATGGTAGGTAGATACTAATCTAGGTTCTTTTTGTCTGCCTATCCTGTAAGTATCTACCCTATCTCCTCCTAAGTTCACAAGTAAAATATTACTTCCATTGGGGTCTTTCACTGCCATATGACACCTAGGTCCATCTTGGTTGGGGCTAATTGGCCCTTTTCCCTCAAGCATAATAGACTTATATATATCAAGACTATCAGCTTCTAAAGTCATAATATCCAACCTTCCAAGATGGTAGTTGCTAGCATAAATAAAGGACTGTTCTTCATCGAAATATAGGTGGCAAGGAGATTTGCCTAAACCACTTACCCCATCTATTTTGTCAAGTCTATCACTTGACTTATCATACTTATAGGCAAGGACACTGCCTTGATCCCTAGATGTAAGAGCAAAAAACTTATCTTGACTTAGGCATATGTAGGACGGATTATCTAAGTCTAAAAGTTTGAAGCTATTCTCCTCAACCCTGTATAAATCCACCTCTTCATTAACACTAAGTTCTAAAATGTGAACGCCCCTGTTAGATCTCCTTGTATAGCCACTTAAAATAAACTTATATTTTTTCATAATACCACTCCTTTATATGCTATATATTCCTATCTTCTCTACATGCTATATACTCTATCTTCCATATCTACTCTACACGCTTTATATGCTCCATCTTCCATATCTACTCTACACGCTTTATATGCTCCATCTTCCATATCTACTCTA
>CAUQSL010000025.1:0-22171 GCA_963520775.1 uncultured Peptostreptococcus sp.
ATTTAATAGATTTTGTTGATTTAAATTATCACCAACGTTATTTGACATAGAGCCTCTTTTTGTAGAAATGAAAACCCCCAGTTAGACTGGGGGTTTTCATTTCTACAAAAATAGGATAGCATTTGCTATCCTAAAAATCGAAATCTTCATCTGTAAGTTCTTCGTATATACCCTTTTGGTAACCATTCCCCTTAGTGGAGAAGAAATCGTGTGTTTTTGTTTCTGTACTCAGACCATTAAGCACTATTGCATTTACCGGCTCAACCTTGTAAAATTCTTCAAAACCTAAGTTTGTAAGGGCTGTATTAGCATTATACTTCAGAAAGTTTATAACCTGTTCTTCCAACCCTGATCCCTCATACAGTAATCTTGTGTAGTTTTCCTCATTTTCCATCAGTTCTTTCAATAGGTCATATACCCTTTCCCTAAGTTCATTTTTATCGTCATAGTGAAATTCTTTAAATTTTTCCTGAGCCAAAAGACCTATATATTTACCGTGTAAGGACTCATCTCTTAGTATGAGTGATATTATTTCACCGCTAGAAATCATCTTTCCCTGTCCTGCTAGAAATAGTGGATAAAAGAAACCGCTATAAAATAAGAAGGATTCAAGGAAGACACTTGTAGCCATAGACATATATAAGCCCTTGTCTGTGTGCGTGTTCTTATACTGCCTTAATACTATCTTGGCCTTATTCTGCAAAAGTGGTTCTTCCTCTATCCATACAAAAAGATCATCAATTTCTTGTTTAGATAGAAGGGTTGTGAATATACTAGAGTAACTTTTTGCATGAATTTCTTCCATAGTTCCCATAAATGACAAGACTGCCTTCCTCTGAAAGTTTTCTGTCAGACTCATCATAGAGGGTATACCATCATTACCTTGTTTTGTGTCCAATAATGTTAGTCCAGCTAGGACTCTTTTGTAAAGTACCCTTTCACTTTCACTTAGTTGTGACCAACTTTGAATATCTTTAGAAATAGGTACTTCTTCAGGTAACCAAAACTGCTTTACATTTTCATCCCAAAAGGCTTGGGTAAAATCATCATCTTCTGTATCCCAGTTTACAGCCTTATGAACTGTATTATAAACATCAACATATTTTTCCTTAATCATAATTTCCCCCACATAAAATAAATCTCACCTATACGGAACAAGAGAGACATTCATTGTTTAATTCTCTTAACATCTTTGTTCTCGTATAGTAAAGGCTCTTTAGTCCCTTCTTATAAGCATATATATAGTATCTAGCTATATCTCTAGTAGTCCTATCATCTGTAACAAACAAGGTAGTCGATATACCTTGGTCTACATGAGCTTGGGCTGCAGCTACTACATCAATAACCTTAAACATATCTGTGTTGTAGGCAGACCTATAAAACAACATATTTTCATTAGTTAAAAAAGGCATCGGGTATATTGTTGTGGAATCTCCATAAATTCTTACTTCTATCTGCTCTGTAATAGGCATAATAGATGATGTAGAATTTTGAACATAACTAATACTTTGTGTTGGCGCTATAGCCATCAAGTATGCATTATATATTCCAACCCTACTTACTTCATCTAGTAATTTTGCCCAATCATTCTTATCTGGTAGATATATTCCCTCAAATAGTTTTTTAACTCTATCAGACTTTGGTAAAAAATCTTGTTTATAGTATTTAGCTAAAACATCACTGGACCTTCCCTTGGCGTACTCAGATTTTTCAAAGCCTTCAAAAGTTTCTTTTTTTTCCTTTGCAATTTCCATTGAAGTTTTAATTGCATAATATCTCATCATTGCAAAAAAGACATCCGTAAATTCAACTGCTTCATTCGTTGCATACATTATATTATTTTTCATCAAATAACCATGTAAGTTCATAGCTCCTAGCCCAATCGAGTGACTCTTGTCATTACCCATCTTTATAGTCGGAACTTGATGAATATCTGTCCTATCACTTACATCTGTTAGAAACCTCACAGCTGTATCAATAGCCTTATCTACCTCTTTGCCTTCCATTAGGTTTACTATATTTAATGAACCTAGGTTGCAGGACACATCCTGACCCCACCTACTAGCATTTGATCCATATGATTCAATATCTGATGGTTTTTGATACTGGAATATTTCACAGCATAGGTTAGACATTCTTACCATCCCCAGGTCTTTTAGGGTGTGATCCCTGTTGGCTGTATCTATATATACTATATATGGATAGCCAGACTCCATTTGTGTAGCAGCTATTCTAGTCAAATATTCTCTAGGCTTTATTTCCTTTTTCCTTATATCTGGATCTGCTACCAACTTGTCATACCATTCATCCATATTTAGATCATCTAAATGAAGGCCATACTTCTTGTATATTGAATGCGGATAAAAGGCATAGGCTATCTCATTTTTCTCTGCCAATTTCATAAATATATCTGGTATAATTGCTCCTATCGAAAGCGTTGCAAGTCTTACTCTCTCATCTGCATTTATCTTTTTTGTATCCATAAGGGCATCAAAATCTGCATGAAGTACATTTAAGTATACTGCTCCTGCCCCCTGCCTTGCACCCATCTGATTAAAATAACTAAAACTCTGTTCTAGCATCTTTGCTACACCTACGACTCCTCCACTAGCGCCTTCTATCCCCTTTATAGACTCTGCCCTAGCCCTTAGTCTGGTTAAGTTCAAAGCTACGCCTCCTCCTATCTTGGATAGGTGGTTCGCAGATGCTATAGCATAACTTATACCCTCACAAGAATCTTCAACAGTAAGCAAAAAACAGCTCACTAGCTGACCTGCCCTCTTCCTTCCCAAGTTTAGGAAAGTTGGTGTGGCAGGTTGAAATTCTTGTCTAATCAGCCTTTTAGCAACTTTTTTTGCCACTTTTGTATCACCATTTGCTATGGCTAATGAGCATATCAAAATTTTATCATTATAGTCTTCTAAAATGTACTCCCCATCATCAGATTTCAGGGCGTAATTTTCATAAAATTTACTTGCACTCATGTAAGACTGAAAACCAAAGTTAAAACTCTTTATATATTCATACAAGTCTCCTATAAAATCCATAGTATACTTGTTTATTATATCTCTTTCATAGTAGTTATTATCAACAAGAAAGGCAACCTTATCTAATATAGAATCAAACTTCATAGTTCTACTATCTATAGAATCCTTTAAATAAAGCGCTAAAGCCTCCTTGTCCTTGTGGAGTTGATATTTACCTTCAATATCTCTCACAATAACTTCATTGTTTAACTCAACATAACTAGTCATTTAATACTCTTCCCTTCTAAAATACTTATACATCATCTATACCCTTATAGGATAAAAATAAGCACCTATAATCAATATATTGATTATAGGCGCCCCTTATTATTAATGATGTACTACAACTGGCATTCCCTCTTTAGCTAGAGCATAAAATTGAGACACCTTAGTAAATGGTGTATTAATACAACCATGTGATCCTGCATATAGGTACCTACTACCTCCATATACAGGCTGCCAACTTGCATCATGGATTCCTATATCAGAATTGAAAGGCATCCAATACGAAACAGGAGATGAATAACCTGGTCCCTTTAGTGTAGCATGCCTAGTCTTATATGTTATCGGATATATTCCTGGAGGTGTTGCATCACCCTTATTAGGATTTCCTGATACAATAGGTGTATCTACTACCACTTCACCATTTCTTACAAACCACATATGTTGTTTAGTCAGGTCTATTTCTATAAATTCATTACCCATATCATTATTTTCCCTACTAATTGCTGTTTGTGCATAAATAGGTTTTCTGTTTTTTTCACTCTTTTTAGACTTCAAAAGATTATATAGGTAATCTGTTTCCTTTTCCCTATCTATCAACCAACCATATATACCACCTGTAACCTTTAACTTTCCACCGGTAGATGCAGATTGTATTTCCCTAGGATCACCGTATGTGGAGTACTTCTTACTAAGACCTCTCACAAATTCTCTTATCTTATCCTTGCTCAAAGTGACACTATAATCTTTCTCTGATGCTATGTCAAACATCTTGCTGATATCTTCAGTACCTACTGGATACTTTTCTTTTTCAAAATCATAGACAATTTTAACTTTATCATACTCTTTTAATTTAGCTATGGCACTAGCTATTCTTTCGTCATCAGGCTTATTATTTTGTTCCTTATAAATATATCCCGGATACCTAATATTTGTTAATTCAGACTTTAGTGATTTACCTACAAAATCAATTACTGACCTTTCTATAGGTCTGCTGCCAAGATAACCCTTATCTACAACATAGTCACCCTTTTTTTTATCATACTTTGGAAAGGCACTTACTGGCTCCTTGATATATTTATTATCAAATATATTAAGTTTTTTCACTATATTATTTAACTTTTCTTGGTTATAGCTTATATTTAGTTTACCATCAATTTTATCATTTTTTATAAGTCCAAGGGGCCAAGCAAAAAAACCTTGCTCCTTTTTTATATTATAAGAACTATCATCCTTCGTATAACTTATATCTATATCTTTCCCTGATATAGAATCCTTAACCCCATTTCTACCACTTATATATAACTTATATCCAATCAACTTATCACTAGCTAGCCCATCCAAGTCACTAGCCGTCTTAAAATCCGCTTGGATACCATTTATTCTTGTGTTTATGAAGTATCTGTCTTTAAAAATAAAACAACCGACTATATAAATAATTCCAATAAGGACTAGTATAAATATACCTATTTTCTTTGCAATTTTTTTGAAACCTCCACTCTCAATAGGTAGCTCTGCATCTTCTTGAAAAATTTGTCCCTGACCAGGTTTAGAAACTGGGTCATTATTTTTTTCATCCTTATTTATTTCATCCATAGTCTTTTTACTCCGTCCTATTTCTTCACAAGTATTTTTTCCATCAATAGTCTTCGTTCCTAAATTACCCAAATTAAGTTGCTGTGTCTTTACTTTCTCTCTCTCTTTAATTTCCTTCTCAATAAGGTCCTTTTTTATTTGCTCTTGCCTGAGTTTTTTCTCTTTTTCTTTTTTTTCTTCCTCACTCTTTATTTTCTCAGCAATGATTCTAGACTCAGCAACCCTTACAATATCATCAAAGCTTGCCTTTTCTATTTCTAAGTGCTTTACGTCATTGATATTAGCATCCTTATCATCAAGCCCTTGAATATTATCCCTATCTTTTACAGTTTTTTTTTTATTTTTACCCAAACTTATTTCTTCTTCTGTTATAATATCATCAACTGTAATTGCCTGACCTCTATCCTGTGAAAATCCATTTTTATAAGATGACATTTTTCTCTGTAAAAGCAGTTCATTATCTTCTACGGATATAATTTTATCTGCAGTCTTCATTACATTTAAGTCATTTTCTATGTCTTCTTCATTAGTAAATGCATATGACCCAATATTATTGATGCTTTCTGTTTTATCGCTTAGTGTGTTTTCAATTTTACTTTTTTTAAAATTATCAGTTTGACTTGCGATAGGATTTTTTTGATTATTTTTTTTATCATTAATAAGCTTGTCTATCGCATCAACCTCTTTAATCTTTAATTGTTCTTCTGCATCTTTTTTCTTGGATCTAAAAAGTCTAGTCTTTTTATTTTTTTTTACTTCTTTTTCTAGTTTTTTTCTATCAACTCTAGACATAATTATTTCCTTTCATACATTTAAAAATTATTTTTTATACTATATATTAAGATTAAATCCTCTTCTAATTCACACATCTTAATATATGTTATCACAAGTAGAATAATATTCAAGTATATTTACTAAATTGTTACCAGTTTTTATAAAAAAACAGGGACATATCATTAATATGAACCCTGTATATAAATAATGTTATTTTCCTCATTAAAATATTATAGTCTATCCTTTAAAAAATCGACTAAATTGTTTACTGTAGCCATATCCTTCCTCTCTAAGTCTGTCGGCTGCAGGGACAAGCCTAACTTGTCTTCTATCCCTAATAAAACTTCTATAATTGCTAGTGAATCTAACATTTCGTTTTCAAACATATCCAAATCTTGGTTGTCTCTTATTTCATCACTGCCTAAAACCTCTTCAAAAATTTCTATTACACTCTCTCTTATATCCATTTTTACCTCCAAATAATATAAACTGCTAATAACATACCCTAATTATACACTTAAAGCTTAACTTTTTATTAATAGATGCCCATTGATTGATTTTAAAATCTCAATTTTTTTAGTAAATATTAATATAAACTTCATAGTTTGTTATATAACTTATATTTATTTGCATTCCTTATGTTTATTTGTATTTATTATGTCTATTTGTATTCCTTATGTTTGTTTGTACTCCTTATATTTATTTGTATTCCTTATGTCTATTTGTATTTCTTATGTCTATTTGTATTTCTTATGTCTATTTGTATTTCTTATATTTATTTGTTTAGTTTCATATTTAGCTACATATATTTACTATCAATTGCATATTTTTATAATCAATCCTAAATTTTAAAAGCAAATAAATTGCCTATATATGAATTAAGGAAGCCAGAAAATATCAACATACCAAAGCAAACAATGTTAAATGTTACAAATATCTGTATTTTTTGAAACCACTTTTCTTTTTTATATTTTTTATATATTTTAGACTTTTTTGTAAATTCGTCAGTCAAGACAAGCATTACCCCCTGATATATACCGTATGCAATATAATACCATGTCAAACCATGCCAAAACCCCATTACTGTCATAGTTATCATCTGGGCGACATGTGATGCCGTAGCTCTTTTTTTGTATTTTTTATTTCTCATAGCGTTTAAGACATATCTTGAAAAAATATAATCTCCAAACCACCTAGACAAGCTAATATGCCACCTTGTCCAAAATTCTTTCATGTCCTTTGATAAAAAAGGCTTATCAAAGTTGTCTGGTAGCTTTACACCGAATATATAGCTGGTACCTACTGCAATTAAACTATACCCAGCAAAATCAAAAAATAAGTAAAGTGTATAACCATACATGTACAAGATTATTGGCAGAAATGACTTATCAGGAGTAATTCTACTAGTCCAGTAAATATATATCAAGCTTGCTATTCCAAATTTATACATTAAACCTTGGCATATTTTTTTGATGCCGACCACTAGATAATCACTTATATATTCCGACCTTGGAATAGGCTTATTGATTTCTTCTTCAAACCTCCTAGACCTATCAATCGGCCCTGAACTAAGGCTTGGAAAAAATAGGATAAAGTAGATCATATCAAAAAATTTCAAGTCTTTTATTGTACCATCATATATCTCAACTATAATTTGTATAGTCCTAAAACTCAGGTATGATATACCAATAAATCCTAATACTCCAATTGGTAACTTTGCAGACACCTTATTTATTATAAGTGGTGTCATTGTTGCTAGTAAGAAGAGTCTGAAAGTCCATTTGTTTTTTTCTTTTTTCCTAGACCTCATAAAGAGATATATGCATCCTAACTCCCATATCAAAAAAAGTATCAAAAATTTAAATTGTAAATCCAAGCCTATTATTAGATATACCATAAAGGCTGTTGCAAGCATACCATAGTACTTTATTCTCTTACCTGCTATCCCTAAGCATATTGCAGGTATCAAAGTTAAGAAAAGTATGTACATATATAGATAACTTTCATATTGTGAAAATGTCATCGTCTCCTCCTACTTATATTTCTTGAGCTAATTTTTTCCTATCAATTTTACCATTGGTATTCATAGGTAACCTATCTATTACAGTTATATTTCTAGGCACCATATACTCTGGTATTAAACTTGATAATTCTTTTTTTATCTTTATACCATTTTTTAAGTTTCCTAGGTCATTTTTAACTTCTAACTCCACTATAGCCTTTAAATATGCAATTTTCTCGTTTTTATAAACTGGTAGAACAACTGCATTTCTAACATTTTCAACCTTTCTAAGATTGTTTTCTATGTCTTCAATTTCTATTCTATACCCATTAAGTTTTATCTGGAAGTCCTTTCTTCCAGCATACCTTATATTACCTGTTTCATCTATAAGTCCAAGATCTCCAGTCCTATAAGCCCTAAATCTTAGGTCTGCCAGTTCTGAATATGGACTATCCTCTACTTTTGGACCACTGGTCTCTGTATAGAATACTTCCCTAGTTTTTTCTTCATTCTTAAAGTAGCCTTTTGATACAGACGGTCCAACTATCACTATTTCTCCCTTTTGTCCTTTTTCTACCTCTACACCTTCTTCATTAACTATCTTAATCCTACAATTTGGCATAGGTATACCCACAGGTAGGGACTTACCAGAAGATATATGGTCGTCATTAATTATAACATGACTTACACCTACAGTCGCCTCCGTTGGTCCATAACCATTTATTATATCTACTTTAGGGAATCTTTCTCTTAGTTTCTTAGCAACTTCAACAGGCAGTACTTCTCCTATATAAAGCATCTTTCTAAGGTTAGGTAACATTTCCTGATTAAAAGCCTTATCAACCAAACACATACCTACAAATGAAGGTGTGGAAACCCATACTTCCATATCGGACTCTCTCATATGTTTAAACATTAGCTTAAAGTCTGCTACTACGTCCTTAGATAAAGAGTACAGGGTAGCACCCTGGGCTAAACCTGGATATAATTGTGATACACTTAGGTCAAATGAGTAGGCTGGTTGGTCCATTACAACCTTAGCCTGTCCATCTAGACCCAATATAGGACTCATCCACCTCATAAAACTGTCAAGATTATAGGCACTAATTTGTACACCCTTTGGCTTACCAGTAGACCCAGAAGTAAATAAAATATATGAATTTTCATCACCTTCTACCCACTTATCACTTGGAACTTCTCTTGCTAGGTCACCATCAATATTTTTATTTATTATTTCTAATAGATCTTTTTTTTCTATTATTTCAAAAGACTTATAGGCATCTTTTATATTTCCATCTTGCCCATAGAAAAAGTTCTTTCCTGACATATCAAACACTATGTTTGGCTCTACACTAGCTAAAACATCTTTTACCCTCTGCTCAGGAAAACTTATATCCATAGGTACATAGGCTCTTTTTGATTTTAAAGCTCCTATCATACATGGTATTATCATTACATCTTTATTTCCGTATATTGCTATGGGCCTGTCCTGCCCGTACTTATCACTTATATAGTTAGCTATAATATCAGAATACTTATCTAGGTCCCTATAAGTTAACTTCTCATCATTGCATATAACTGCCAACCTATTTGTTTTTGCATATTTTTTTATTCCACTGACAATATTCATAACTTCAATTCCTCACTATCTAAAATTCATTATATATAAAAGGTAGTTCCTTAAATGGCAAAAATGTAAACACTAAAATACAAATAACCACTGCCAAACTCATAACTATAGCCATTTTAATATATTTATTAACTTCTCCTGACATAATATCCTACCTCTCATATATATTATAAATTTTTTCACTTAAATCAACCCAACCCAAGGTGCCTAAGTGCATTATATCCCTCAAATAATAACGTTCATTTTCATTGACTGTAAGGTCTAAAAATCTCGTATCATACTTACCTGTTATATTTTTAAGCTTATCTGCAAATTCTTTCCTATCCTTCGGGCCTATACCTGCAAAATCATAAAACTCTGGCATACCTGGTAAGAGTACAACCGTAGGCTTTATCCCCTTATCCTTACAAGTTTCCAAAAATATTTTCAAATCTAGGTACTCTTTCGTATCAGTAAGTTTTACATAACTGTAAAAACCTCTAAATGTTTCATCTTTTCCCTTCATATATTCTCTGTAATAACCCTTGTCAACATAGACACCTCTACCGCCTAAAGTGTTAATATGGTTCCCTACCCTATTTTTAGCCTCAATAGTGGCATATTCTTTTTCCTTAGCCCAGTCTATTTTTCCTGCTATATTGTGAGAACTATCAGACTTATTATAGAGTTTTCTTAGGGAACTAAAGGTTATGCCCTTGTCTTTCATACTTACCATTACTCTCCTGACCTTGAAGTAGGGTTTAAAAATAAGTTTTAAAAACTTATGACCTATGTCATCTCCACTTATATATAGGTTGGCGTATATAGCTTCTGGCTTATACTCGCCAGGTTCTTTCATAAGATATAATATTCTCCTTGCAAAATCTTTTTTTGTCTTATCACTAATAAGTGGATTAGACATGTAATTATAAAATTGCACTGGGGAAAATCTTGTTAGAAAGTGATCTGCTGTTACACCATCCTTTTCCATAAACCACTGCATCGATAAGAGTAAGACCACATTTTTTTCCTTAATATCGTTATCTAAGGATCCTAATATAGTTGCATGTTGTAGAGACTGTGTATATGCCCTACCTATTGCTATAGCCTTTTTCTTAGTTCTTCCTGTATTGAAGTAATAGTCAGGATGTTGTCTGGTTGAATGACTAAGTTCTGAAGATCCCATAAATAATATAGCCCCTTGATGTGACAAATAATTATCTACATATACACCCTTGTCTTTGACTACACTAACTGTGTCATGTAACATTGGATAGAGGTCCTTTACCTCCATCATTTTATTGTTTTTATAATCTAAATACTTGTCAAGATAAAATATACTGGCCAGCCCTGCTGTAACCGGTATTAACAAGGCAAGTATTACTAAGCAAATTTTTTTCATAAGCAACACCTATTATTTAAATATATTTTTGTAGTATAAATTATTCAAATTCATTACCACTTATACCCAATTAATCGTCAGTTTTATTAAAACCATACTAAAATCTATCCTTTAAGAGATTATATAGGGTTTGTTCGAATGATAACTCTGATTTTATAGTTTCTATTTCGTCTATTAACTTTTGTTTTTTCTCCCTACTAATATTTGACTTCACTGCCTTAATAAGTATATTTTTAGGAGAATGCTCAAAGTCTATAAATTCTATCAACTTTGTCTTATAACCAATAGCTTCTAAAAGGTTGGCCCTTATAGTATCTGTCAAAAGTGATGATATTCTTTCTTGTATAAGTCCATACCTTGTAAGTATAGGCAGTCTATCAGTTTTAATACTAGAATTTATTTCATGCTGGCAACATGGAACTGAAAATACCATCTTAGCATTCCAATTTATAGCGTTATAAAGGGCATAGTCTGTTGCTGTATCACAAGCATGAAGACTAATTATAATATCTACATTATTCTCAAATTTATAACCATTTATATCACCTAACTCAAATTTCAGCATATCATAGCCATATTTTTGTGCAATGGTATTACACTTGTCTATCACTTCTTCTTTTAGGTCTAAACCAACTATTTCTACGTTCATTTTCCTTATTTCTACAAGGTAATAATATAATATAAATGTCAGATAAGACTTGCCACACCCAAAATCAAGAATCCTGAGTACCTTATTTCCACTTGCACTATATTCTCCTGCTATGTTTTTAATCTCATCATCTATTATTTCTATAAACCTATTGATCTGCTTATACTTGTCGTATTTGGAGTTTATTATCTTACCATTAGTACTGAAAATACCCAGATCTACAAAGGCTGGTATATTCATTCCCTCTTCTAAAATGTACTTTTTTTTCTTGTTGTGAGACATATCTATCTTTAATTCATTCTTTTGTTGGTGCTTAGAGAAAAATACCTTACCTTTTTTAGACAGTCTTACATCAAAGTTATAGTCAATAGAAATTGCCGCTAGCTGACGGAACTTTTCCATCAAATCAAGAAGATATTCTCTTAGCTTATCCTCGTCTATATTTTCGTGGAAAACTTGTTTATCTGTAAATTTTTCTACTTGATAAAATTCCCTTGCATTTGTTTTTATCATATTTATCTTAACCTTCTTATAGGTATATTCTTTATCATATTTATTACTAAAGACCAGCCTCATTGGGGATGACTTTACTATTTCATCTATGCATCTTATTATATCCATATTCCCTCCTAATATACAACTTACTATATTACCATAAAAAACTTAAATTAAGCATAGTAAAATATAAATAAAATCTAAAGTTTAGGCTTACTTACAAACCATTAAAAAGGCAATTAGGATAAAGTCCTAATTGCCTTAAATATATAAGCGTATATACTTAAATACACAAGATTTTTATTGTTGAGTAACTTTTAAATTAAAGTTTTGCCTTTACTGATGCTAGTTTTTGTTCCATACTAGCTAACTTATCTCTCCTATCATCCACTTTTATTATAGAATAGACTCTAGCTACACCCTTATCAAAAACATCTTCTTGTATTTTTCTTATCAAGGCAAATATTTCATCAATATCACCCTCCATGACAGTTCCCATAGGATTTAGTAGATATTTCACCTTGTCTTGATCACTCAATATCTTTTGTGCACCTGCCACATATGAACTTGCACTTGTTGTTCCAGTCCCTAGTGGACATACTGTTAACTCTACTACCGCCATTTTTATGCCTCCTTATTATAAATATGCTACTTGAACTTTTTATTTTTTGTATTGTCCTCATTTGTTAAGTTCCTATAGTTAAATTATACGACTAAAAGACCTGCTTTTCAAGTAAAATTCAAACTTCTGTTCTTGTCTATACATTTTTATATTAGACTAGTATTTTTATTTTTGAATATAATCTAGGTGACATATGGTATAATGAATGAATAAAAATATATTTATTGAAGGGTAAAAATGCAATGCTTTGTACTATTAAGAATAAACTAATCAAATTCGCTTGTGTATGTATCTCGGCCTGTATACTTATAAGCCTAGTTTCCTGTAGTTCAAGAGAGGCTAGTGCTACAAATTTTGAAAAAGCAAGAGTTGTCAGAGTAATTGATGGTGATACACTACACGTGATAATATCTGGTAAGAAATATAAACTCAGGATGGTTGGCGTAGATACTCCTGAAACTGTGCATCCAAATAAACCTGTACAATTTTATGGTAAAGAGGCTAGCGATTATACAAAAAAACAACTAAATAACCGAGATGTTTACTTGCAAAAGGATGTTTCTGATACCGATAAGTATGGTAGACTCTTGAGGTATGTTTGGCTAAAAGAACCACTAAGCAATAATCCTAGTCAAGATGAAATTTCAAAATATATGTATAATGCTCAGCTTATAATGAATGGATACGCATACTCCTATACTTATCAACCAGACACTAGGTACAGTGAGTTTTTTTCAAAACTACAAGGTCAGGCTAGAAATAAGTCTCTAGGACTTTGGAACGAAAATAAGTTAAAGTCCTACAACCAAAAACATCCAGAAAACATAGAAACTAGACCACTTAACAATGGTAAACCCACTAAGTCTAGTCATAAAACTTCCTCATATAGGTCGTTAGATACAAAAAAAGATAGAGTAACAGCCATTAAGGATGAAAAAAATACTAAATATATTAAAGCCAACCGTAAAAGTAAGGTCTACCATATCAAGGGGTCCAGAGGCTATTATTCTGTTAGCGATCGTAATGCTGTCTATTTTGATAGTGAAAGCGATGCTATTTCTGCTGGCTATAGAAGGTCAAAAAGGTAGTAATAGGGTCTATTAGACTCTTTACTACCTTTCTGTTTGTATTTCTTTTAAAAAGATTGATGGACCTATCTTTTTTCCATACATTTTTAATGGACTTGATATTAGTAAATTATTTTTTGCCCTAGTTATGGCTACATAAAATAGCCTTCTCTCTTCCTCTATATCACTTTTAGAATCATCACTAACCTGATATGGTAAAATTCCTTCATTTACACCAACTATAAATACATAATCAAATTCTAGACCCTTAGAGCTATGCATGGTTGTAAGTATCACTCCATTTTCAGGATTTGTCATAAAATTAGAAGTTTTAGCTTTTTCAAAACTATTTTTTACCTCTTCTCTTACGCTATCAATGTGGGCAAAAAAGTCTAAAATTGTCTTATAATTTTCAGATACCGCTTCTAATTCATCTAAAATATCAATTATATCCTGAGATTTTATCTTTCGTTCATGACAATATTCTAATATATACCTGTCATAATCAAGGCTAGATCTTATATAGGATATAGCATACCTAGGTCTTAAGCCCCTTACATAATTAAGGTCCTCATATAGGTCTTCTAAGTCCCTCTTTTGAAAATCCTTTATATCATCATCATTTAAAAGACTTTCTAAAAAATCAATAGATTCTTTTGCTTTAGTAATTGAACCCCTAGCTATATACCTGAATGGCCTATTTATAATCCTGGCCCAATCACTACTAGAGCCTATATTCATTGCTATCTTAAGATAGGCAATTATATCCAAACTAACCCAGTGGTCATATATAGTTTTTGGCAAATCCTTTAATATAAATGGAATTCTCTTTTCCATAAAAGCATCTACAAAGGCTCTAGCCTGTCTATTTGTCCTGTATATAACTGCAAAATCTCCATATGACATATTCTTATTATTTTTTAGTAAATCTATAATTTGCTGGCTGATTATACGGGCTTCTTCTTCGATGTCTTTCGGATAAATATATCCTATCTTTGCAGAATTCGTATTTGATGCATGTAGATTTTTATCATGTCTGTTTTTATTTTTTTTGATAAGCCTAACTGATAGGTCTACTATATCACAACTAGACCTATAATTTGTATCTAGAAAAATATATTTAGCCTCGGGGAAATACTTCTTAAAATCCAGCATAAAATCTGGCCTAGCCCCCCTAAAACCATATATACTCTGATCCTCATCACCTACTACAAAGATATTCCTTTCCTCTCCTGCAATCAATCTTATAAGCTCAAACTGAACCCTATTAATATCTTGAAATTCATCTATTAATATATATTTAAAAACTTGTTTAACTATATGAAGAATTGCATCATCTTCCTTTAGAAGGTCATAAGCCCTTATAAGCATATCATCAAAGTCTATTTTACCTTGCCTATTCTTCTCATCTTCATAAAGTTTATATACTTTTTGAAATATCTCCTCATCAAAACTATTACTTTTATAGTTCATATAATCCACTAGTTCATTTTTAATAAAAGAAATTTCATTTAGGACATCTAATATATCATCATCATTAAAGTTGCTGACTTTTAAATATCTTAATATTGATCTTATAATACTAAATTTTTCATTATCTAATAATAAGTCACCTATATTTATACCTGCATATCTTCTCAAAATCCTAAAAAAGCTTGAATGAAATGTCCCAAAATTAACCTTTCTCAACCTATCATCTTGCCCATATTCCAATGTCCTCTTTTTCATTTCAATAGATGACGCTTTTGTAAAACTAATCGCTAGTATCCTCCTTGGCGGTATATCATGATCGAGAACCATGGATACTATTCTTTGAGATATGATCCTTGTTTTTCCAGATCCTGGTCCAGCAAGCACCATGCAAGGTCCTTGCATATGAGCAACTGCCTCAGCCTGATTTTGATTTAGTTTAACCATTATAGCACCACCCTTCAATTTTTAGTAATCAAAAACCAATAATATATTTATGGCAAGAGACTAAAGTAATTATACTATTTGACTTGTCATTATGGTCAATTTTTCTAGCATTTCTTGAGATTCAGACTTATTCACCATTATTATAACCATATCCCCACCTAGGAGCCTTGTATTTCCCCTTGGTATAATTTCTTCTGCCCCTCGATATATGGCAACAAGCAAGCAACTTTCTGGCCAATTAATTTGCGATATAAGTTTTCCCTCTACTTGGCTACCAATGTGGACTGCAAATTCCATAAGAGTCTTGTGCTTATCCCCTATATAATTATTCGAACCTCCATTATTCTTAAGTATATCTTCTAAAAGCATGTCATATACAGGCTCTACACCTAAAAGATCTGATGTAACCAAGGCACTAAATACCACAACCGATAATGGTAGTAAGTGCTCGAATGACCCTGTCATCTCAAATATCAAAATTATTCCTGTTATCGGTGCTTTAACTGTTGCAGCAAAGTGACCTGCCATGGCTAAAACAGCAAAATTAACTAAAAATTGGTGGGGTACACCCAAATAAGTAACGCATACGCCACCCAAAATATTACCCATAAGGGCTCCTAGGGCCAAAAGAGGAAAAAATATGCCTCCTGGTACACCAGAACCGAAAGAAACAAAGGTAAATATATATTTTATAAATAAGTAAAACAACAACATGGTTAAACCAATGTGTAGATGGTTTATATTAATTATTAACTCATGACCACCACCCAATAAACTAGGAAGGGTCATACCTATTAAGCCAGCAAAAATAAATGGAATCAGGATCTTAATATCTTGTTTGATAGGCATTTTCCTATACACTTTTTTTGATAAAATCACTCCATGGTTGAATATATAGCTAGATAGACCAATTAATATTCCTAATAGGAGTAGTGACCAATAATACTTTATTGGCATTATGCTCAAAGCTTCAAACCTTAAGGAAGGATTAATACCTAAAAATGATTTGGTAACCATATCTGCTGTAACTGCTGACACCATTGCTGATATTAGTACTACAGGAGAAAAATTTTTATGGACTTCTTCAAGTGCAAACATTACTCCTGCCATTGGTGCATTAAAGGCCGCAGCTAAACCTGCTGATGCCCCACTAGTCATTAAATACTTGTGTTCATAATCTAATTTATTAGTCTTTCTAGATATGCCCTCTCCTATTGCTGCCCCCATCTGTATAGATGGTCCTTCCCTACCAACAGATAGACCGGCAGCCAAACAAAGTATTCCCCCAAAAAATTTATAAATAAGAACTGTCCACCAATTAGTCTTCATCCTCCTAGTCATAACACCCTCTACTTGTGGTATGCCAGAACCAGATATATTAGGCTCCTTTTTTACAAATAAACTAACCAAAACAGACATTATTATTAATGCAAAAAACACCCCTATACCTATTCTCAGACTAGTCTTAGATAGGATATACAAGCTAGCAAAAATACCTAAAAGTTTTTCTCCTAACCTCCTGTAGGCAACTATTATACAACCTGTTACTAATCCTATAAAAAGTGAGTGTAATATCATCTTATACTTTAGTCCATTTGTACTCTTTATTATTGTAGACACTTTTTCATTTTTGTATCCTATAAATTTAGAAAACACAAAAAAACCCCCTCAATTTCAATCTTATAGTTCATTTAGTTGTATACATGCTCTCAAGGTATGTCTTGCTAGTATAGAACTAGTGACAGAACCAACCCCTCCTGGAACTGGTGTAATATATGATATACTATCAAGTACATCTTCTATGTCTACATCTCCACACATCTTGGAGTTTTCATCAAAATTTATTCCAACATCAATTACAACAGCCCCCTCTTTTATGTAAGACTTGTCAACTGACTTGGCTCTGCCCATGCAAGAAACTAAAATGTCTGAAGCCTTGACAATATTTTTTAGGTCCTTTGACTTAGAATGACAAATTGTAACAGTAGAATCCCTATTTAGTAAGAGCATTGATAGAGGTTTACCGACTACCATAGACCTTCCTAGAACAGTAACCTTCTTTCCCCTTAAATCTATTCCATAATACCTTAGTATTTCAATTACTCCCATAGGTGTACATGGGGCAAACCCCCTCTTATCGCCTGACATAATTTTAGCTAGGCTAAGTGGAGAAAAACAGTCTACATCTTTCTTATCATCAATATAATACTTAACAAGTTCCTCATCAATTTGGTCTGGAAGTGGTCTAAAGCACAATATTCCATGTACTGACTCATCTCTATTTAGTGACTCTAAGGCTGAAATATACTCTTCCTGGCTACAGTCCTTATCCAATTCGACAAGTATTGTTTCTATTCCACACTTACTACACCTTGCAATAGCACCCTTTTGATAAGACTCATCATCTGCCTTATTACCAACTTTTAGCATTGCCAGCTTAGGAAAAATACCCTTCTCATTTAATTTTTTAACCTTATCTATAATATCATCCGTCAGCGCATCTGCAACTGGTTTGCCTCTTAACAATTTATTTTCCACTTATTTTAACCTCCTAAAAACTTCTTCATATATGTGGTCAGCCCTCTTGATAATATCTACTACTAGGTCTTCCATCTCCTTACTAATGCATGCGACATATTCCTTATCTTCTATTTCTTTTATATTAATCATAACATTTAGCCTTGCACTCTGGACCGCAGCCTTAAGCATAACTACACCTACACCTACATCGCTTAAAAGCATTACTGAACCCTTTTTAAGCAAATCTTCATGTAGTTTTAACACCCTTTGAGATAAGTGCAAAAGTTCCATCGGAACACTTGCTGCAAGCTTTAAACCTTCTTGGATTTGTATATGCTTATAGCTTTTTTCTTCGTCAGTCTCACTAGGGAGCTTGTAACTTGCTGCTAGTGGCAAAAAAGCTTCTGCGTCCTTATCAACTAAATTCATTGACTCTTTTTGAAAGACTTGACATTTTTCTAATACATCCTCTATATCAGCCTGGTAGTCTGCATATTTTTTCTTACCACTAGTAAAATTAGCCACCATACTAGCTAAACCATTGGCAAGGTTTAAGGCATATCCTGCTACGCTCCCTCCACCTGGCATTGTTTTTTTAGACCCAAGAGCTTGAGAAAATTCTTCTAAAGTAAAATCTAAATATTTTTTTTCCATTAAGACCTCCATAATATTATAATTTTATACCTAACATCTTAACATAGCTTAATAAAGTTTTAAAGATAAGTTAGTAGACAAATTACCCATACCTACTATAAGGTGCTACTCACATACTTAATCATATTTGACAGGTTAGTAGGCAAGTTACCCCTACTTACTATTAAGGTGATACTCACATACTTAATCATATTTGATAAGTTAGTAGGCAATATTACCCCCACCTATTATATCAAAAAAAATGCCTGACTTGACAGCTATACTTATAAATTTAAATTTTTATTATATCGATATCTATTAGCACTCAACAATTGACAGTGATAACAAAAAGTGTTAGAATGTAAATTGTAAATAATATATTAGTTAGGAGGAAATAATATGACTACTGAAAAAGGTAAAGTGTCTATCCACTCAGAGAATATTTTTCCAATTATAAAAAAATGGTTATACTCTGATAAGGATATTTTTGTAAGAGAACTCGTTAGTAATGGATGTGATGCTATTGCTAAACATAAAAGATTATCTAGTCTTGGTGAATCGGTACTTAGAAACGATTACAAGATTATAGTTAGAGTCGACAGGGAAAATAGGCTTATAACTTTTACTGATAATGGTATCGGTATGGACCTAGAGGAAATAAAAAAATATATCAACCAGGTCGCCTTTTCCGGTGCCACTGAATTTGTAAACAAATACAAGGATCGTATAGATGAATCAAATGATATAATAGGTCACTTTGGACTTGGTTTTTATTCTGCCTTTATGGTTTCTGACAAGGTAGAAATTAACACTCTTTCTTATAAGAACGGTTCACAGCCAGTAAAATGGATATCTGAAGACGGTATGGAGTATGAAATAAGTCATGGTGATAGGCAAGAACATGGTACTAGTATCAGCTTGACGATATCTGAAGACAACGATGACTTCTTATATGCCTACAAGATTAGGGAAATACTATATAAGTACTGCTACTTCCTACCGATAGAAATATATTTAGAGGATACTAGTGAAGAAAAAAGACTAGCAGAAGAAAGATCTAGGAAGGTCAAGGAATCTCAAGAAAAATATGATGAAGCTGTGAAAAATGGCCAGACTCCTCAACCAATTGAAGTTGATGCTCCAGAGGAAAAAAAGCCCATAAACAATACTCAGCCACTATGGATAAGGTCTCCTAAGGACTGTACTGAAGAAGACTACAAAACTTTTTATAGGGAAGTATTCCATACACACGATGAACCACTTTTCTGGATTCACTTAAATGTAGATTTTCCATTTAATTTAAAGGGTATCTTATACTTTCCTAAACTAAAAAATGAATTCGAACTAGTTGAGGGTCAGGTAAAATTATACAATAACCAGGTATTTGTAGCAGATAATATAAAAGAGGTTATCCCTGAATTTCTTCTTCTCTTAAAGGGCGTTATCGACTGTCCTGACTTACCACTAAATGTTTCAAGAAGCTTCCTTCAAAATGATAAGGATGTAAGTAAAATTTCTAAACATATAGTGAAAAAAGTTGCAGATAAGCTAAAATCACTACACAATTCTGAAAGAGAAGATTATGAAAAGTTTTGGGATGACATTCAGGTATTTATTAAATATGGATGCCTAAAAGATAAGAAGTTCTATGATAAAATCAAGGACTCAATCCTATACAGGACAATAAATAATAGGCATATTAGCCTAAAAGAGTATTTGGATGATAACACAGACAAGACTGTTTACTATGTAACAAATGAAAAACAACAGTCTCAATACATAAAACAATTTAAGGATAATGGTCTAAATGCCCTTATACTTGATAATAGCCTTGATACACCATTTATGGGACTTATAGAATATGAGGAAAATCTAGGTAAGAACCCTGAAAACAAGGACGATATTATTAAATTTGCAAGAATAGACTCTGATATATCAAAGCTTTTAAATACGACTACTAGCAATGATGATAAGCTTAATGATGACAAAATTTCTAATCTATTTACCAATATATTAGGAGATAAAATTTCAGGATACAAGGTTGAAAGTTTTAAAGATCCTAGTATATCTGCCATGGTAGCAGTAGATGAACAAAGTATACGTATGTCCCATATGAAGAACCAATTCGAAGCTATGGGTCTTAGTGGAATGAACTTTGACGAACAAGAAATACTACTTATAAATAGGGAATCTTCTATTATAAAAAAATTACTTAATCTGTCAGATAATCCAGATAATAAAGATTTGGTTGATCTAGTGTGTCAACAAGTATCAGATCTTGCTATCTTAGCCAATAAAGATTTGAAACCTGACCAACTTAATCTATATATCGAAAGAACCAATAAGTTGATGTCCCTACTTATATCTAGTGAAGATTAAGGCAACTTAACTAGATATACACTAAAATTACTTTTTAAAAAAAGGCAGTATCTATATTATAATAAAATATATAGATACTGCCTTGACTTTTAATATTTTTTCTTACGAGGTCTTATAGGACACATTCTTCTCTAGTAATTTGATATACACACTACTTCTTTAACATTTTAATCAAATTTTCTGATAAAGATGCTTGGCCACCTATAAGTGATATTTTTTCTGTAACTTTCATATATTTTTTTAATTCTGGTGATGTCTCCTTGCCATTAACTAGGACTACTGGACTCATTGTTTTTGCAGTTATAGCCCCTGCTGCTAGAGCATCAGTTGTCTTTTCACCATTAGCTATCATTATACCTTTTGGATTATCATATGCGTACTTAGCTATTGCTACAGATGTGGCATATTTATTTTCTCCACTAACCCTAATCTTTGACTCTGCCTTAGCCGCATCTACTACATCCTTTGATAAACTTTTTGTTCCACCTACAGTAGTTAATTTTTTCAACTTCCATGCCTTTAAAGAATTGTCTACATCCTTGTTTAGCATATCTCCACCTGTCAATAAAACTGGTGCCTTTATCTTAGTTGCAAATGCAGACACTGAAAGAGCATCCGCTGTCTTTGTTCCATTTACTAGTATAGCTTCTTCATTATTACCACTAGATCTCACTATTTCAGCTATCTTTATAGCTGTTTGGTACTTGTCTTCTCCGCTTATTCTAATAACATCTATTCCTGCCTTTTTTAGTTGATCTACTACTTGAGGATTTACTGAATTTTCTCCACCTGTTATATATACTTTCTTTGCTCCAAGTCTTGATATCTCCTTCATAGTTTCAACCGGTATAGTATCCGCCTTAGTTAGTAGGATAGGAGCTGACATACTTGACGCTAGTGGGGCAGCTACTAAAGCATCCGCATCCTTGTATCCATTGGCCAATACCACTGAATCTGCCTTAGTGAAGTTATTTGAACTTATACTTACCGCTGTATCATACCTGTTTTCCCCTGATATTCTATTTACTACTTTAATATTAGATTCTTGTTCTGAACTATTATTTTCACTTGCAGTAGTGCTTATACTTGAGCTAGTAATTTTATTAGTTGATTCTTTTTTATTTGCGTCAGGTTTTTTGTTATCTGTCTGGTCCTTATTTGTGTCAGGTTTTTTGTTATCTGTCTGATCCTTATTTGTATCAGGTTTTTTGTTATCTGTCTGATCCTTATTTGTGTCAGGTTTTTTGTTATCTGTCTG
>CAUQSL010000026.1:0-19035 GCA_963520775.1 uncultured Peptostreptococcus sp.
TCGCATAAATTTCGGATTTTATTCATCAACGCTAGTTGACAAAGAACCAAAAAAAATAGTACTGACAATTTATAATGTCAATACTATTTTATAGTAAACTTTATTAAATTTTTATTACTTCTTGTTTACTAATTCTTTAAGACCCTTACCAGCCTTGAAAACTGGTGCCTTAGAAGCTGGTATTTCGATAACTTCTTCTGGCTTTCTAGGGTTTCTTCCTGATCTAGCTGCTCTTTCTCTAGTTTCGAAAGTTCCAAATCCTACTAACTGAACCTTATCTCCAGCTACTAGAGTTTCTTCAACAACCTTCATGAATGCATTTAATGCTAACTCACTTTCCTTCTTTGTTAAATTACTCTTTTCTGAAATTTTTGCAACTAATTCTGCCTTGTTCACAATAACTACCTCCTGTATTTATAATTTCACAATAAAAAATGTATCTCACTTTCTATTTAACAACAATATTATACATAAGTTTTATTCATTTTTCAATGTTTTTATCAAAACAATTTATATTTTTTATCTTTTTTTATGAATTTTAAGCTATTATCATCTTTTTTTTATTAATTTTAAACTACTTATTATATTTTATCAATGAAATATTACCTATGTACCTATTTTTTATCATCTAAGACCTGTCTTGAATATGCCCTATCCGCTATTTCATCTAAGTCAAAATATCCGTCCTTACTGGCCTGACTAGATATTATGGTAAGCAAATATAGTAAATCAGATAAACCATCTACCATTTTATCAAAGTCAGAATCTAAGTCCAACCTGGTCATCTTAGATTTTTTTATCATTAGGTCTAGTATAATTTCATAGGGGTCAAAGCTACCTTCATCTATTAACTTAGTTTCTCCAAATGACTTTTTATATATCTTGTGTATTATTTTAATAAGGTCATCCTTGGATATATGCTTCAAAATATCTTCTACAGACCTATATTTCCTACCCTGGTTCATGGTATTATCTGACCTAGGTATGTATACACTAGTCAAATGATCAAAATTATTTTCTTTCCTATCTAAATCATATAAGGCTAGTTTTTCCTTATGTTGCAAGCCCTTTATACCAGCACCACTTACCAACCATATATCTTGTTCATCCTGGTAATATTCCATCAGGGCCAACTTTACATTTGAAGCTATGTACCGATCGTATACCTGGGTAACTATTATATTAGCCCTATCATCTAGGTCTTTCTTACTTAAATTAAAAGCATCCAAAAGCCTAAACCCTCCTGATGGATCAAAACCCAAATAATTGTACATGGCATCTATAAAACTCATCGATGCTATTACCTCAATTTCTATATTTTCTTTGACGGCATATTTTTCAATAAGTCCTACTGTCGACTCAGCAACTCTTGGATGACCTGGTACAGCGTAAACTATATCCCTAGTCCGTGCAATACTTATAATTTCCTTGGCTATTGAATCGTATACCTCTTCAAAATTATCTTTGCTTTCATAATATTCATCAAATGATACATATTCAATATCTAAAAGGTCTACTATTGGATGTTTTTTTGTTCTTAGATAAACTGGCCTACCAGACTTTAATCGTTCAATAGCCCCATGACTAATCTGTGATATATCACCAGCTCCCAAACCTACTATACTAAGAGCCATCATCTAACTCCTTATCAACTTATATTTTTTAAGTGCACTCAATATTTTATTACCCTTTGGCATTGCTAGTATTTCTTCCTGAGTGATACTTCCAAACCCTAGTATACCAAGTATATAAACTAACCCACCTATTGACATTGCTATAAGGGTTGCTAGCTTAGGATTCATAAAGATAACCATACCTGTATATGTTAGCCTTGCTGCAATAAACATAAGTATCACAACTAATAGAGGCTTTATAAAATATTCCATTTGGTTAAAATTTAAGTTTAATGACCTTTTGATATAAATATACTCAATAACAACAGCTATCATATATGAAACCAATGTACCAAAGGCAGATCCTAAAATATTTATAGATGGTATAGCTGTTAATATGTAACTTACTATAATCTTACCTACTATACCACATAAAAGGGCCTTGACTGGAACCATCGGTTTGCCCATTCCCTGCAATATACCATTGAAGGTATACAATAAACCAAGAAAAATACAAGCAGGTGATAGGGTAAATAATATCATACCTAAGATAACTCCTGTCTGCTTCGGAAATAACAGAGCCATTATAGGTGTAGATAAGGCTGCTAAACCAAATGCGCATGGCAATAATAACAATAGGGTAATCTTTATAGCCAACTTAGCATTATGCCTTGCGTGTTCAAAGTCCTTTAAGGCATATGATTCAGATATCGCCGGTACTAAGCTCATTCCAATAGCAGTCGTGAATACCATAGGCATAGCTATAATTGGCATAGACATACCTGTTAGCTGACCAAAAAGTGAGTTAGCTGACAATAAGGTATATCCTGCTACTTTCAACCTCATTATAACAATAACAGAATCGACTACATTCACTAATGGCATTATACAAGCCCCTATACTTATAGGTAATACTACAGATAGTATATTAATTATTGTTTCTGAAGTAGGTTTTTTTACATAACCTACACTCCTAGCGATAAGTTTTTTTCTTTTTTTTGTGTCTTTAAGATATATCATGACTAAGAATAAAAAAGATGCAAAGGCCCCTATTGTTGCCCCAGATATACCACCTGCTGCCCCTAACTTTGGTCCGAACTGTCTCATTAGCATATAGGCTAGTCCAAGCCCTAGAAATACCCTGAATACCTGTTCGAATATCTGAGATATAGCTATTCTGCTCATCTGTTGGTAGCCCTGGTAGTAACCACGATAGGCGGACATTGACGGCACAATAAGCAAGGCAGGTGCAATAGCCTTCATAGCCGTAATTGCACTTGGATTATGCTGGACCTTGCTAACTATAAAGTCTGCTCCAAAAAACAGTATTGCAAACATAACAAGACCTGTTATAAATAACATTTTATGAGTTATCTTAAATATTTCATTAGCCCCCCTATGGTTTCCTATAGCAACCTGTTCTGATACCAGCTTAGCTATAGCAGTCGGAAAACCTGCCGTAGCTAGGGTTAGAAACAAGGCATATACAGGATAAGCAGTCTGGTAGTAACCCATACCCTCAGACCCTATCAAAGATCCCAGTGGTATCCTAAATACTGCTCCCAATAGCTTAATTATTACTCCTGCAGCACCTAATATAAGGGTCCCCTTAATAAATTTATTACTTTTTTTCTCTTGTGCTTCCATTATTTCCTCCATCAACTTAATTATCTATATCTTCATAAGACCATATACCTATATAAGCTAGACTGTAATTTAAATTTTATGCTTATTCACAATAATTCAACCTATATTATATCACAGATTATTAATTTTTCTTTAACTGTATGGAAACTTTTATGTACATATATTCCTCATGTATGAATTTTTATCCAATCTAATTCATCAAACCGCATATAGAATATAGAATATAGGATATAGGATATAGAATATAGAAAACATAATTAAAGCCAGAATCTTAAAAAAGATGCTGGCTCTTAATTTTAGTACCTTACTTTAACTGGTAGGTGTCTTCTATACCTATACTACCTAATAACTAGGGCAAATTTCATCAAATTATAGCTTTTTTCAAAAGTCTCATTATCTACCCAGTAGCCATTTTCGCCCCCAGAGGCTGGATCAACTACATGGATAGAATCCTTATTGTAACCATCCATAAGCATCACATGAGCATTATCCACTGCATTTTTACCCCAAAAATAATCCCTATATACCGGCTTTTTGAATTTCCATGTTCCAAAAAATACCACTGGATTCCCCTTAGAAATTTCATTTTTTAAATTAGACACAGAAGATCCACTAATATTCTTTACATCTCCATACCTACTAGCCCACTTTTCCATTGGCTCTGGGAAAATGGATTGGTATACACCCCTCACATATTTAAAAGGACTTGATGCAAAACCATGATTTGGATTGTTATCACTTGCTAGAGGCATCTCTCTAAGAAAAACATCTATCTTTTTATCTAGGGCATATCCCTTTAATTGAAGTCCCATTAAAAGAGATGAAGCCTCGCACCCCATAGGAGCATTCGCCTTATATTGGTCGATTTTTTTTGCTCCTAATACAATTTTTTCAAGATTTTTATTAGCATAACTTGTATTTTCCTTTTCTTGATCAATTTCGGGGTCAACTTTACTTATGGCTAGGTTTATTTGCTCTTCGCTTACAGAGTTTTCTCCTCCAATAACATATACCTCTCCTGCATTTTTGCATATCTCATTGATTTTTTTATCATAAGACTTTGGAGCAAGAATAATATCTGCGTTTCGTGAATTTGAAATATTTATTGATGAAAGGGCATCTGCAAAATTTTCACCACTTACCAATATAACATTATTAGAAACTGTATTTTCCGAAATTATTCTTGCCGTTTCGTACCTACTATTACCACTTATCCTATTACCGCCTACATTGGGTACTGTATTTTTTCCACCCAATACATATTTTATCTTATATCTGTATATATTTTCATTCCTTCCATCCTTATTAAACAAGAATAGACCTAAGTTTTTTTCTCTTAGTAGTCTGGAAGAACTTAGTGCATCTGCATATATTTGTCCGCTAGCAAGGCCTACCTCTTTGAAACCTGCCTCTTCTAAAGTAGCTATATTAGTATCATACCTATCATATCCATTTAACCTAATACAGTCTAGTCCCCTTTCATTCAAGTGATTTTGAAAACTTGAATTTATAGCTGCTTCTCCACCTATGATATAGGCTTTTTTAATTGAGCCATAGTCTAAACCTGAAGGAATATTTTTCCCATCAACTAATATTAATTTAGCATTTTTTGAATTGCATATATTTATTGATGACAAGGCATCTGCAAACTTGTTCCCATTGGCAAAAACCACCACTTGACTACTGCTGAATCTTGCTGTTTCCATTGATGTTTTGTACCTGTCCCTACCACTTATCCTCTTGTAACTTGATTGAGCATTTGATTCAAACATATTAGAAAATGCCGTAAAAATAAGTGTAATTGCAAGTAAACAGTGGATTTTCTTATTGATTTTCATATTAATCCCCTCCAATTTCTATACTCCATTTATTCATTGTATCATATTCTTTTTCAATAGACCTCTTTAAAGATAGACCCCCTTATCTGTATTTTAAAAATAGCGTTAGTGAGAGTTCTTTCTCACCAACGCTAAATATTATACAACCACTAAAAGGTTGAGCCTACTTTTTAGAGTCCTTTGATCCTGAATCACTAGTATTCTTATTAGAGGAATCCTTTGTGTCTTTACTTTCCTTTGTGTCTTTACTTTCCTTTGTATCTTTATTTTTATCACTTAATACTTTTGTGTTTCCAAAAGGAATATTCTTTATCTTTTCTTCATGTATTTCTGACTTAGTTGCCTTAAATATTTCCTCAGCTAACTGTTGAACCTTTCCTTCAACAAGTTTAGCCTTTATTTCAGGCTTCACCTTCTCATATGCTGGCTTAACCTTTTTGTTTAACTTAATGATATGATAGCCATACTTTGTTTCTACTATCTGAGATATTTCTCCTTCTTTAAGTGCAAAAGCTGCTTTTTCAAATTCTGGCACCATCTGACCCTTACCAAATTGACCTAGGGCTCCACCCTTTTTAGCAGTACCTGAGTCTTGTGAATATTTCTTTGCTAGTTCAGCAAAATCTGCACCTGCCTTTAATTTTTCATATAGCTCTTCTGCCTTCTTTTTTGCCTGGGCTTTTTTATCTGGAGAAAGAGGCTTTTCCTTTGCATCAATAGTAGCAATTAATATGTGAGATACATCATAATTCTCTTCCACCTTTTTATACTCTTCTTTCATCTCTGCCTCAGTAACATTTACCTTCTTTTCCAAGAATTTTGTTAGATTAACCATTATGGCTGCATTTTCAGAATACTTATCCATAAAGGCCTTATCTACACCAGATTGCTTGAATTTTTCCTTGGCCTTGTCATTTTCAAAGGCTAATTTATTTTTCTTCTTGTATTCATCTAATGTTTTTGAGTCAGGCTTAATATCATTCTTTTTGGCATAACTTAAGTAAACATTTAACTTTACCATGGAGTCAAGTATATTTTTCTTTATAGTTTCTTGATAGTTTTTATCTCTTTTCTCCATTTGTTCCCATACATTATCACCATATTGCATCTCATACATCATTTTTGTAAACTTTAACTGATTTTCATATTCTGTCTTTGAAATTCCCTTTCCTTCTACAACAGCGACATCATCATTTGAGCAAGCAACTGTTGATATACCAACCATTGCAGCCAATAAAATTGCTAATAACTTTTTCAAAATTACAACCTCCTAATTTTTAATTTTTTTTATATTTTGACAGAAACCCTCTAGCATAACTAATAGTTCATCTACAAGTTCAAGACCTCCTACTTCCTTGGTCTGATAACTAGTAAGTGGTATTAATTCTAGAGTATTGCCTGTCTGTCTAACTTTTTCTATTTTCAACTTCCTACATAGACTTTTTGCATAGGCTATATTTAGAAGTGTCTGTGTTTCACTAGGTATATCCGAGAACCTATCTTCTAGTTCCTCTTGTACCTCATACATATCTTCCTTGCTATCAATAGCCGCTATTTTCTTATACATTTCTAACTTTGTGATTTCATCTTCTATATATCTTGATGGTATAAAGGCGTTGACTGTTAGATCGATTTCTACATCGAGATTCTCCTCGACATCATCCCCCCTTAACCTTGCTATAGCTTGGTTAAGCATCTTAACATATAATTCATATCCTATTATAGCCATATGACCGTGTTGTTGAGCGCCTAAGACATCTCCAGCTCCTCTTATTTCAAGATCTCTCATAGCCACCTTAAATCCTGAACCAAATTCAGTAAATTCCTTGATAGCCTTTAGTCTTTTTTCGGCAACTTCACTCAAGACCTTATCTTTCTCATACATCAAATAGGCATATCCCTGTCTTGTAGACCTTCCAACTCTTCCTCTTAGCTGGTAAAGTTGTGATAAGCCCATCTTGTCTGCATCATATATTATTAAGGTATTGGCATTGGCTATATCCATACCTGTTTCTATAATGGTTGTACATACAAGTACATTGAAATCCTTCGATAGAAATGATAGTATAGTATTTTCCAATTGGCTTGACGACATCCTTCCATGGGCAACACCAACCCTAGCATCTGGTACTAGTCGTCTGATTCTTGCCGCCATTTCTTCTATACCTTCAACCCTGTTATATACAAAAAATACCTGACCATCCCTAGTTAGTTCTCTATATATTTCATCTTGTATGATACTATCCTTTGCTTCGGTAACATAGGTCATAACAGGATATCTCTCCTGTGGCGGTTCTTCTATAACCGACATATCCCTTATGCCACTTAGGGACATATGAAGAGTCCTCGGTATAGGAGTTGCTGAAAGGGTCAAAACATCAACATTAGCCCTTATTTTTTTTAAGGCTTCCTTGTGTCTGACACCGAATCTCTGTTCTTCATCTACAATTACTAGACCCAGCTTTGGCATATCTATATCTTTTGATACTATCCTATGAGTTCCAATAAGGACATCTACCAGACCCTTCTTAGCATCATGTATTATTTCCTTTTGTTGTTTAGATGTTTTAAATCTGGACAAGACCTCAACCCTTATTGGATAATCTTCAAATCTCTCTTCAAATGTATTGTAGTGTTGCTGAGCTAGGATTGTAGTAGGTACTAAGACTGCTACCTGTTTACCATCCATTACGGCCTTGAATATTGCCCTAATTGCAACCTCAGTTTTACCATAGCCTACATCTCCACAAATCAACCTATCCATAGCTTTACTAGATTCCATATCCTTTTTCGCATCCTTGATGGCTCTTAATTGATCGTCTGTCTCCTGAAATGGAAATTTTTCTTCAAATTCAACTTGCCATAGGGTATCTTTAGAAAACTTATAACCCTTTCTAGCCTCACGTTTGGCATAAAGTTCTATCAGTTCCTTAGTCATATCCTCTATTTCTTTTTTAACCCTATTCTTAGCCTTAGACCATTCCTGACTTCCTAACTTATTTAGTTTAACTCTTTCTATATCACCACCTATATACTTTTGTACCTTGTCCATCTGATCTATCGGTACATATAGGTTATCGCCTCCCTGATAAACTACTTTTAAATAGTCCCTCTTTATGTTATTTACACTAACCTGTTCTATTCCGGTATATTTGCCTACACCACTATTTTCATGTACTACATAGTCTCCTATCTTCAAGTCTAGGAATGAATCTATTTTAGATGAGTTAACCTTTTTCTTCTTTGGAGTTTTTGATTTTTTGCCTTGTTTATTGGCACCCAGCATTTCTCTATCAGTTATTACCTGAAATTTTATTGATGGGTACTGAAAACCCTGACCTATATTGGCTGCTAGGACAATTACTTGCGAAGACCTTATCTCCAAATTTCTCTTAGTTGTATATATATTATCTATATCATTATCACTTAACATATTTGATAACTTTTTAGCCCTATCATTTGTTGCTGCGGCTATAACTAACTTGTAACCATCATGTCTTAATCTCTTGACATCTTCAACAAACATATCTATCCTACCGCTATAACTAGGAACTTCTCTAGTATCAATACTAAAATCATGCTTTATACCCATATCGTTAACCGGTCTGTTCAATAAAGAATTTATTATTATCTTCCTATCTCCCATACAAAAAATAGAGTCGTTTAGTGAGTATAATAACTTGCCCTGCCCCTTAATAGCCAAGCCTCTTTCAAGATTGAGCATATACTTATCCTTAAACTCTGAATGGATATTTTTAATCCTTTCTTTATACCGACTTATATCATCTATAAATATCAAGGCATCATCTGCAAGATAGTCAAATATACTCTTATCATAATCTTCATACATATAGTCTATGTAGTTTTCTAAACCATCGAAATATTCCTTAGCTACAATTTTTTCTATATTTGAAAAAACATCTGAATCAGTTATTTCATTTACTTCTGACCTTATTTTTTCTACTGCACCTGATATATTATCTGGATATATAAAATCTCTAGATGGCGTAATTGTTATACTATTAAATTTATCAATAGACTTTTGTGAATATATATCAAATTCTCTAATAGAGTCTATCTCATTGTCAAAAAACTCAAGCCTTAAAGGGAAATTGTACATAAGTGCAAATACATCAATAATTCCACCCCTCATGCTAAACTGGCCAAAACCCTCAACCTTACCTACTCTTTGGTATCCAAGTTCTACTAATCTCCTAGCTAGAACCTGCATATCCATAGTCTGACCAACCTTTAATTTAAATATATTATCTGAAATTATTTTTTTAGGAATATACTTTCTGCATACAGCCTCTACTGATGTAACTAGTACTATACTCTCCTTTTTCAATAACCTCAATATTGTTTTTAGGTTTCTAGCGTCTAGTTTCCTATCCCTAGCTTCTAGATGGTAAAATAATATATCAGTCGAGGTTAAAAACTCAACTTTTTTGTTCATGTAGACATTTAACTCTTCATATATTTTTTTTGCTTCATATTCTGTATTAGCTATATACATTAGCTGCCTAGATGCACCTTTAAAAATAGAATATACCATATTGGGCTTGCTTACTGGTAATAAACCACTTATATGTATGTTACCTTCTTCATTTATTGCTCCTAGTATCCCCTTGTAGTCCACATCATTTTTTAAAGGATATATTAATACATCTTCCATATCTCTTAACACCACACCTTAACCATTATACTTATTCATAGCCATATCTATATCGGTTTTGATGATTTCCTCAACTGTTTTAACCGCCTTTTCAAATCCCTGCCTCATATTATCTGCCTGGTCACTAGGCACCCTAGATAATACAAAATCAGCCAAATCTACATTAGGGCCTGGCTTTGATACACCAACCCTAATCCTAGGAAAATCTTGAAACCCTAAGCATTTTATTATCGACTTCATACCATTATGAGAACCTGCACTGCCCTTTTTTCTAATCCTTAACTTTCCTACATCTAGGTCAATATCATCGTATATTACGATTAACCTCTCTGGTCCTATCTTATAAAATTGAAATATACTTTGGACTGACTCTCCACTCAGGTTCATATAAGTTTGTGGCTTTACTAGTACAACCTTTTCAGTCCCTATTCTGCCCTCACCAATCAAAGCCTTGTGCTTTATCTTATCTATCTTTATTCCATATTCATTTGCTATAATATCTAATACATCAAAACCAGCATTATGCCTAGTGTATTCGTATTTTTTACCAGGATTTCCCAGCCCTACTATTATATACATTTTTTCTTAACCCTTCCTAAATAAGTTTAATTATTTCATACGTCATTATAAATCCAATAGAAATAAACGGAGTGAAAGCTATCAAACCGTCTTTTTTTCCAGTATTTATAAGGATTATTATACAGTAAAGTCCACCACTTATAAAGGATAGGAAAAATACTATTAAACCATCCGCTAGTCCACCCATGCTACCTACTATAGCAAAGACCAAAACATCTCCAAGTCCTATTCCTCCGCTTATCCTATAAATAGCATAAGACAGACCTCCTAGTAATAACGCACCCATTATATTATTATAAATCAATGTGGCAATTTTATCCACATTATTTCCACCCCATAATAAAATTTCTATAACTTCCATAAATAGTAAGGACTCTATAATAAAACTAGCCCCCAATAAATCACTATCGTATACCCATTTACTAAGAGCATCTACAAGGGCTATATTTATCAAAAAAGGCACTATATATAGGATTTTACACAAATAAAAAAAATCTCCTATATTTACATAGTATATATTATAAATTGCAGAAAAAGAAATTATAGCAAGTATAAATATCCTATCTCGTATCCTCGTTTCGACCCCCCTATATGCTAGAGTTGATATACTTGCTAGACTAAGCAATAAGCATGTTGTAGCAAAATATAAGTCCCACCACAAACCTAAGTCCATAAGCCATATCCCTCCTTTGTATTTCCCCTCTTTTTCCTAAGATAGTCCCTATCAATAGCATGTCCTAGTAAGGTTTCTATATCAATCAACTTTGAATCATAAAGTTGTAAGAGATTCTCATCCATTGATTCCATCCCCCTAGACCTGTTAGTTAATATATAATTATTTATCTGATCCGTCTTGCCCTCTTTTATCATATTAGCTACTGGTCTGTCAGACAAGAGCATTTCTACTACCAGCCTTCTCTCACCACTAGTCCCTATTAATTGCTGGGATAATACCCCTTTTAGAACAATAGACAAATGACTTCTTACCTTGGCCTGGTCACCAGGTTCAAACATATCAACTATTCTTTCTATACTAGGACCTGCTCCAAGAGTATGAAGAGTACAAAAACAAAGATGACCAGTCTCTGCTGCCATCATGGCAACCTTTACAGTTTCTTCATCCCTAACTTCACCTACTACAATAACATCAGGATCTTGTCTTAAAGAATACTTGAGGGCATTTTTAAATGAAAGAGAATCTAGTCCCAGTTCCCTTTGACTAATTATTGATTTTTTATCTTCGTAATAGTACTCAATAGGGTCCTCAATACATATTATATGTTTAGCAAAGTTAGTATTAATATACTCTATAATGGCAGCTAGGGTACTAGATTTACCAGATCCTGTAGGACCTGTTATGAGGACTAATCCACTTGTCATCTTAGCAAATTCTGTTACTGTATCTGGCAGACCTAGTTCTCTAAATGTCCTAATCTTACTATTGATTTTCCTGAGGACTAGACCTATTCCTTGCCTATGCAAAAATAAATTAGCCCTAAATCTTATAAGACCAATCTCTATAGAAAAGTCTAATTCTCCCTTTGTTTTTAAGTTGTCAATCATATCTCTTTTACCAACTTGTTCTAGAAATTTAAGTATATCTTCAAAAACCACTTTTTTATCCGTCTTTATTATCTCTCCCCTCTGTCTTATTGCTAACCTACTCCCCTCTCTTATGTGTATATCAGAATAGTCTACTTTATCTATACTTTTTATATAATTGATCATCAAACATTCTCCTTATCTATTTTTATGATTATAAACATTTAATTGTTAAAATTTTATCTATAAAAACTTAGGTATAAGGTATGATATTTAGAAACTAGTATCTACAATCCAATATTTAGGATCTTATGTCTAGAATCTTATATCTAGAATCTTATATCTAGAATCTTATATCTAGAATCTTATGTCTAGAATCTTATGTCTAGGATCTTATGTCTAGAATCTTATGTCTAGAATCTTATATCTAGAATCTTATGTCTAGAATCTTATATACAAAATAAAAAAAATATACATATCATGTATATTCAGTATTTATATTGTATCTTATTAAAACAACAAAAAAACCCAAGATAACTTGGGTTTTTCTGTTGTTGTTATGAATTTTTATTTTTCAAAAATAAACTGATACTAGAACAGTTTACTTACTGAATCACAAGTATAAATCCTGTTAATAGCATCTGCAAATACGTCTGCTACTGACATTACTTTTATCTTATCTATTTTCTTTTCTTCTGGAAGTTCTATAGTATCAAGAACTATCAATTCTTTAATTTCTGAGCCTTCTATCCTTTCAATAGCTGGTCCTGATAATACTCCATGAGTACAACAAGCATATACATCCTTAGCACCAAATTTCTTAAGAGCATTTGCTGCATTTACTATAGTTCCTGCAGTGTCTATCATATCGTCAAGCAGGATTACATTTTTATCCTTTACTTCACCTATAATATTCATTACCTCACTTACATTAGGCTTAGGTCTTCTCTTATCAATTATAGCAATAGGTACTTCCTTGCTGATATTATTAGCGAATTTCCTAGACCTTGTAACACTACCCAAGTCTGGAGATACAACTACTAGGTCATCAATAGACAACTTTTCAGCGAAGTAGTCAGCTAATATTTTTCCTCCCAATAAGTGGTCAACTGGTATATCAAAGTATCCCTGAATCTGACCAGCATGTAGGTCCATAGTAAGTACTCTATCAGCACCTGCTGCTGTTATTAGGTTGGCAACTAGTTTGGCAGTGATTGGATCTCTTGCCTTTGCCTTTCTGTCCTGTCTTGCATATCCATAGTATGGTATCACTGCTGCAACAGTCCCTACAGATGCCCTCTTAAGTGCATCAATTAATATCAATAATTCCATTAAATTGTTATTTACAGGACTATTAGTTGACTGGATAACAAAAACGTCACACCCTCTAATAGTTTCATTTATTGTAACAGCTATTTCACCATCACTAAATGTATTAACCTGACAATCAACTAACTCTACACCTAGCCTACCCGCAATCTTTGCAGCTAACTCCTTAGACGCGTTACCAGCAATAAGCTTCATCTTATGGCTATTGTAACAACTCATAATACATAAACCTCCTAAAGTAATACTTAAACTAAATTCTTACATTCCAAGTACTATTATATCATACTATTTGGCTTTATTCACCTATTTTTACTCATCTTACCTATCTTTATTTTGAAGAGTTTTTTGCATCTCTTTTTCTTTTTTTATCTACCCAACCAGGCTTTACCTCTTGTCTACTTCTTGCTATTGCCAGACAACCTCCAGGTATGTCGTCAGTAATGGTAGAGCCTGTAGCTATAAAAGCATCCTCCTCTACAACAACTGGCGCTACTAGATTTGAGTTTGAACCTACAAAGGCCTTATCCTTTACTATAGACTTAAACTTGTTTTTACCATCATAGTTTACAAATACTACACCGCATCCAATGTTTACATCCTTACCCACCTCAGCATCTCCTATATAGGATAGATGTGAGGCCTTTGACCCATCTCCTAGACTTGCATTTTTAACTTCAACAAAATCACCAATCTTACAATTATTTCCTATATCTGCTTTTGGTCTTAAATAGGCAAATGGGCCTATATTTGTGTTGTTACCTACCCTAGCATCTATCACCTCAGATTTTTTTACACTTGTATTGTTACCTATTATAGAGTTTTCTATACTTGTATGTGGACCTATCTTACAGCTAGTCCCTATATTAGAACCCTTAGATATGATACAACCAGGCAATATTATAGTATCACAACCTATTTCAACATCAGAATCTATATATGTAGATGATAAGTCTATAATCGTTACACCATTTACCATATGTCTTTCGTTTATCTTCTTTCTCATTGTAGCCTCTGCTTGTGCTAACTGGACCCTAGAATTTACTCCCATCAACTCCTCTATGTTAGCCCCTTGGTAGGCACCTGCCAAGCCACCAGCCGTCCTAATAAGTTCTATTGTATCTGGTAGATAATACTCTCCTTGGGCATTATTATTATCAAGCTTAAGTAAGGCTTCTTTTAGGTACTTTCCATTAAAGCAATATATGCCTGAATTTATTTCCTTTATAGCCTTCTCCTTGTCATTAGCGTCCTTTTGCTCAACTATTCTTACTAATCTATCCTTATCGTCCCTTATAATCCTTCCGTAACCAGTCGGATCATCTACAGCAGTAGTCAAGACAGATACTGAATACGACCCCTTCTGATGAAAGTCAAAGAAATTATCTAATGTTTCAGCTTCGATCAATGGAGTGTCTCCACACAATACCATTATAGTATCTTCTGTACCTATATATTCATCAGCCACCATAACTGCATGTCCTGTACCTAACTGTTCTTCCTGAACAGCTATCTTAACCTCACCTTCTACAACGGCCTTTACCTGATCTATCTCATGACCCAAGACAAGGATCGTATCTACTACACCGGCTGATTTTGCTGCATCAATAACATGATTTACCATTTCCTTACCACATACCTTGTGGACTACCTTTGGATGAATAGACTTCATCCTAGTCCCCTTGCCTGCTGCCAATATTATTGCCTTTTTCATAATATGTGCCCTCCGTAACTTTAATTATTAATTATATATTTGAACTTGTATTCTTATATTTTTACCTTATTTTAAGTATTTTTCATATTCTTTTTAAATATCTTTATGTTTATTTTTAACACTTTGTATATTCATTTAACCTATCTAACTTTATTTTTAATACTTTGTCTATTACTTTAACCTGTCTAGCCTTATTTTTAATACTCTGTCTATTGATTTAACCCGTCTAACTTTATTTTTAATACTTTGTCTATTACTTTAACCTGTCTAACTTCATTTTTCTGTCTTTATGTTACTTTATCTACTTAACTTTTTTCTATTTTTCTATTACTTTAGACCTATCTAGTCTAACACTATCGCCCTTTGTCCCATCTTTATATACAATGTTGCGAATTCTAAAAATCCTACCTGTCTATAACCCTTAATTGGGTCTACAAGACTTACCTTGCCCTTTTCTATACCATTTATAACTATACAGTGAAGGTTTGAATATAGCTTTTTCTTTTGACCCTTAGAATCAGTATAAAACCTACTACTATAAGTCGGTTCCTTATCATCAAGCGTATACCACACCGCCACAGGCTTTTTTAAAAATATTATATAATTAAGTAGCCCAAATGGGTTAGTACCACTTATATCCTTAGCTTGCCTACTTACAGATTGACTAGCAAAGTACCTATTTGCACAGGACACTAGTGGTCCTGGATAGCAATAAAATCCACTCCTACTATAGGGACTTCCTATATAGGCCCTATCTGGATCGGCATCTTTATAACTAGACTTCGCTAAATAAGACTCAAGAGTTTCATTAGACACATTAAATCCTTCATAGTTAATTAGCATTTCTAAAGCCGTTACTTCACAACCATTAGGCATATTAGGATACTGATAACTTGCCTTAATATCCAAATACCTCTTAGGTATTAGGTAAAATGCCCCAAGACCTATCAATATAATAAGTCCTACTAGCAATAATTTTTTAATAAATCTCATATCATAAATATCTCCTGCTATTATAGCTCATATATATATATATTAAACTTACTTTTTATATTTAATTTTAGATTATTTCTATATTATTCAATTTTATATCACATGATTTTCTGTCACACGAACTTATGCTTATTTTATTATATCTTTAACACCATATATATCTTTAACGCTATACATATCTTTAACACTATATATGTATCTATAGTCTATACCACCTATATAAATTAAAACTTAACTCGCTTATAAACGAGTTATTTCTCAAGATAATAGCGTTGTAAATATTTTCATAGCCTAGAAATATTTACAACGCTAGCTCTTTTACTTGTATTTACAAAATTTTAATCTAACTACTGCTATAAAGTATTAGACTAATCTTGAATATGACCCTTCCTATATTCAGAATTAAAAGTCTTTAGGTTAGGATATACTACAACCTCGTTATTTGTTGTATCCAGTTCTAATAAGGAAATATAATTAGAAACTAGCTTATCTTCTGGATGTATAGTGGATATAAATACTCCTGTACCAACTACTTGTGCGTCAAACTCCTTCATAAGTTCTATCATACCCTTAATAGTGCCACCACCTCGCATAAAGTCATCTATAATTATAACTTTACTACTCGGCTTAAGTGCCTTACTAGGAAGACTCATAGTCTCTATTTTTGATGATGAGCCAGTAACATAAGTCATACTTATAGTAGGTCCTTCAGATACCTTGGTATTCTTTCTAATTATAACTAGTGGTAAGTTCATAGCCTTGGCTGTCATCAGGGCCATTGGTATACCTTTAGTTTCCATAGTAACAACGCAATCAGCTTGACTATAATCAATATTTGAAGCAAAAATCTCCCCTATCTTATAGACAACACTAGGGTCATATATCAAGTCAATAAGGTATAAAAAACCACCCGATAATATACGCCCCTCTTCTTTGATTCTGTCACATAGCTGATAAAGAAATTCCTCATTTTCTTCCTTTGAAGTCTTAGGTATATACTTTACCCCTCCTGCAGCACCAGATATCGTCACCACCCTACCTAGTTGGAGTTTCTCAAATACATTTTTTACTACAATAAGGTCTTCGCTAATTGTAGACTTGGCAGCATTAAATTGGTTAGTAAAAAAACTTAGTGTGAATATCTTATTTGGATTGTCAGATAGGATCTTTACAATAGCTCCTATACGTTCATTTCTTTTAAATTTATTCATAATTCCTCCATTTACTTGTGGTTCTTTCTTATTTTTCTTAAGTATTATCTTCAATTTTGTCATTATACTTTATATAATAAATTTTATCCATAAGAAAATTACTTTTAAACATATCAAACTGGCACACACATACCCTTTATGGTATAATGTAGCTATCAAAACTAAAAACTTTCTTTTGATTAGTATATAAATTATACTTGTTCTACATTTTATATGTATTAAAAACACCGATATATAGTGAACATTCATTAATTATAACATATAAAATGTTCATATTGTATACTTTAAATAAAGTTTTTACATTTTTTTGTAAGGAGAGGTGATATAAAAAATGAACATACATTTTATCGGCATAGGTGGTATCAATATGAGTGCCCTAGCAGAGATTTGTCTAAACAAGGGGTACAAGGTTTCTGGTTCTGATGCTCAAGATTCCTACCTACTAGACCATCTTAGAAGCCTAGGAGCTACTATATATATTGGTCAGAAAAAGGAAAATATATCTCGTGATATTAATATGGTAGTCTATACAGCTGCCATATCTGATGATAATGAAGAACTACTAGAGGCCAAGAATAAAAACATACTCTTGATAAACAGGGCTGCATTTTTAGGCCAGATAATGAGGGAATACAAAAACTCTATAGCAGTTGCAGGTACTCATGGTAAGACATCTACTACTAGTATCCTATCAACTATCTTTGACTATGCCCAGACTGACCCAACTGTATTAGTTGGTGGCAACCTTAGTACCATAGGTGGCAATGTGAGAATAGGTAGTTCCAAGCACTTTATAACTGAAGCCTGCGAGTATGTCGATAGCTTCCTAAACTTTAACCCCTTGATAGGAATTGTATTGAACATTGAAGAAGACCACCTGGACTATTTTTCGGGCCTGGATGAAATCAAGGCTTCCTTTAACAAGTTTGGTAAACTCCTACCTCAAAATGGTTACTTTATAATCAATGGTGATAACGAAAATACCAAGGGCATAGTCTACGATGTCCGTGCTAATATAATCAGGTTTGGTCAGAACCCTGACAACGAGGCTATTATATCTGATATCAGATATGATGAAAATGGTTATGCCATATTCAACCTAAAATACAAGGGGGTAAACCTGGGAAGTTTCCACCTATCTGTATATGGTCTACACAATATTTACAATGCTACAGCTGCTATCCTGGCTGCTATAGTATCGGATATAGACATAGACACAATCAGAAAGTCAGTCCTAGAATACCACGGTGTCGGCAGGAGATTTGAAAAGAAAGGCTATTACAATGATGCCCTCGTAATAGACGACTATGCCCACCACCCAACTGAAATCAAGGCTACCCTTGCTGCAGCAAAAAATTTAAGAGGAAGAAGACTTTGGGTTGCCTTCCAGCCTCATACCTACTCTAGGACTAAGAGTTTATTTAAGGAATTTTCCGAAGCCTTCTATTCGGCAGACAAGGTCATAGTTACGGACATATATGCTGCCAGAGAAAAGGACCCTGGTGATATTTCTTCAAAGGACCTAGTTCAAAGCCTATATCAAAATAATGTAGATGCTACCTACCTGCCAACATTTGATGAAATAGTGGACTATATAAAGGACAAGTTGGAACCAAATGATGTTTTTATTACTTGCGGGGCAGGGCCTATAAATAGGGTCGGAGAAAGTCTTTTAGAATTACCTTCAAAGTGATTAAATGAAATTTTAGACGTTCATATGAAAATTACCTACAATTAGTATTAATTTTTAAAATTAATTTAAGACGTAAACTACAATATCAATTTATACACTTTTTTTGCCACTCTTGCAAAAATATCGGTACTTATCCTAAAATATATGTCAAGACTAGGCCTTGCCTATTCATTTTAGTCTTGACTAGTATTTTAGGACTAGTAA
>CAUQSL010000027.1:0-15700 GCA_963520775.1 uncultured Peptostreptococcus sp.
TAATAGATTTTGTTGATTTAAATTATCACCAACGTTATTTGACATAGAGCCTAAATAATCAATCATGTTAATTTGCTATATCGGTTAGTTAAAGTATAGTAATAGTAAGAAAAATAAAGAGAAATAGAGTGATAAAGTAAAAGTGAAATATGAGTAAAGAAGAGTAAAAAAATAGGTGAATATAATAAATTTAAAAAATTATTTGACAATACTGAAAATTAAGGTTATACTATATTAGTACTAATTTAATTTTGATTAATTTTTAAAGGAGGAGTTCAAAATGAGTATCAAGTTAAAAGACATTGTTGTCGTAGGTTTCGCATTATTCGCGATGTTCTTTGGTGCTGGTAACTTAATTTTCCCACCATTTTTGGGTGTAGTTTCTGGTACTAGTTGGTTTACAGCATTTATTGCCTTCTTGTTTGCCGATGGTGGTTTGGCCCTATTAGGTGTTATAGCCGCTACAGGAACACATGGTGATATGATGGAATTTTTCGGAAGGGCTGGAAAGAAACTTGGGGTTGTAATTGCATCTTTAACAATTCTTTGTATAGGACCATTTGTTGCTATACCAAGAACTGCAGCTACAACTTATGAAATAGGTGTTGTACCTACATTAGGTAGGGGACTAAGTCCAATAATTTTTGCAATTATTTTCTTTGTAATAGTTTTAGTTTTAACTATTAAGCCATCAAAGGTTGTAGACATAGTTGGTGCTTTCTTAACACCTGTACTTTTAATCTGTCTAGCAGTATTGATTTTAAAGGGTATAGTAAGTCCTTTAGGTGCGCCACTAAATAGAACGCTTGTTGATAATGTATTTATTAGTGGTATCAACGATGGTTATCAGACACTAGATGGTATGGCTGGAGCAGTATTTGCAGGTATAGTTATAGCATCAGTTAAGCAGAAGGGTTATACTGACCACAAGACTTTAGTTAAGGCTACAATTCTTGCAGGTGTAGTAGCAGCTCTAGGTCTAGCCCTAGTATATGGTGGTTTAACTTATTTAGGTGCGACTGTTTCTCCTAAGTTTGATAATACAGTAGAAAGAACTGCATTAGTTATATCAATAACTCAAGCAATACTTGGTGGACCTGGTAAATTGATACTAGGAGCAGTTGTTGCACTTGCTTGTTTAACTACAGCTATAGGTCTTACATCTGCTTGTGGTAACTACTTTAGTGATCTTACAAAAGGAAAGCTTAAGTATGAAGTTATAGTAGTAGCAGTTTGTGTATTCTCAGCAGTAGTATCAAACTTTGGTGTTGACAAGATAATCCAGATAGCAGCACCACTTCTATATATGATGTATCCTGCAACTATCACATTAATACTTTTAGGTCTAATCCACACTAAAATTAAAAACAAGAATGTGTATGTAGTAGCTGTTTGGGTGGCTTTAATACTAGGTGTTGCCCATGAGTTATCATCAATACCAGCATTAGCAGGTTTGGCTGGCGTAACAAAGGCCTTAAATCAACTACCAGGATCAGCAATAGGGTTCTACTGGATTATTCCAGTTGTAGTAGCCGCAGTAGTTGGTAAGTTTATTGGTGGAAAGAAAGAAGCTTAAGATTAAGTATTAACTTGGCTAAAATTTAAACACATAAAAATACATAAATAGTACAAATAATTAAACTCCCGATTAAATAATATAATCGGGAGTTTTTAATTCTAAAAGTAAAATAAAGAGTGTTTACTTTAAAAGTATATCGTGATTATTATAATTTTTATACTATAATTTTTGTAACTATACAAAAACTTGTAATATAGAATACAAATTAATATATATAATTTGATGAAATAAAACTTAAAACGATGAAAGAAATCTATAAATTAGCTTATTATCAGTTAGATTATAATCATATGCTAGCATAAAGATAATTAGCATAAGTATAATCTTGAAAATTTTAAGGAGCTAAACTATAATTGAATTATAGTGGCAAGTGGATAACTTACGAAAATATGTGTTAAATGGAGGGTAATATGACTAACAGTTCATCTAAGAAAAATAAACCATACTATAAAAAACAGGATAAGAGTAAGAAAAGTAATGTTGAAAAAGATAAATCACCTATGTCTAATAATACCTTTTTACTTGGTGTTGGTTTTTTGGTAATTATATATTCAAGATATTTGGCAAATCAAGTATCATCGGTATTAGTTAATATTTTTGGTTTATCTATTATGTTATATTCTATGTTTAGGTCTATGAAAGAGGATAAGCAATTAGATAAAAAACGAGCCTTTAGAATAGATTTACTAATAATAGCTATAATTTTGCTAGTAATAATATATAATCTATATAAGCTTATATCTTTTATTTAATTAGCTTATATAGATTCTCTTTTAAATAATAAATTGATTGCCAAAATAATAACTTTAAAAATATCAGAATTTTAGTTGACAAATTCTAATAAATCATTTATTATAGTTACATAACAGAATATTAAATCTCTTATCGAGAGTGGCGGAGGGACTGGCCCAGTGAAGCCCGGCAACCTAACAATGTTAAGGTGCTAAATCCAGCGGTGTATACCGAAAGATGAGTAGTATTTCCAAGTCTGGGTAAATTCTACTCAGGCATTTTTATTATACAAATATTCAAAGAAAGGAGACTATATATGATTCAAATAAAAGATGTCAATAAGTTTTATGGTAAAAACCAAGTTTTGACAGACATAGACTTAAAAATAAATGATGGCGAAATCTTTGGTATCATTGGTCATAGTGGGGCAGGTAAGTCCACTATACTAAGATGTATTAATAGGTTAGAAAATTTTGACTCAGGATCAATATATGTAAATGGTCAAGACATAGCTAGTTTAGATGATAGATCATTAAGAGAAGCTAGAAAAAATATTGGCATGATATTTCAGCATTTTTCACTTTTGGAAAGAAAAACTGTTTTTGAAAATGTTGCCTTGCCTATGGAGTGTTTTAAATACTCGAGAGAAGAAATTAAGGCTAGGGTTGAAGAGTTATTAGATTTAGTTGGTATCTTAGATAAGAAGGATGTGAAGCCTAAAAATCTTAGTGGTGGACAAAAACAGAGGGTGGCAATAGCTAGGGCATTGACTATGAACCCATCAGTCTTACTTTGTGATGAAGCGACATCAGCTTTAGATCCAAAGACAACAAAGTCTATTCTAGAACTTTTACAAGAAATCAATCAAAAGCTAGGCATAACAATAGTTATAGTTACTCACCAGATGGAAGTTATAAAACAAATTTGTACAAGAACGGCTATTATGGATGGTGGAAAGGTTCTGGAAGTTGGTGATACACAAGAAATATTCTTAAAAAACAACAAGCCTTTGAGAAAATTGCTTGGAGAAGAAAATATCGTCCTACCTAGTGGATGTAACTTAAAACTTCTATTTACTAATGATAGGTCTAATGATCCTGTAATAACAGGTATGGCTAGAGAACTTTCTATAGATGTATCCATAATATATGGTAAATTAGAAAAGTTTGGAGAAAATATTCTTGGATCTTTAATAATTAATGTTCCAAGAGAAAGATTAGGAGATGTTGAAAAATATCTTACTGATCACGGTATGAGATGGCAGGAGGTAGAAAATGAGCTTTAAAGATTATATGACAACATTATTCCCTACTGCTTTCATTGAAACTATTTATATGATAATTGTTCCAACCTTGATAGCATCAATATTAGGTTTTATTATAGCAATTATATTGGTAATTACAAAAGAAGATGGTTTGAGGCCAAATAAGGGGATCTATAACACTTTAGGACTAATAGTGAATGTATTTAGGTCCTTCCCATTTATAATATTAATTGTAGCTATTAGTGGTTTTACTAGGTTAGTTGTAGGTACAAGCATAGGTAACACAGCGGCTATAGTGCCAATAACAGTTGGAACTGCACCATTTATGGCTAGGTTGATAGAATCTTCTTTAAATGAAGTTGATAAAGGGCTTATAGAAGCTGCAAAATCATTTGGGGCAACTAATGTGCAGATTATTTTCAAGGTTATGGTAAAAGAATCTGTGCCATCTATAGTATTGGGTGTAACTCTAACTATAATATCAGTACTTGGCTACACAGCAATAGCTGGTGCAGTAGGGGCAGGCGGTCTTGGTAACGTAGCAATTGTATATGGATACCAGCAGTTCGATAAGAATGTCATGATATTTACAGTAATAGCTCTAGTAGTACTGGTACAGATTATTCAAAATTTAGGTGACTTTTTATACAAGAAGTTAAAGTAGTAGAATATTAACTAGTATTATTTAAGATAAATGAATAGTACTGTAATATTAATAAATAAAAAAAATAAAATTTTAGGAGGTATTTTAGTATGAAAGCAAAAAAATTATTATCACTAGCTGCAGTAGCAGTATTATCATTAGGTCTAGTTGCTTGTGGAACAAACAAAGATGCAGGTAAGAGCGCATCTTCAGGTGATGACAAGACTATCACAGTAGGTGCTACACCTAATCCACACGCTCAGATTTTAAATGAGGTAGTTAAGCCACTTCTTGAAAAGGATGGTTATAAGTTAAATGTAAAGGTATTTAATGATTATGTATTACCTAACAAGGGTCTAACTGAAAAATCTTTAGATGCAAACTACTATCAGCATGTACCATACCTTGATGAGTATAATGCAAAGAATAAGACTGATATAGCTTATACAGTAAAGGTTCACTTAGAACCAATGGGTGTATATTCAAATTCAGTTAAGAAGGTTGCTGATGTAAAGGAAGGTGCTACAGTTGCAGTTCCTAATGATGCTACAAATGAATCAAGAGCTCTTAAGTTACTTGCTAAGGAAGGTTTAATTAAGGTTGCTGATAAAGACCTATTAACAAAGAATGATATTACTGAAAATCCAAAGAAGGTAGAAATTAAGGAATTAGCTGCTGAACAGTTACCAACTGCTCTTAAGGATGCAGATCTAGCTGTTATCAACTCTAACTACGCTTTACAGGCAAAATTAAACCCAACTAAGGACTCAATTGCAATAGAATCAACAGATTCTCCATATGCTAATATCCTAGCTGTTAGAAAAGAAGACAAGGAAAGTGAAAAGATAAAAGCACTTTCAAAGGCTCTTACATCACCAGAAGTTAAGAAATACATTGAAGAAAAATTCAATGGTGCTATAATTGCTTCTTTCTAATACAAGTAAACTATAATAAAAGCATTAAATAAAAAAAGAGGTTATATAACCTCTTTTTTTTTATTTAATGCTTATGTTCCTCTTCATATTCTGGATGGGCCGCTATATACTCATTATATTCTCTCTCATTAGCCTTATACTCTTCTAACATCTGAGAATAAGTAGGAAGGGCTTCTTCATCTTCTAACTCTGTACCGTTCCAATCAGCATACATCATCTGGTCACCGTTAGTAAGAATCATCCTACCGACATGTGTAGTTTCGTCAATTAGTTCTAGAAAGTCCATCTTACTTTCTACTAGGCTCTCTGTAAGCTCAATATCATCATCTATACATAGGACAATCATAAGTGGTAAAAGATCGCCCACTTCATCTTCGGCAGTTACAGTGATATCTATAGTACCTTCTACTCCCTCTTCATATTCAGACAGGGGTGTATCAATTTCAACCATATTTTCAGGTACACCTAGTTCTTGTATCAAATACTCAACCACTCTATCTTTAACTAATTCTTTTGACATATATTTCTCCTTTCATATACCACATTAAATTATATTAAGAATATTATATCTATATCTAATATTCTTAATATCAACTATATTATAGCATTCTAGATGATTAAAGTCTATAATTTATGAGCTTAAAGGTAAAATTAAGTAAATAGAGATATCCTCGTAGTACAGGTAAATAAACAGAAATATATCCTGTATGGAGGTATGAAATGAGAGTACTAAAAAAGAATCTTAAGGAAAGTATAATAAAAAGGTTAGGAATTAGTTTGGTTGCTATGACTATCCTCGTATCTTTTACAGCTTATTCATTAGCTGACTTAGGACGAGTAGTAACACTAGGAGCTAATTTAAATTCAAACCAAAAGAAGGCTATTTTAAACTATTTTGGAGTAGATGAATCAAACTCTACTGTAATATATGTAAATAACCAGCAAGAGAGAAAATACTTGGGGGGGATTGCTCCTGAGGCTCAGATAGGTAGAGTTACAATGTCATCATCATATGTAGAACCGACTGCTAGTGGTGGTATAAATGTAAAGACTTCAAATATTACTTGGGTCACAAGTTCAATGATAGCTTCTACACTGGCAACGGCAGGTATTGAAAATGCAAATGTAGTAGCAGCAGCGCCATTTCCTGTCAGTGGTACAGGAGCACTTACAGGAATTACCATAGCATTTGAGAAATCGTCTGGAGAAAAGTTGACAGAAGATAAGAAAAAATTGGCTAATAAGGAACTTGTAACAACAGGTAACCTAGCAGAAAATTTAGGTAAGGACAAGGCTGCAGGCATTATTAATGATACCAAGAAAGAAGTAATAAAAAATAATATTAATTCCGAAAAAGACATACAAGATACAGTCAAAAAAGTAGCAGACAATTATAATGTAACATTAAATACTGGTGACATTAATATAATAGTTAATCTTATGAAAGATATAGGTAAGCAAAATTATAACTATAATGATTTAAAGGATACCTTAAACAAGGTTAGTTCGAATATTAAAAATAATTTGGGTAAGGCAGGAGAAAAAATTGAGTCAAGTGGCCTAATAGATAAGGCATCATCATGGGTTGCAAATAGTAAGAATGCTAGCCAGTTTTTTAATAAATTTGATGACTCAAAACTATCTAAGGATGCAGTAGTAAGTACTACGGAAGCTGGACTAGATCAGGCTAAGAAGGTTGCTGGTGATATAGCGAAAGAGGCAGAAAAATCGGGAATATTGGACAAGATAATAGCTTTTATAAACTCATTTTTCAATTAATTCCAATGAAAAGGAGATAGAATTCTATGTATATAGATTCTATCTCCTTAGTTTTTATGTATTAATAATTATTAATAGTCTAGTAAAGAGTTTTAAATTCATAACCAGATGACTTAAAATATTTTATTATTTTATCTAAGGCTTTAGCAGTTTCTTCCTTGCCATAGGTATCATGCATTAGTAGTACCACAAGATTTTTCCCCTTACTTGTTTCAACTGCATGTTGATATAGCTGCTCAGCGTCTTTCTTAGGACCTTCTGCATCTGCATTAAGAGCATTCCAGTCAATAGAGGCTCTATTATTTTTAATCAAGTACTCATTAAGTGGTTCTGTCTTTTGCCATGATATTTGTCCACCTGGACACCTATAAACCCTAGTTTCAAAATTAAAACCAAGACTCTTTTTTATTAATTGAGCGTTTTTATTAAAGTCTGATGTATAATTTGCCATGTTTAGAACTCTTCCTGGATATAGGAAATTGTAGTCATGTGAATATGAGTGGTTAGCTATTGCCATGCCTTCATTGTATTCTTGTTTTAGAAGGTCAGCAGCACCGTTCATAGCTAAAGACTTTCCTATAACAAAAAAAGTTGCCTTGACATTGTTTTCTTTTAAAGTCTTAAGAATACTAGGTGTATTTGTTAATGAAGGACCATCATCAAATGTTAAAAAAACTTGTTTTTTTCCACCGTTATCATAATCATAAGTGTTTAAGGCATTCCATACTTTTTGAGCATCTACGCCGTAAATTTTCTTTGCTTCTTCTTTTTGACCAATAACTAGAGTTTTTTTCTTATTGTCCACCTGTACATTGTTTTTTTCAATTCTTATTTTATTTTCCGCTTGCTCATTGCTTCTATATGCATTTATCAGCTTTAGACAACCTACTATAGATGCTATTACTATAAGGATTAAAAGTATTTTTTTTGCATTAAATCCAGGTCTTTTTTTTCTTTTTGGAAAATGTATATCCCGTTTTTTGTAACTGGATCTGCTATAGTTAATATAGTATTGTTTTTCTTTTTTCATAAGACACCCCCTGTCTTTATATTTTACTACATAAATGGAAATTTTAAAAGGAGACATTTTAGTAAATATATTTACAAAGCACAAAAAGTTCATAATTTTTTTTCAGAATATAGACAAGTTAGAATATATATTATATTATAATTTAGATATGTATATTATATTGTAATTTAGATATATAAATATAATATTGAACCACTTGAAATGAGAGGTGTTGAAATGAAACGATTTAAGTGTAAAGAATGTGGTTATATTCATATAGGTGAAGAAGCACCTGATGTATGTCCAGTATGTGCATATGATAAAAGTGTATTTGTTGAGATGGACCAGATAGATAGTATAAATCAGATTTCATATACAATGTTAGATGAGTTGGATGATACTTCTATAAAAATATTGAGACAACTTATTGAAAATACTTCAAAGTTGGCAGCTGTATCATCAGCAATGGCAAAGAGTGCAAGAATGGAAAATAATTTAGAATTAGAAAAGTATTTCAAGAACTTATCTATTGAGTTATTAGAGCAGGCATCTATATATATGATATACTCTGGAGAATTTTTAGATTTTTCTTCAAATGCAAATAAATTAGATTTAGAAAAAAAATTGAAGAATGAAATTTCCAGGCTTGATAAATTCATTGATTCTATTGCTAATCTGGACATAGGAGAAGTTCTTGGCGTATTAGAAGGTAATAAGAAAAAATTGACAGAGCTACAACATTAAAGGTAGACTAGGGGGAAAATAATGAGTCAGGTTAGAGATAGGTTTAGTGAGCACCCTTCTTTGAGATTTGCTACTATGGTCATAGGTTTAAGTATATCAGCTGTAGGCGTCAACGGATTTTTGAGACAGGCCCATCTTTTGAGTGGAGGAGTTACAGGATTTGCTACTGCTATAAATTATTTAACAGGAGTTAATGTCGGGATAGGGACTTTTTTACTAAATATACCTATATTTTTATTAGGTTTCATATACTTAAAAAGAGAATTTTGTATGCTTAGTTTAACTAATATGATTATATATTCACTGATATTAGGTTTAACTCAGGATATCGGTCATAGAATACCCATAAATGACATTTTTTTACAGACTATATTTGGAGGTTTTTTAAATGGCATAGGGATAGGTCTTGTGTTTAGGGCTAAAGCATCTACAGGAGGCACTGATATAATTTCAGCTATATTAAAAATCAAGAAAAATATAGAAATTAAGGATACAAGTTTTGCTTTTAATGTGGTCGTAGTTTTAGTAGGTAGCATCTTATTTAGTCTTAAATTAGGATTATATACCCTAATTGGTTTTTATATCAGTTCCTTAGCACTTGGATTTATAAAGGACGCTATGAACTATCAAAAGTCACTGATTATTATATCAGATAAGCCGGATTTAATAGCGGAGGATATAATGAAGGCCATGATTAGGGGTGTAACATTTATACATGCAGAAGGTGCATATACGGGTGATAGTAAAAAATTGATTTATACAATAGTATCATCTAATGAGATCCCAAAAATTAAGGAAATAGCGTTTAGGATTGATTCTAGAGCATTTATTACCATTAATGATATTACAGAAGTTAAAGGTAGGGGGTTTAAGTCTAAAGATTTATAATATCTTTGAATTTGTGGACTAATTAATGTCCTTATAATGGACTTTAATAAACCGATAACTCTTTTTAATAGGTGAAATGTATAGACATATAGGCGTGTAATATTATATAATTAATATATCTTACTATTGAACGGAGGGATTAGTTTGAGTATATCGAATAATTATGTAGAACTATATACAAGCTATATAAATGAAATTGATGAAATAAGAAAAAATTTAAAGTTATTTAAAATAAAGAAAAGTAATGCTTTGAAGAAGGGTATATTAGCAAGCGACCAAGAGGTATATGAATTAGAAAAAGTGATGTTAGGAGAACCTTCTGATACTATAAAAGAGAAGTTGGCGGCAAGTAAGGCTAATGAAACATATATTGAAAGACAAAAGGAAGAGTTTGCAAAAAATGAAAATTTAGCAGATGTAGTAGGTTTTATTGAAGACAGTGAAGAAGATAGGTTGAATCTTGCTAAAGAAAATGATATGGTTCAGATATATAAATTTTCTAATGGTGATATGTATATAGGTAGACTGTTGGATGGAAAGATGATTGGAATAGGATCTTATATTTTCCAACCAGATCCTGATGATGAGTCAAATATAAATACAGAGTATATCGGTAACTTTTCTAATGGCGTGAGAGAGGGTAGAGGGTCATTTACATTTTCTAATGGAAATGAATATATCGGTAATTTCAAGTCAAATAAGAGTAACGGAATTGGACGCCTGAAATATAAAAATGGAGACGAATATCTGGGTAATTGGATAGATGGCAGAAAGGAAGGTTTAGGTATATATACTTGGAATGATGGATATATATTTATTGGTAACTTCAGAGACGGTAAGATGGATGGGAATGGGTCATGTTTTAATTCAAAAGGTGAACTGATATACGACGGAGAATGGAAGATGGGTCATATTCATGGTAAAGGAAAGTACATTTGGAATAGAAATAAATGGTATGAAGGTGAGTTTAAGGATGGAGAAAAACATGGAGAAGGAACTTTTTACTTAAACGGAGAACCGATATATCAAGGTACTTGGAAAGAAGATAAGCCATCAATATTTGATAAGTCGTTTGAAGATATTATATCAGCTATGTTATAAATTAATTGCAAGGATATCCCGTATGGATATCCTTTTTGATTTCTCAAATAAAGGATATTAATACGATTTGTCGAATACATATATTAATAAAGTATTGACAATTATTTTTTTTCGTGCAATAATGAAATATTAGCGTTTATAGATGAGGTTATGAATTAATGAAAGATATGAAAGAAATTATAGATGAAGTTAAATATAGGAGTGATATAGCAGAGATTATATCTGATTATGTTAAGCTACAACCAGCAGGTGCGAATTATAAAGGTTTGTGCCCTTTTCATAATGAGAAGACACCATCCTTTCATGTAAATACATCAAAACAAATATATAGGTGTTTTGGATGTGGAGAAGGTGGAGATGTAATTTCGTTTATAATGAAGACAGAAAATCTTGACTTTATGGACGCAGTGCGTTTTTTAGCTAACAGATGTGGAATAGAAATTAATAATAATATAGATCATGATACTAAATTAAAATTAGAAAGAATTAATAAATTTCAATCTATACATATTGAAGCAGCAAGGTTTTATTATTCAAACTTGATAAAAGATGAGAATCCGGCTCTTAACTACTTGAAAAAGAGAGGTTTGGATCTTAGGACAATAAAAAATTTTGGACTTGGATATGCATATGATTCATGGGACCTTTTAAAAAATCATTTAGTTTCTAAAGGTTATGGTGAACATGATATATTAGAGTCAGGTTTATTAAGTAAGAGTTCAAAGTCTGATAAGATATTCGATAAATTTAGGAATAGGGTGATGTTTCCCATATTTGATTATAGGGGTAAGGTTATAGGTTTTGGTGGCAGAGTGATAGATGATGGGCAACCTAAATATTTAAATTCACCTGATTCTGAGATATTTAATAAAAGGTATAATTTATACGGGTTGAATTTTGCGAGGAAGCACATAGGTAATCAAAAAAAACTGATACTTGTAGAAGGGTATATGGATTTAATTTCCCTATATCAGTTTGGCATAAAAAACACTGTAGCAACCTTAGGGACTGCACTTACAGATGAGCAGGCTGAACTAATTAGCAGATATGCAGACACCTTAGTCTTATCATATGATTCTGATCAAGCAGGTATAAATGCAAGTATGAGGGCAATTGATATTTTAGAAAAGCACGGACTTTCTGTAAGGATACTTGATTTAGGAAACAGTAAAGATCCAGATGAGTTTATTAGAGAACATGGAATGACAGAGATGTATAATGCCATTGAAAATGCTATAGAATCTAATAGATTCAAGCTAAATATTTTATCAAAAGATTATAATCTTGATGATAGAAAAGACTCTATGAAGTATTTAATAGAGGCTGTAAAAATAGTGAGAAATATTAAAAGTCCAATTGAGCAAGACTATTATATTAATATTCTATCTAAAATGACAGCTACGAATGCTGAAATAATTAAAAATGAGATGAATGGTAAGAAAAGCGTATATAAAAATGATTATACAAAAAAATATAATAATACTGACAGAGTGTCATTAAACATAAAAAAACCTAGGGAGGTTGAAGATCCAAACTCTTTTGTAGAGATGAACTTAATTTCGGCAATTATGAAGAGCGAAAAGGCAAGAGAAATTGCCAGATTTAAACTAAGTGAAGATGACCTTACTGATAATAATAGTAAAATTATCTATTCTAAGGTTTTAAAATTTGATGTAGAGGGAATAATAAGAAACGAAGATATTTTTGATGAAAGTATTAGCTTAGATTATCTAAATAGATTAAGTAAGGTAAATCTAAGCGGTGTAGACTTATATAATATTATTGAAATAGATAAGTTAATTATGAGTTTATTAGAAAAGAATAAGCAAGTTAAGATAGATAAGCTACTAAAAAAACAGAAGCAGCTGGAAAATAGAAGAAAAACAATAGATGATAATAGTAAGGAAGCTGAAGAAGTTGACTTAGAGATTATGAAGATTGCGTTAGACATAGTAGCTGAAAACAAAAAAAATCACTGTAGGCGGGAGGATTAGTTATGACAGATAAAAATAATGAGTTAACTATAAATAAGGAGGCTCAGAAAAAACTTTTTGAAAAAGGTAAAAAAAATGGCACTGTGACACTAATTGATATTATGGAAGCCTTTCAAGATAGTGATATGGATAAGGGTGTAGCAGAAAATTTATACGAGACACTAGGGAATCTTGGGATAGAAGTTATAGATGATAAGGAAGTTAAGTCTGACATAGATTTAAATAAAACAGATGACTTTGATATACAACTTTTAGATGGAGATAGTGAAAAAGAGTCAGGCATAGAAGATTCTACGGAATCTGTCGATATAACAGTACCAAAGGGGATAAGCATAGATGACCCGGTAAGGATGTACCTAAAGGAAATTGGTAAAATACCACTATTAAAGGCACATGAAGAGGTTGAATTTGCTAAAAGAATGGCAGAGGGTGATGAATTTGCCAAGCAAAAGCTAGTTGAGTCTAATTTAAGACTCGTTGTAAGTATAGCTAAGAGATATGTTGGAAGGGGAATGCTTTTTCTTGACTTAATTCAAGAAGGTAATATGGGGCTAATAAAAGCAGTAGAAAAGTTTGACTATAAAAAAGGCTATAAGTTTTCAACATACGCTACATGGTGGATTAGACAGGCTATTACAAGGGCAATAGCTGATCAAGCAAGGACTATTAGGATACCAGTTCATATGGTAGAAACTATCAATAAATTGATAAGGGTGTCAAGGCAGCTTTTACAAGAATTAGGTAGGGATCCTAAGCCTGAAGAGATAGCTAAGCAAATGAATATGACGGAAGAAAAGGTTAGAGATATTATGAAAATAGCCCAGGACCCAGTATCCTTAGAAACTCCAATAGGTGAGGAAGAAGATAGTCATCTAGGAGATTTTATACCTGACGAAGATGCTCCAGCACCAGCAGAGGCAGCTGCATACTCCTTGTTAAAAGAACAAATTGAAGAGGTTTTAAGTACCTTAAATGACAGGGAACAAAATGTATTAAAGTTAAGATTTGGGCTAGAAGATGGAAGGGCAAGGACTCTTGAAGAAGTAGGTAAAGAGTTTGATGTAACTAGAGAGAGAATTAGACAGATTGAGGCTAAGGCCTTAAGGAAACTAAGACATCCTAGTAGGTCTAAAAAATTAAGAGATTTTTTAGACTAGGTTAAAGTTTTTATATACTTTTAGTTTTTATTAAAATTATGGGATGCAGGTTAATCTTAAGTTATTAAGTTATTTTGCATTCCTTTTTATATTAGGATAGAGAGGTTATTTATGAAGTTAAGTGCTAGGTTGGAAAAAATAATAGACTTGGTTGACTCAACGAGTGTAATAGCTGATATTGGTACAGATCATGGATATATACCAATTGAGTTACTGATTAGGGAAAAAATAAATTATGCCATTTTGGCTGATATAAATAGGGGACCCTTGGAGAATGCTAGTAGAGAAGTTGAATCACATGGACTTATAGATAAAGTAGACTTAAGGTTGGGGAGTGGTCTAGAAATCCTAAAAGAAGGTGAAGTTGACCAGGTTATAATAGCTGGTATGGGTGGAATCTTAATATCAGATTTAATAGAGAAAAAAATAGATTTATGTAAAAAATTAGATAAGTTAGTACTTCAACCAATGCAGGCCCAGGGTGAGCTTAGAAAATATCTGAATACAAGAGGTTTTTCAATAGTTGACGAGTATCTTGTAAAAGAGGATTTTAGGATTTATGAAATAATGGTTGTTGAGTATAGTGGCTTAACAAAGAATATTGATGAAATATATTATGAAGTTCCTAAAAAACTGATAGATAAAAAGGATCCACTTCTTAACGACTTTCTAGATAAGAAGTTAGGAGAGAATAGAAATATACTAAAAAAACTTGAAGAAAGTATAGTTTCTAATGGTGAGAGTATGTCTGTTTTGGAAAGGAAAAAAACAATTGAAAGTAAGATAGAAAAATTAGAAAAAATGTATAATATTGAGTGTTAGGATATAAGTTACCAGGAGAAATATTATGAAATTAAGACGTTTGCTTGAAAAAATAAGAGAAGAATATCCTGAAGAAATCCAGTATAGTTGGGATAATTCAAGTTTGAATTTAGGAGATTTGGACCAGGAGATTAGAAAGGTTATGTTGTCTCTTGAGATAAATGATAGGACTGTGGATGAGGCAATCGATAAAGGCGTAGACCTTATAATATCACACCACCCTTTTTTATTTTCAAAAATAAATAAAATTGATACAGATTCAACAAAAGGAAGGCTAATTTACAAGATGATAAGAAATAATATAAGTGGATATTGTATGCATACATCTTATGATTTGGCTAATAAGGGTCTAAATGACTACTTTTTTGACCTATTAGGAGTAAGTGATAGAGATATTTTGGAGATAGACTCTAGTTTGGAATCTTATATGGATGGTCAAGAGTATGGACTTGGTAGGGTTGGATATTTAGAGAAGAGTATAAAAATTGCTGATCTAATAGATATATTAAAGAATACACTGAATATAAAACACGCAAGATATGTTGGAAATACTGATCTTAAGGTTACAAAAGTTGCTGTAGTAACTGGTAGTGGAGCAGAGTATTATGAATTAGCAAAGAAAAAGGGTTGTGATCTTTTAATCACAGGAGACCTAAAATATCATCAGGCTATGGATGCCCTAGATCTTGGTATGTCAATTCTTGACCTGGGCCACTATGGAACAGAGCATATATTTTCGGATTCTATTTATAAATATATAAAGTCAATAGTTGACGATGCAGAAATAATTATAAGTGAGGCCAATGTAGATCCATTTATATTTGTATAAATTACAGATTATAAATAAATATATTTTTGTATGAGTTGAAAATTATTAATCAGTATTTTTTTATATAGATAATAAATTAATAAAATTTTCTATAAATTTTAATTGCATAGATTGCAGAATCCGATTATAATTAAATTCTTCTATAATAAAAATAATGACGTATATAAATAGGTTCTTTGTCAACTAGCGTTGATGAATAAAATCCGAAATTTATGCGACAGCAT
>CAUQSL010000028.1:0-13118 GCA_963520775.1 uncultured Peptostreptococcus sp.
ACTAGTTGATTTGTGTTTGTTGCTTCTTCTCTTATCTTGTTGATAGCCTTTTCTGTTTCTTCTGTTATCTTAGCCTTTATCGCTGTCTTTTCTTCTGTTGTTAAGGCATGACTAGCTTCAACTTCTCTCGTCTTTTCTTCTGATTTAGCATTTACAGCTTCCATTGCTTCCACTTTCTTTGTTTTCGCTGGTGGGGCTGATGCTGTATTGATTGCTTCTATTCCAGCATTTTTCGCTTCATCTACTAGTTGATTTGTGTTTGTTGCTTCTTCTCTTATCTTGTTGATAGCCTTTTCTGCTTCTCCTGTTATCTTAGTCTTTATTGCTGTCTTTTCTTCTGTTGTTAAGGAATTACTAGCTTCAACTTCTCTCGTCTTTTCTTCTGATTTAGCATTTACAGCTTCTATTGCTTCCACTTTCTTTGTTTTCGCTGGTTGGGCTGCTGCGTTTCCTATAGCTGTAATTCCATCATTTTTAGCGTTTTTTACCTTTTCGTCTGTATCTGCTGCATTTATGTTATTTTTTGCCGCTGTTGCTGCATCTGATACTGCTTTTTTCAGAGCTGTTGCTTCATCACTTGTCAAGCCTTTATTTCCATCAATTACTCCATTTTGTTTTGTTACTTCAGCATCTATTGCCTCTAACGCTGCAGTTTTATCAACTTCTGCTACAACTTTTATTTCTTTACTAAAATTTGACCCTCTTTCACCTGGTTCTGTCTCATTTTTTGTTGCTAATTCAACTACTGTTAGTGCCTTTATATTCCTAGTACCAATTTCTCTTACATAGTCAGTTGTTGTAATATTTGCATATCCATTTTCATCTACCTCTTTACTAGCAAGAATACTTAGTCCATAAGGATTACCAGGTCCCCAACCACCATTGTTGCTAAAGCCTCCATTATCTACTAAATATACTTTTAATGTTGCTCCAGCAACATTAGTATTTGGTGTTTCTTGAACCTTAACTCTAATATCTGGTTTTTTATTACCTTCTTTTATGGCTTTTCTTATATCTTCTGGAGCCGTTTCAATTGTTGGAGCTTTTAATGGAGAATAATATGCGAATTCAAAATTCTTGCTTCCTTTTATTGTTGTAACAGTTACTTTTATCTTCCAGTTTCCACTTGCAGGTGCCTTGCCTGTAAAGTTTACAGTAGCATTTTTTGTATTTTTTCCACTTATGCTTTCTGTTAAAGGAAACCCATTTTTTTCTACTGTGATACCAGTAATATTATCACTTACTGAAGTTATTTTAACTTGCACCATATTACCAAAAATATCTTCTCCGCCAGATATACCATAGACAATAGGTTTTCCGCTTCTAAGCCCAATTTGAACATCAGTCAATTCTTGATCAGCACGTCTACCTCTTCTTTTTGGTTTATTAGCATTTTCCAATGCTTGTTTTAAGTCTGTTAGTATACTTACTTGCTTGTCTACTTCATTTTGATCTTTAGGATTTGAAAGAACCATCCTTGCATTTTTAAGTTTATCTTCAACGCTATTTTTAAATTCCTCTGGCAGGTTAGTTCGACTAATACCATTTATTGAATCTAATAATTGTTTTAATGCGTCTGTATTTATGTTTTTTTCAGTACCACCTATATCAGTAACTCTTCCTTCGCCATTATCAGCAAGCGTACCACCTATATCAGTAGCTCTTACTTTGCCATTATCAGCAAGTGTACCACCTATATCAGTAGCTCTTCCTTCGCCATTATCAGCAAGTGTACCACCTGTAACTGCCACAGTTTCTTTAGTTTCTTCTTTTGGTGACACAGGTTTCTCTTTTGGTTTGGTACTTTGATCTTGTTCTATATTTTCAACTTTAGATTCTGTTGAAGTAATAGTACCTTCTTGCGCATTAACACTAGAACCATGATTCATAAATCCTACAAACATAGTTGCCAGCAATACAGATGCTACCCCCGTCGAGAATTTTCTCAAAGAAAACCTCTGTACACTGTCATATGATCTTTTTTTGAATTGTTTTCTCATATTAATTACACTCTCCCTCTATTAATTACACTCTCTCTTGTTTTTTATTTTCTATATTTCAAATATTTTACAGTCTTATTATACTCTATAAAATCTCATATTTCAACAAAAATCAGTCAACCTACCCTATGTTTTTCTGCTTTTTACTTAATTAGATATCTTTAGTGTAGAAATATTACATATCAAATCATATTTGCAAAATATTATTATATGTACTTTTTATACTATTATTATAAATCATCTCTATCATATTTTTATTTTTTATCATACTTACAATATATAGCTAGTTCCTCTCATTTTAATTTTATTAAAAACTATACCTAAATATCACACTAAAAAAGTTGTAATTTACATACCGTTTTTGTATACTTAGTATGTAAAGGAGATGTTTATTTTGAGTAGTTTTATTTTTGCCCTAAACTCTACCATTCCTGTCTTTCTAGTTATCCTAGTGGGCAAATTTTTTATGAGGGTTGGTATAATTAATGAAGAATGGACGAGAATTTCTGATAGGATGGCTTTTAAGTATGCCCTGCCTATCGTGCTTTTTTTAGATATAGCCAAGATGGATATTAACAAGGATATGGATATGATCTTTATTATCTTTTGTATGATATCTACAACGGTCATGTTCTTTTTTGTCTATTTTATCAGTAGGATATTTCTCAAGGATAAGACAATGGTTGGCTCTTTTGCCCAAGGTTCTGTTAGAGGTAGTGCTGCTATATTAGGAATACCCTTTGTGACTAATATATATGGTGATGCAGGGATGATCCCCTTGATGATATTAGCTGCCGTACCACTGTTTAATGCCTATTCAGTAATAATCCTTACCATATCTTCCAAGAAATTTCTCATGGGAGATAGGACTAAAATCAACTATATGGAGATTATTAAGTCTATTTTCAAAAATCCTCTTATTAGGGGTATCTTAATAGGCTTTCCATTTTGTATACTGGGTATAAAACTCCCTCCTATCTTGGACAAAAGCTTAACATCAGTTGGTTCTATGGCAGTTCCCCTAATGCTAATATCAATAGGTGCAGATTTTAAGATGAGCGATCTGACTGCTAAATTCAAGTTGTCAACAGTGGCAACTAGCATCAAGTTGGTTCTACTGCCTTTGGCTATCCTACCTATTGCTATATACATGGGTTTTAGGGGGTCTGCACTGATAGCTATTTTGGTAATGTTGGGTGCTCCGTCAGCTATTTCTGGCTATATAATGTCCAAGGCTATGGATAATGACTATGTATTAATGTCTAATATTGTGGTTATGACTACACTTTTTTCATCAGTTACATTTACTTTTTGGATATTTATACTAAAGTATATGGAACTGGTATAGAAAAATATTATATTACAAATTTTTGCCTTTTATTAACTAAAATATGCTCTTATTATCTAGATAATATAAGGCTTTTCTTGAAATAAAAATACTAAGTCTAGATTAATACAAATTTGTTCATCTTAATATAACTTTGTGCATATTAGTGTGAATTTGTGTATATTAACTCAACTTTGTGCATATTAATGCAACTTTATGTATATTAATGCAACTTTGTGCATATTAACGTAACTTTGTGCATATTAACGTAACTTTATGTATATTAATATAGACTAATAATTAGATATATCAATTTAGTAAATGTAGGAGGAAGTATTTTGTTGATTTTTATAATAGAAATAGTTGGAACTATAGCATTTGCTGTATCCGGTTCAGCTCTTGCTATAAAGAAACAAATGGATATACTCGGGGTAATCGTTTTAGGTCTTACAACTGCTATAGGTGGTGGTATAATTAGGGATGTTATAATAGGCGCCATCCCACCTTCTAGTGTTCAAGATACTATATATGCTAAGGTGTCTATAATGACATCTTTACTAGTATTTGGAATCGCCTATGTGTATCAAGATAGACCAATAAAGTATGAGTTTAAACTTGTATATAATAATCTCTTATTAGTATCTGATTCTATAGGTTTGGGTTTGTTTACAGTTGTTGGTATTAACTCTGCCTATCATAGACTCGATTCACCCGGATTCTTCCTATTAGTCCTAGTTGGTGTTGTTACCGGTGTCGGCGGCGGATTGGTCAGGGATATTATGGCTGGCGACAAACCCTATATTTTTATCAAACATATATACGCATCTGCTTCTATACTTGGAGCAATCATCTGTATATATCTATGGGATATAAGCGGCGAAAGTATAGCTATGTTGGTTGGTACATCAGTAGTCTTTTTGATAAGATTCCTGTCAGCTCACTTCAAACTTGACCTGCCTACAATACGTGGAAATAACTTTATTGATAGCGATAGCAAGTAGAAATCGTAGTAAGCATTTTAATAGTGATGACAAGTAGGAATCATCGTAACAATTTTAATAGTGACGGCAAGTAGGAACTATAGTAAGAATCTTAATAGTCATAACAAGTAAGAATCATTGTAACAATTTTAATAGTGATTGCAAGTAGGAACTATAGTAAGAGTTTTAATAATATGATTATTAAGAGTAGAATAAATAATAAAGGAGAAAATATATATGATAAACAAAGAAAATTATAACAGACTTCCTTCAAAAGCTCGGTACAGTATGTTAATCGGAAGTATTATAGGTCTTGGTATAGGGCTTATTGTCCTAGTTTCAATTTGGCAGGTCCTACACATATTTAAGATTCCACAAGCGGTCTACTTTTGGTATAAGTGTATCGGTGGACTAATAATTGCCTGCCTTTTGTTAGACCTCATCTTGAGTCCTAGCCTAGGCTATCATAGGTACCTATATAGAATTAATGATGAAAGCATAGATATTATAAAGGGAATATTTTTTATTGAGCATACAGTTATACCTATCCGTAGAATGCAGCAAGTAGACATAGTAACTGGACCTATAAATAAGTTTTTTAAACTTGTAGATATAAGTATTACAACTGCAGGTGGCGTTGCTAGTATCGACTACATACCTCTTGACCAGGCTGATATTCTTGTTGAAAATCTCAAAAAGAAAATTAACGAAAGGGCGGTCTAAATATGAAGTTTAAAAACCATCCTTTTATACTGATGAGACCCCTTATCAATATGGGCTTCATTGTTTGGTTCATCTTATATATTATATTTGATGTGCATAGAAATAACATTAGTATAAACCAACTATGGACAAATATTTACAAGTATCTTAGTTTCGATAAGCTACTTTCATTAATAAAGAATCGATCCTTAGGTCTTGTTTTTATTTTTCTTGCTATTATCATAATAATATCCTTTGTAAGAACCTTTATTGAATGGAAAAATTCCTCTTTGAACCTTGAATACAATTCCTTATTTTATTCTAGGCATGGAATTTTTATGAGAGTCCATAAGGAAGTCAATTTCAGAGATATAGCTAATATTAATATACGTTCTGGTCTTGTATATAATATATTGGGAATTAGCTTGTTGACTATAGATATAAACTCATCTGCCACTGCAAATGATCTGGACTATAAGATTTATCTTTCAAAAAAAGATGCCTTATTTATAAAGGACTGGGTTCTAGATCCTAGCAAAAGAGTCTTGAACCTTCATAGTGAAAATTCAAGTGAGATAAAAGTTGAAAACCACGAAAATGATCAAAATATTGAAAACTACAAAAATGATCAAGAGCTTGAAAACTACAAAAACTATCAAGAGCTTGAAAACTATAAAAACGATCAAGAGCTTAAAAACTACAAAAATGATCATGATATTGAAAACCACGAAAAAGAAAGAGTTAGACCTCTTATTGAAGGTATGCAGGTTCATACCTATAACTTCACTACTAAAGACTGTATAAGACACATTCTTTTAGATATACCAACATTTAACATAGCCTTGTTCATTTTATTTATAGTAATTGGGCTTGTATCAAAAAGATTTTCTGTTTTTTTCTTACTCAACCTTAGCCAAGTGAAGTCTATCTTCAATATGTTAGATAATAGTTTTAATTTTAAGGTCATCAGGTACCCAGACCACCTTCACATTAAGTATGGTTTGTTTAACCTAAAAGATTTTACCCTACCTGTGAGTAATATTTCTTCAGTTAATTGTAATAAATCGTTATTTGCTCGTATATTCGGTTATACTAAACTGAGTGTAGATGCTATAGGCTACGGTAATGAGGAAAATGAAAATAGGCTTCTAGCCTTATACATAAAGGATGATTATTTGGATGATTTTATAGGTAGATTTATACCTGACTTCAATATAGGTCAAGAATACTCAGACTATACAACTATAAATATTAAACTTATAAAGTACTACGGTCCCCTTTTCTTCCTTATATTCTTTCCTATATTCACCTTAATTGGTATACCTTTAGAAAAATATTGGATAAGTTTATTTTCAATACCACTAACTATACTTGCTTGTATATACAAGATTCTAGGCCGTAAGATGAAACTAACTACTAATGAGTTAATAATAAAAAAGGGTATCTTTTCTTCCCATACTATAACAATACCTATACAACAAATAGATATGGTTAGTATTGAAAGAAATCCTATATATAATAAATTAGGAGTCTATTCTCTCACTATTTATAAAAAGGACCCTAAGACAGGAAAAACAATCGAAGAAACAGGTCCTTATCCTGTTGGTATATTCGACAACTTATTTAATTTTTATATCGATGGAGAGATAAGTAATTAATTACAAACTAGTAATTTCATTGGATATACTATAATTACAGACTAGTGATTTCATTGGATATACTGTATTGACGTTTTTTATCTAGGTGAAGTGAGTAGTTAATTCATAAGCTAGAATAAGATAAAAAGATAGTGCTGGGGTAAACCTACCCTGGCACTATCTTTTATATTTTTAAAAAAGGATATTTGATTTTAATTAAACTTTTCTTGTAATTTAATTTTCTTTTTCCTTAGTTGAGCAAGAACTACTGCAACAACCGCCACCGCAGCCATCATCGTGTCCACAACTACAAGACCCCTTAGTTCTTATTCTCTTGATAGCAAAAATTACCGCTACAGCAATTACTGCCAACACTATTAATGTTGATACCATTGATGTACCCTTCATGGCTACACTTCCTTTCAAAAAATACTCTACTTGTTATTTTCTGATACAGCTCTTTTAGCTTCAACTTTGTCAAATTTTGGCTTTCTGAACATAGCATAGATCATAGCTATAAATATAACTCCTGCTATTCCTGTCCAGATTGTTGGAGCTGCACCTAATACAAGTACATTACCAAACTGATATACAATCAAGGCTATTACATAAGCAAAACCTAACTGATAGGCTACAGCAAACCAAGTCCACTTAGCACTATTCATTTCTTCTCTAAGTGCTCCAACTGCTGCGAAACAAGGTATACATAACTGGTTGAATAGCATGAAGCTTAGGGCAGATACACTTGTAAATAAAGTAGCTGCATAGCTTATTACTCCTGCATTATCAGCGCCAACTTCACCTACACCAGCAACAACACCCAATGTACCTACTACTACTTCCTTGGCTATTAGACCTGAAGCTGTTGCAACTGTAGCTGCCCAGTTACCAAAGCCTAGAGGGCTAAAGATTGGTGCTAGAGTTCTACCTATAGCTTCAAGGAGCGAATGACTATTGTCAGAGAACGCAACAAATTCAAAGCTAGTAGATATATTCTTTAAGAACCAGATTACTACTGTTGCAACTAGGATTACAGTACCAGCCTTTACTATGAAGGCCTTAACCCTATCCCATAGTGTTCTTAGAACATTTGAAGCAAGAGGCATATGGTATTCTGGTAGCTCCATTACGAATGGTGCTAGATCTCCTGCGAACTGCTTAGTCTTCTTTAACATCAAGCCTGAGATTATAACGGCTAATATACCTGAAAAGTAGCAAACTGGTGCGAACCACCAGCCCTTGCTGCCTGCAAATATTGAGGCTGCAAATAGGGCAATTATGTCTGTCTTAGCACCGCATGGCATGAAAGATGCAACCATTATAGTCATCCTTCTATCATTGTCATTTTCTATTGTTCTAGTCGCCATGATACCTGGTACTGAACAACCTGTACCTATAAGGATAGGTATGAAAGACTTACCAGATAGACCAAACTTACGGAAGATCCTATCAAGTATAAAGGCTATTCTTGACATGTAGCCTATATCCTCTAGGATAGCCATAAATAGGTAAAGTGTTGAGATTATTGGCAGGAATCCAAGTACTCCACCAACACCGCCTATGATACCATCAACAACTAGGCTATTTACCCAAGGTGCCACTCCTGCACTCTCTAGCATATTACCTACATTACCACCAACTATTTGACCGAAGAATACATCATTTACCCAGTCTGTAACTGGACCACCAACAACAGTTACTGCCACATAGTATATCAAGAACATCATGGCAGCAAATATTGGTAGGGCTAATATTCTGTTTGTAACAAATTTATCTATCTTGTCACTAGATGTCATACCTACCCTGCCCTTTGTTACAGTCTTGGCTACTAGGTCTGTGATATATGTATAACGTGCATCTGTAATAATTCCTTCTCCATCATCATCAAAGTCAGCTTCTGCCTTTGCTATGATTTCGTCTATTCTTGTCTTCTCTGCTGGTAATAATTCCAATTTTTCTGTAGCCTTATTGTCTTTTTCAAACAATTTAACTGAATACCATCTCTTGTATTCAGTGTTTGATAGACATCCTACACTTGACTCAATATCTGATAAGATGCTTTCAAGCTTATCTCCTAAGATATTTAACTTTTTCGGTTCTTTTCCTACTACCTGCTTGGCAACTTCAACTACTTGGTCTATATTCTTACCTCTAAGTGCAGATATTTCAACTACTGGATAGCCAAATTCTTCACTTAACTTTGCAGTGTCTATTTTATCTCCATTTTTTTCAACTATATCCATCATATTTAAGGCGATTACCATAGGTATACCTATTTCTGATAGCTGTGTTGCTAAATAAAGGTTTCTTTCAATATTAGACGCATCTATTACATCAACAATTACGTCTGGTCTTTCATTTATTAAATATTCTCTACTTACTACCTCTTCCAAAGTGTATGGTGATAAAGAATATATACCTGGTAAGTCAGTTATATTTACTTCCTTATCCTTCTTATATGCACCACCCTTTTTTTCAACTGTAACACCTGGCCAGTTACCAACATACTGGTTAGAACCTGTCAAGGCATTGAACAAAGTTGATTTACCACAGTTCGGATTACCTGCTAAGGCAATTGTTATGCTCATTTTATTCCCCTCTCTTTTTTATAAATATTATGCGTTTATTTCTTCTATTTCGACACATTCTGCATCTTCTTTTCTCAATGATAGTTCATATCCTCTTACCCTAATCTGAACTGGATCACCAAGTGGAGCTACCTTTCTGATGAAAATTTCAGCATTCTTAGATAGTCCCATATCCATAATCCTTCTTTTTAAAGGACCTACACCATGTATTTTTTTGATTACATAGCTCTTGCCTACCACAGCTTCTTTTAATGTTGTCATACTATTCCTCCTACCTTCAAATTAATTGCTACTTTGTTTTTGATATTGATAATATATATCATCACAACAGCATAAAAATGAACAATATAGCACTGCTATATCGTCCACAAAAGCCTCAATTACATATTAAACAGGACTTACCATAATCTTCTTAGCTAAATCAGGACCAATGGCAACCCTACTATCCTTAACATTGATTATAAGATTTCCCGCATTTTCAGCCACAACAGTTACATTTGCATCAACAACAAAACCCATATTGGCCAACTGTTTTTTTTGATCTCCCTCAATCTTAATTTTTAGTATTTTCATAGCTACACCAATTGGTGCTATAGATAAGTTCATAGTAGTTCCCCTCCCCAAATTGTAATTAAAAACTAGATATTGCCTATATAAAGGCTTAAAGCCTTTCATTTCTCATCTTAGTATAAAACATTCATTAGGATATGTCAATAAATTATGATACTTTTTATCGCTTGATTTGTCAATTCATAACCATCCTATCTTAAATTATGCTGGTGAATTTTTGACTTTCATATACTATACTAGTAGATTTTTGTACTTCACATATGTTGTTACTTAATACTTCAAATTTTTATATTCTAACTTATTTTGTTGTACTGGACTATTTTTACCCTGCTCTTTATTTTGTTACTTTATGCTACAGATTTTTATATTCTAACTTATTTCGTTGTACTGGACTATTTTTACCCTGCTCTTTATTTTGTTACTTTATGCTACAGATTTTTATATTCTAACTTATTTCGTTGTACTGGACTATTTTTACCCTGCAGTATTTTTACCCTGCAGTATTTTTACTCTGCTCTTTACTTTATTACTTGATTTCATAAAATTTTATATATGACCTGTTTTATTGAACTAGATTGTCTACTATTTCTTTAGGTATATTTATAGGCCCTCTAGTCTTAGGATATACTTTTATTAATATTTTACCTTTTATGATAGATATATTTTTTACAGTCATTTCTCTAGACTTGAAATCAAGATATATTTTTTTCCCTTCTATCTTCATATTCCCATAACCTGTTGATTTCAACCTATTGACAATTCCAGCTACTATATTATCTGGTAACTTTATCTTTCCAATACTAACATTCTCAACATTAAAAACTAATTTATCACCCTTGTTTGATAAACTGGTTTCAACATCGATTCTACTATCAAACATAAACATTCTCACAGGATATTTTAATAGGATTTTTTGTCCTTCTAAATTATAAGAGACCTCCTGCAACATCATATTTCCATTATGTGACATTGCATACTTGACTATTTTCTTAAAGTCACTATTAGATAGTTCTATTTCTGACACCAGTTTTTTCTTCTTATACATAGGGTCTTGTTCTTTTTGTCTTGAGGTTTGTTTATTTCTGATATCTACTATACTTGTGCTACCTACTCCATTTATTAAACTATTTCCGCCCTTCTTAGCTGAATTTTCAACCAGATTACTTTCTTCTATAATATTAGTTTTTTTTTCATAATAACCTATATCTACATTGTCAGATATATTCCACAATCTATCATTGCTTTTCAAACTATGAATAGGCTTTAATATATATGTTAATCCCCTACCAAGTAAAACAAGTACTACTAATAGGAACAATAGTATTATTGGTAGTAATATTTTTTTTCTCATAATAAATGTCCCTCCATATCCACATTATACCACACAAAGGATATTAAGTGCGAACTTGAAAAAACAGAACCCCCAGTCTAACTGGGGGTTTCATTTCTACAAAAAGAACCACTAGTTTTACTAGTGGTTCTACATATTTAATTATAATTTTTATACTATTTAATAGCTCAATTTAACAGCTCTTTTATGTATTTTAAAATTAATGGTTTAGTATTTTTTTATATTTTAGTACCAACCTCTAAGTTTCATAGCTGTAGCAACTCTCTTAACAGAATGCATATAAGCAGATTCTCTCATAGTTACTCCATATTCTTCCTTTATAGCCCATAGAGCTTCGAAAGCCTTAACCATTGCTTCATCTTCCTTAGCTTCTACTTCAGCTTCTGACCAATAGTATCCGTATAGGTTCTGTACCCATTCAAAGTAAGAAACTGTAACACCACCAGCATTAGTTAAGATGTCTGGAGTAAGAACAACTCCCTTTCTATTAAGAACTTCGTCACCTTCTGGAGTAGTAGGTCCGTTTGCAGCTTCACAAACTAATTTAGCCTTAATCTTTTCAGCAACTTCTGCATCTATAGAGTTTTCAAGAGCAGCTGGAACTACAACGTCAACATCAACTGACCAGAATTCATCCATAGATATCATCTTAGAACCTGGGAAGTCAACTAAGTTACCCTTTTCAGCTCTATAATCCCACATAGCCTGGAAGTCTAATCCATCTTCCTTGTATATAGCATATGGTCCAACTTCTTTAGCCCATTCAGCTATTGCAACAACTTTTCCGCCTAATTTTTCTATATTTTTAACTGAGAAAGCACCAACATTACCGAATCCCTGAACAGCTATCTTAGCGTGCTTCATATCTATGCCCATTTTCTTAGCTGCTTCTCTGATTGTTACTGCAACACCGTATCCAGTAGCTTCATTTCTACCTAAAGAACCACCGAATTCAACTGGCTTACCAGTTAATACACCTATAGAAGAAACTCCTACTAGTTTATTATATTCATCAACCATCCAAGACATTATCTTACCATTTGTATTTACGTCTGGAGCTGGAACGTCAACCTTTTCACCGATTAACTTGTAGATACCATCGATGTATCCTCTTGATAATCTTTCTAATTCGCCTTCAGATAGTTCAGATGGGTCAACTATGATACCACCCTTACCACCACCGTAAGGAATACCTGTTACAGAACACTTGAATGTCATCCATATAGAAAGTGCCTTAACTTCTTCTAGAGATACATTTGGATGGAATCTTATACCACCTTTAGTTGGTCCTACTGCATCATTGTGCTGAGATCTATATCCCTTAAACACCTTTATAGAACCGTCATCCATTTTAACTGGTATGTTAACTTCGATAACTCTTCTTGGTTCCTTTAATAGTTCATAAACCTGTGGTTCCATTCCTAACTTATCACAAGCATTTTTAACCTGAGCCTGTGCCATTTCAAATACATTTGCCATTTGTAAGCCTCCTTAAATTTAAGATACTCTTAATTTTATTTTTTTAGCAGAAAAAAGCTTTTTAAATACGAAATGTCAATCAAAAAAAGCCTTTTCTTTTGTGAAAGAAACATTTTCCTGCTTTAGTTAAATTATAACACATATATTATAAATAGTGTATTATAATTTAGAAATTAACAATCTTTTTTTTGACTTTTATTTTTTTTTAAAAATAGGCAATAGAAGAGAAAATTTTTACTCCTAGACCCCATCCTATTCCCTATCAACTTCCTTGCTTGAATTGAAAATGTCAAAACTTGCAAGTCCCTTGCTTGAATTAAAAATACCAGACCTTATCTAAGTTACTTACCTAACCTTATCTAAGTTACTTACCTAACCTTATCTAAGTTACTTACTTAACCTTATCTAAGTTACTTACTTAACTTTATCGGTTCTATAATATATAGCGTTGATGGTAACAAAAATGCTTTCAAAGTCGTAAGAC
>CAUQSL010000029.1:0-12155 GCA_963520775.1 uncultured Peptostreptococcus sp.
TCTCTAACTGCTGACTTGATTCCATTAGATGAGTATGTTGCTTTTGAGATTGCATCAACTTCTGTAGTCTGCTTAGATATAATTGATTCAATAAGAGCCTTAGCCTTTTCAAAGTATGGTGGATCATCTACATTTTCAAGAACATTTACTGTTGCTATTTTTCCATCCTTTACTTCTACTTCTACTTTTAATTTTCCTCTAAATCCTACTCCTACTCCTTCATACTTACCATCATTAAGTTTACCACTAGAAGCATTATTTTTTTGATACTCACTTTCCAAAGCCTCTATTTTATTTCTCAAGTCTTTTGTTAATTCTTTTAACTTCTTATTTTTCTCTTTTAACTTATTAAGCAATTCTTCATTACCTGTAATAGCAGAATCCTCTATTAACGCCTTATTAAGTGCATCTCTAACTGCTGACTTGATTCCATTAGATGAGTATGTTGCTTTAGAAACCGAGTCTACATTTGGCGTTTGTTTAGAGATAATTGATGCGATCAAGGTCTTTGCTTTATTAAAGTAATCTTCATCATCACCATTTTCAACTATACTTATTGATCCAATTTTACCATTCTTGATTTCTACACTTACCTTTATATTACTCTTAAAACCTCTTGCATTACCTTCATACTTACCATCTTTTAGTTTTTTATTAGTTGGCTCAAATTTTGCTTCTAAACTACTTATCTTTTCATTTAAAGAACTTATAGAGCTATTAAGGTTTTTATTCTCTTCTTTCATATTAGCAAGTAATCTATTTAACTCATCTTCACTATTACTAGACTCAGATGTAGCTCCTGCCTTTTTTAGGGCATTTCTAACTGCCGACTTAATTCCATTAGATGAGAATGTAGCACCTGAAACTGAGTCAACTTTTGTAGTCTGTTTAGAAATAATAGAATCTATTAGTGACTTTGCCTTTTCAAAGTATGGTGCATCATCTCCATTGTCAAGAATATCTATTTTTGTGATTTTTCCATCCTTTACTTCTACTTCTACCTTTATACTGCTCTTAAATCCAGTACCTGTACCCTCATACTTTCCATCTTTCAACTTACCAGTCGCATCACCTGAATTTTGAAGTTCTTCTATCATTTTTTTCAACTTCTTTATTTCTTCCTTATCAGCGTTATTATCTTTCTTCTTTTCAGGCTTTGTAATTTTACTAGTATTCGAGTTAGAGCTTACACCAGCATTTTTTAAGGCATCTGCAACAGCAGCCTTTATACCGTTGCTTGTAAATGTAGCTCCACTCACTCCATCTACATTTGTAGATTGAGAAGAAATAATATTAGGTATTATAGCAGAGCACTTATCATAATACTCAGGTGTTTCTGAATGACTTTCAACCTTAATGTCTGATATTTTGCCATTTGTAACAGTAACCCTAACCCTTATATCTCCACCATAACCTTGAGCAGAGCCTTGATATACTCCATCTTTAAGTTTGCTTGGTATACTAACCTTAGATGGACTAGTTGACCTACTTTTACCTCTACTCACACTCTTTGAAGATGTATCAACACTTCTGTTGGAGCTGTTTTTATTATCTTTTTTTGAATTTTTATCCTTATCATGATTTTCACTGGCAGAGTTTTTGTTCTCAAGTTTGTCATCGCTAATCTTACTATCATTAAAAACGACCTTATTTTCAGTTGGTAGTTGGTTACTTACTGCCGTTTTTTTACCTAAACTCATGCCTAAACTATATCCCGTAACGCCAATAAAAACTGACATTATTATACTTATGAGTATAAACTTATTGACATTTTTATTCATTAATTACCTCCACTAGCCAAGGCAGTCTTGACAGCACCCTTAATTCCATTAGAGCTATATGTTGCTCCACTGACAACACCTACATCAGTACTTTGCTTATTAAGCATATCTGATATCAGAGACTTGGCCTTGTCAAAATATTCAGCATCATCACTAGATTCTAATATAGTGATATCTTTTATCTGACCAGATTCCACCTTTACGCTTACCTTTATATCACCATTATATCCTACGGCACTACCCTTGTACTCACCATCTTTGTATTTACCACCAGATGAACTTGATCCCTCGTTTGAGTTATCATTATTTTTGGATTCTTCCTTTGAATCAGCTTTTGATTTATCGCTTTGTCCACCATCATTTATAACATTACTTTCAACCTTATTTAAAGACTCAGCATCATTTTTTACAGTCTTATTATTTTTTATATTTGTTCCTAACACTATTGTTATAACTAGCGCTAATGACACAAGAGCCGTTATTACTATGTTTTTATTTTTCATTACAAACCTCCAATATTTATTAAAATGTTACAATCATTTAATCGAAACCTATGGCATCTTATTATTATTTAACTACTAAGCCAATATTTTTAGATTTCCTTTTCTTGTCTGTAATCGCTTTAATCTTGAAAATTGTGTATGAAATAAAAACAAACAGGTAAAAAATAATATTTAAATTCCTTACTATTGATGATGGCCTAGAAATATAAACCATCATAACCTGAACAAAAACCATTGCATAAAATATATACGCAAATTCTTGTAAACTCTTCCACTTCTTACCTGTCATTTTCTTTCTTATTAACCTAAACGATGTTACAAAAAGAGGCAGCATTATACCTATAGCAAATACACCCGCACTAAACATCATTAAGTTTGTCCATAAGGGAATACCTGTCATCCTTACAATATTTTTACTATTGAGTACAAATCCAAAGAAATAATGTACATTATGAGGTATAGTAAAAATACAAGCAATTATTGATAATTCTCCTCTATTCATCCTCAATTTTTTTGATATTTCATATTTCATATCCAGAACACCCATATACATAACTATAATAAAGAATGCTCCCCCCATTGCTCCTGAGTCAATTGCTCTCATAAACTGCTTAAGTACAGGTATATAATTAACACTATAACCATTTATTATATATATAGCATGGATTATAGACATTAATGAAATAACTGATACCACAATGTATATTTCTTTACAAAACTTTTTTATATAGTCTGCAAAGTAATATGCCAAGGCAAGTATAAGTAAGATACTTACTTCAATAACCAAACTTATCACTCCTTCCCAAAATTTTCTTATTAATATAATATGCACTCGTATAAATTTTAATTATATGATCTTAAAGTATTTTTATAGGTCTTTTATATTCGTTTATATGAATATCATTTAAACCTATATAAGCTCCCTATTCATTTTATTTATTATGTGACTAATATTCCATTTATATATTCTATGTGCTTTTATATATGCTTTTATATTCTTTTTTATATGCTTTTATATGTTTTTATATGTTTTTTATATAAGTCCATTACATTTAATTAGAATACTTATATTCTATTTGACCTTTTACTTTGAATTTTAAATTATATTCTATTATATTTTTATTTTTTTAATTTTTAATATTGCAATTTTTACGTTTATAAAAATAGCAACACCATAATTTCTTACGGTGTTGCTTATCTTTATAATTGTAATTGAATATTTGATATACCCTTATTACTTAGTCAAGGTAAACTCTCCTATTAGAACTTTTTGTAGATAACCTTCTTTTTTGTTTGTACCAAAATTATAAAGGTATAATTTAGTTGTACCTTCTGGGTTAAGTATTTCACCAGCAGGTTTTGTTAGATCAACAATATCTGCATTTGTATACTCTTCTTTATCACCCTTTACGACAGCAACAGGAAACAGCTTTAAGTCGTCAAGATTATTAGCAGAAATATTATCTATTTCTTCTATATTCCACACGCCCTTAGGCCCTACTACATTTGAATACGTCAACCAATATCCTAAATAGTTAGGGTTAGGCCCCTTATCACGAGCTATATTTATGATTTCACTTGGTCCATAAGCCAACTTTGTAGTCTTGTTGTACATTGGCTTATTGAACCTTGGATGGAAACCTACTACTTGATATTTAACTACTTCAAAAGTAATATTAAAATCTTCTTTCAAGTCTGGCTGACCATCTAATGTCACATTAACTCTTGCCACATATGTACCAGCTAAATTAGTATTAATCTTAGCTATTTCACTATCATCTATTTCGACTTTCTTTATATGAATACCACTAGCACTATCTTCATAAGTATTCTTTATGAAGTTAGTAAGTGTTTCAAGGCTTGTATTACTATTTGTATTTACAAAACTAACTAATCTTTCTTTTTCACCATCACCTTTTCCATTAAAGTTTGTCGGTAACTTTTGAACTAACTGAACATGTCTTGAGTTTATAGCTTCTTCAAACTTGACTTTTAGAGGGCTTGCAGCCTTCTTAATGTCGAAGTATACAGGAAGTCTAAACATGTATGATGAACCATCACCAAATTCAAACTTAACGTCAAACTTTGCCTGTGATTTAGTTTCTGCAGCCTTAATTGCAGTAGCTACTTCGTTATAATCAACAATAGGATTTGCCTCTTCTAATAGAGCCTTTTCTTTTTCATTCATTAGCCCCTTTTGGAATGCATCCTTTATAACATTTGCATCAAGTTTTGTTCTGGCTAGAGTTGCCAATTCTTCTACAGTTTTTGATATATCTTCCTTATTAATACTAATAGTCTGTGTTCTAATATCATACTTCTGGCGTGAAAGTTTATCAACCGCTTCTTTAAAATCACCAGACTTTATTCCATTAAAGGCAAATCTGAAGTTATCAATACCTGCCTGATCTAGCCTATACTGTTCATGACCTGAAGTAAAGTCTTCCTTATTTACACTTAGTGAATAATAACCACTGGCATCAAATACTGGCCATACCATCTCACTGCTACTCTTTAAATTAAATATTTTTTCTTGTTGATTATCATCCCTTCTTGTTAATAGCCTAAACTTAAGCTTCTTACCCTTTAGTTCACTTGACAAACCTTCAGGCATTGTTAGTTTTTGACTAAAATTTAGTGTTTTAGATGTTGGATCAAGTGTTGCATCAAAGCCATTTACATCTTTCCAATCATCCTTATCCGCTTCACTTACTTGAACCTTTTCAACAGTACAAACAACCTTTGTGTTATCGAATATCTGTATAGGCTTAACAAGTTTAACAGTATTTGTCGCTTCATGAACTAATCTTAATGATAGACCCCTCTTAGTGTCATAACCTAGACTTTCTTTAGTTAGACTTAACTTGCCGTTAATCTCCTTAAGCTCACCATTAGCATGATTCACATAATATAACTTTATACCATAGTTACCAAATTCACTAAACGGAATCTTAACAGGACTAGTTTCGCCCTTCTTTAACATTTCTGCCTTAAAGCCTATTTGGTTAAAGTCTATCTCACTTCCTCCAGTGTAACTAGCCTTCAAACCATTATCTTCAGCTATAGTTAGGTCGGTGAAATTCACACTAGGATCCGCCTTTTTAAGAGCATTAGATATAGCCTCTGCAGTTCCTGTCGCAGTATAAGTAGCACCACTTATAGTATCTACGTTGTACTTGTAACCCAACTCTTCATTCATATATGTCTTCACTAGATAGTTCAATCTTCTACCTAGTACATGTGGTAGAGTTGTATCAAAATGACTATTAGTTACAGACTGTTTTGATGAACCAAATTCATGTTTAGAGAATATGCTATCTAATATTCTATTAACCATCTCTAGTGTAGGTGACTGACCAGTCTTTTTCACTTCACTCTCTACTTTTCTTTCAGGCTCTCTAGCTGACTTTAAGAAATAATGTAGTCTATTTATCTGACCTTCCTTAGCTAAACTTATGACACCATTATAACCCTTGATAAATTCCTTACCATCATCAGGAGCATCTGGATACTTATCTTCTGGAACGACCTTTGTAACTTCCTTGCTCACAAACTCAACATTTTTTATTTTACCATTTTCAACAGTAACCTTTAATGGAATTGGCTTGCTATCTATGTAACCAAAACCATCACCATAGTAAACTCCATCTGGATAGTTTACATTTTCATCTAGTTTAGCGAACTCTTCCTTTGATAAAAGGGCATGCTTTTCTTCTTTAGCTGGTTCTTCCTGCTTAGCTGGTTTTTCTACCTTCTTGATTTCTGCATCACCATTTATTTTCTTGATAAGTTCATAACTTCCCTTATACAAGCTCGCAGTTGTATAGGTAGCAGATGATACTATGTCAACACCATGGTCTTTGTTTATCTTATCAATACTTGATTTGTTAGGACTATTATTTATTATATCGTATAATTTGCCTGCAATTGTATTTAGCTCACTTAACTTGTCAGCCTTATCATCAGATAGGAAGTAACCATTATTTTTTAATTTATCAAACAACTTATCCTTATTCTTATTAAAAGGATTTTTAAACATTTCCATGTCAGTATCATGGTATTCAAATTCTATGTTCTTTATCTTGCCACCTTCAACTATTGCAATTAACTTATTATTAACATTGCCTGCTGGTGCTAATTTTGAATAACCAGGTGCTTCTACTTCATACCTACCATCTTTTAAAACCTTTACGTTTTCGTATTCTACAGTCTTTTCAGGTTTCTTATCTGCCGGCTTATTGTTATCTGCCGGTTTATTGCTATCTACTGGCTTATTATCATTAGATGGTTTACTACTTGTATAGTTTTTAGAAGGTTTTACTGGGTTATTAACCTGCCCCGTCTTCAAAACACTTTCAATATCCTTAGTTAAACCTTCTGAAATAGAGTCTGTTCCTCCTAAAAGGTAAACCTCCTTAACATTCTTATCTAGATAATTAGAAACACTTGAATCTAACTTATCAGCATTTGTCAATAAAACTGGTGCATTTTTACCTAGGGCTAAATTGACTGCAGATATAGCATCTATGTAGTTAGTTCCATTAGCTAGAGCTACACTATCACTACTTCCTTGATAGTATTTTTCTGCTAATTTAGCTGATGTTTCATATCTACTAGAACCAGATATTCTATCACCCTTTAATCCCTTAATGTTCAAAGAGTCAATACCACCTATTATTATATTATTAGGTGAGTTAAGATCCAATACAGATTCTGCCCCCTCAGGTAGATTTTTTCCATCTGTAAGTATTATTGACCTATTTAACTTAGCAGCAATTGAACCAGCAATTAATGCGTCTACAGTATTGGCATTAACTATGATATTATCCTGCTTAGAATCCTTATTTAGGACCTGGGCAAGTTTAATAGAAGTTTCATATCTATTCTTACCACTTATTCTTTGAACCTTATAAGTTTTAGATAATTGATCTACTACGGTCTTAGAAATACTTTGTTCTCCACCTACAAAAACAACATTTTTTACCTTCAGTCTCTTTAATTCATTTACAACTTCATCAGGTAGACTGTCTTTTTTTGTAAGTAATAATGGTGCCTTTAGCTTTGCTGCTATACCACCACTTGTCAAGGCGTCATGCACCTTTTGACCTGATGCTATTATAGCAACATCCGAACTTACGAATGATTGCTTAGAAATATTAACACAAGTCTCATACCTATTTGCACCATTGACCCTCTCAACTGCTGCATTTTCGAAATCAGCTAAAGAAGGATTTGATAGTGCTCCTATACTACTAGTTGCTAATGTTGCAGCAAGTAGTACACTAGCTTTTTTCTTCATAAAATACCCCCAACTCTTTTATGTCTATGCAAAGAATTACTTTGATTCCCCATTTTATACTTTTAATATTCCATGTATAATTCCTACAAGTATTTCAAATGATAAACATAAATAATTTTTACAATTTATTGATAATTAATTTTACCTATATGCAATAGTTATTATACAATATGTTTAGATATATATCAATATTGATTTTCAAAACTTTTATGTTAGATTTTTCCCAATTTAAAAAAGAACCAGCAAAACACTGATTCTTTCTTAATATTAATTTGTGATTAAAAACAAAATTAATATGTGATTTTTTATTTTTTTGTCTATAATACTTTTTATGATCATCAACTTATATAATGGTAATATTAATTATCCTTCATAAAGGTTGCTTGATTGATAAGAATCATCACAGGTTACATCTATTCCTAGTTTCCTGAAAACTTGTTCGTCATCCTTGTTAAGTATAACTGTTGAATGTGCTTGAGACCCTAATAGGTCTGGTAGCTTACTCATAGCAAACTGTGATAGGGTATTGGTTACTGCGCTAATACTTAGTGCCAAAAGTACTTCTTCTGCATCCAAAGCTATATTCCTACTCTTAAGCACATTCTTTTTTAGGTTTAGCATCGGTTCCAAAACAAGTGGAGATATTAGGTGAATATCATCTTGTATATCTGCTAAAATCTTGATTCCATTTAATATTGCTGCTGCTGAACCAGTCATTATTTCTGAAAATTTTCCTGTTACTATTTTTCCATCTGGTAATTCTAAAGAAACTGATTGACATATTTCGCAGGTTTGATGTGTTTGCCTATACTCTCTCGCAACATTTACAACCTTCCTGTCTTCTCCTTTTAGTCCCAACTCTTCCATAATCATCTTCATTCTTGAAACAGCTTCCTTATCTAAACTGCCCTTTTTGTAATCGCATAATGTTTTGAAGTAGCGTCTGATTATTTCCTGAATTGCGGCCTCTCTAACTGCCTCATCATCAATTATACCAAAACCTACCCTATTTACACCCATATCCGTTGGAGATTGAAATACACTTTCTTTGCAAGTTATCTTTTCAATTATTTTCTTTAGTACAGGGAATAACTCTAAATCCCTATTATAATTTACAGTTGTTTCACCGTATTTTTCAAGATGAAAAGAGTCTATCATATTAACATCTTTTAAGTCGACTGTTGCAGCTTCATAGGCAAGGTTTACAGGATGCTTCAAAGGTAAGTTCCAAACTGGAAATGTTTCATATTTTGAATATCCTGCCGCTATTCCCTTCTTATGTTCGTGGTATAGCTGGCTCAAGCATGTACCTAATTTTCCGCTATTGGGACCTGGAGCTGTCATTACTACGATTGGTTTTGTAGTTTCTATATATGGGTTTATACCAAAGCCCTTGTCGCTAACTATTGTGTCTACATCAGTTGGATATCCATTTGTTGGAGCATGTCTATATACCTTTATACCCCTTCTCTCTAGTTTGTTTATGAATATAGTAGCGGCCGGTTGATTTTCATACCTTGTTATTACTACAGAATTAACATCTAGATCATATCCCCTAAGATCATCTATTAACCTCATTACTTCCATATCATATGTAATACCAAGATCTCCCCTGACTTTATTTCTTTCTATATCCCCTGCATATACGCAAATAACAACCTCTACCTTGTCTTTAATATGACTTAGAACCTTTATTTTTGCATTCTCGTCAAAACCTGGTAAGACTCTTTTGGCATGTAAGTCTCCAATTAATTTACCACCAAACTCAATATAGAGTTTGTCGTATTTATTTACCCTTTCTAGTATATACTTTGATTGTTCCTCTAAATACTTTTTGTGGTCAAAACCTAGCTTCATTTTTATATCCTCTCCTATCAAAAAAATAAATTTTATAAAAAAACTTGACAGGCCGAAACAATTATGCTAATATAGAATTCCATCACAAATTCAAATAGCATACAGTTTCGGCTGTGTGTTTTTTCTTGTAAAAAAATAACTTAAGTATTAATTATACCTTTTGTAAAAAAAAAATACAAGATATATTTCCAAAAATATATTTCTTATTTTCTTAGCTATCAACAAATATGTTACACTCATGATAAAAAAAATCAAAAGTATTTCTTATTCTTGATCAAAAAGAAGTATCTCTTCTTTTAAGACTTCACCTATATCTCTTATACCTTCCATTATCTCTTTCCTAGAAAAATTTTTTGCTTCTAATTCTTCATCTGTCATATCCATAAGCAGAGTATAAAACTCACCTGCTATAAAAATCGAGTTTTTTGTCTTATTTTTTTCAATACTTGAAAATAGTAGGTCTTCTGCCTCTCCTATCTTACCATTAAAAAAAAGTCTTTTTACACTGATCAGGGTTATTTCTTCCATAGGTGTATAGACCAACTTAAAATCATTTAAACTACTATACTTTTTACCTAGGAGTTCCTTAAACACTAACTCTCTCTTTCGACTTTCTAACCTATCTACTAGCCCCATACTCTACCCCCTTTAAAATATTTAGTATTATTATATGTATTATATGTATTACATGTATTACATGTATTACATGTATTGCATATATTATATGGTTTTGTATACGATACATATTATTTCTATATTCTTCTATGTATTATACAGTTTTATATATGTATTATATGATTTTATATATTTATTATATGATTTTGTATACGATACATATTAATCCCCAGACACTGTCTAGGGATTAATAAATTATATTTATTATTTAGTATTATCGCTAAGAACTTCTTTAATACCCTTAAAACTACCTAAAAAGTTAACTGCTTCAGATGGAATAACTAACTTTGAAGAGTCACTTTCACCCAACTTTACCAAGGCTTCCATAGATTTTAATGCAAGAATATTCTCATCTATATTAGATTCCTTCATAGCATTAAATACCATTCTTAAACCTTCTGCATTTGCCTCTTGAGTCTGTCTAATAACTATTGCTTCACCTTCTGCCTTAGCTTCAAATGTCTTTCTAATAGCAGATGCTTCACCCTCTGCCTGAAGTATTTTTGACTGCTTTTGTCCTTCTGCCTCTCTAATCATTGCTTCCTTTTTGGCTTCAGCATTTAATATAGCAGACTGCTTTTCTCCTTCTGCAATTAGTATTTTAGACTGTTTTTCTCCCTCAGCTTGTAAAATAGCCTCTCTCCTCTCTCTTTCAGCACGCATCTGTTTTTCCATGGCTGCCTGTATATCCCTAGGAGGCATAATATTCTTTAATTCGACCCTATTTACCTTTATTCCCCAAATATCAGTTGCTTCATCCAAGATAGTTCTCATCTTGGCATTTATTAAATCTCTTGATGTTAGAGTTTCATCTAAGTCAAGGTCACCTATAATATTTCTTAAGGTTGTTGCTGTTAGATTTTCGATTGCTGAAATCGGATTGGCTATTTCAAATACATAGCTCTTAGGATCTGTAACCTTATAATATACTACCGTATCTATTTGCATTGTTACATTATCCTTAGTAATAACAGGTTGTGGTGGAAAATCAACCACAGTTTCTCTTAAATCTATCATATATGCCATTGAGTCTAAAAATGGAACTAAAAAGTGTATGCCTGTCTTTGCTTCTGTACGAAACTTACCTAATCTCATAATTATGCCCATCTTTGACTGTTTAACTATTCTGATACATCTTATCGCTATAAACAGTACTATTAAAATTAAAAATAAAAGTAGTATTTTTCCTATCATATCCTTACCTCCTATTTAAAAAAATCATAACATTTAATTTTAGAACAAGTAGTTTACTTTTAACTTGAAATAACTTTTTCTACTCGTTTTCCTATCATATGCTTACATCCTATTAAAAAAACATAACATTTAATTTTAGAACAAGTAGTTTGCTTTTAACTTAGAATAACTTTTTTATAGTAGTAATCCTATTTTTTTAACCTTTATTTCGTTATTATAATAAGTTACGTCAAGGCATACTTACTTCTTAATAATTGCTGATAAATCGCACTTAGAATTTTTTTATATATCTTATTTTTTCTCAACAACTACTAATTTTACACCTTCAATGCCAACAACTTCTATTTCAGCTCCAGAATCAATTTCACTTCCAACTTTTGATATTGCAGTCCAATCTTCCCCCTTTACTTTAACTAAACCGGGTTTATGAAGACTTATTTTATTTAAAACAATTCCCTGCTTACCTACAAGAGCCATAACATTTGTATCTATACTTGATAAGGCATTTTTATTTTTACTTCTATCCATACTTATTAGCTTTCTTGTCGCTACAAACAGCGAACTTGATGACACTATTATAAAAACAAGCAACTGTATGATTATGCTATCTGTGAAGTAAGAAACAGCTAGGGCACACATAGCCCCTATCGAAAACCACACCATTGTCAAGGCTAAGGTAGCTGCTTCCCCTATAGCAAAAGCTATAGCAAGTATCATCCAAATGATTTTTATACTTAATCCAAACAAGTTAACACCTCCTAACCTCATAAGAGTAATAAAGATACTCTTATTATTCCTATATTCCTATATTCCTATATTCCTATATTCCTATATTCCTATATTCCT
>CAUQSL010000030.1:0-11759 GCA_963520775.1 uncultured Peptostreptococcus sp.
TATTAAGTGCATCTCTAACTGCTGACTTGATTCCATTAGATGAGTATGTTGCTTTAGAAACCGAGTCTACATTTGGCGTTTGTTTAGAGATAATTGATGCGATCAAGGTCTTTGCTTTATTAAAGTAATCTTCATCATCACCATTTTCAACTATACTTATTGATCCAATTTTACCATTCTTGATTTCTACACTTACCTTTATATTACTCTTAAAACCTCTTGCATTACCTTCATACTTACCATCTTTTAGTTTTTTATTAGTTGGCTCAAATTTTGCTTCTAAACTACTTATCTTTTCATTTAAAGAACTTATAGAGCTATTAAGGTTTTTATTCTCTTCTTTCATATTAGCAAGTAATCTATTTAACTCATCTTCACTATTACTAGACTCAGATGTAGCTCCTGCCTTTTTTAGGGCATTTCTAACTGCCGACTTAATTCCATTAGATGAGAATGTAGCACCTGAAACTGAGTCAACTTTTGTAGTCTGTTTAGAAATAATAGAATCTATTAGTGACTTTGCCTTTTCAAAGTATGGTGCATCATCTCCATTGTCAAGAATATCTATTTTTGTGATTTTTCCATCCTTTACTTCTACTTCTACCTTTATACTGCTCTTAAATCCAGTACCTGTACCCTCATACTTTCCATCTTTCAACTTACCAGTCGCATCACCTGAATTTTGAAGTTCTTCTATCATTTTTTTCAACTTCTTTATTTCTTCCTTATCAGCGTTATTATCTTTCTTCTTTTCAGGCTTTGTAATTTTACTAGTATTCGAGTTAGAGCTTACACCAGCATTTTTTAAGGCATCTGCAACAGCAGCCTTTATACCGTTGCTTGTAAATGTAGCTCCACTCACTCCATCTACATTTGTAGATTGAGAAGAAATAATATTAGGTATTATAGCAGAGCACTTATCATAATACTCAGGTGTTTCTGAATGACTTTCAACCTTAATGTCTGATATTTTGCCATTTGTAACAGTAACCCTAACCCTTATATCTCCACCATAACCTTGAGCAGAGCCTTGATATACTCCATCTTTAAGTTTGCTTGGTATACTAACCTTAGATGGACTAGTTGACCTACTTTTACCTCTACTCACACTCTTTGAAGATGTATCAACACTTCTGTTGGAGCTGTTTTTATTATCTTTTTTTGAATTTTTATCCTTATCATGATTTTCACTGGCAGAGTTTTTGTTCTCAAGTTTGTCATCGCTAATCTTACTATCATTAAAAACGACCTTATTTTCAGTTGGTAGTTGGTTACTTACTGCCGTTTTTTTACCTAAACTCATGCCTAAACTATATCCCGTAACGCCAATAAAAACTGACATTATTATACTTATGAGTATAAACTTATTGACATTTTTATTCATTAATTACCTCCACTAGCCAAGGCAGTCTTGACAGCACCCTTAATTCCATTAGAGCTATATGTTGCTCCACTGACAACACCTACATCAGTACTTTGCTTATTAAGCATATCTGATATCAGAGACTTGGCCTTGTCAAAATATTCAGCATCATCACTAGATTCTAATATAGTGATATCTTTTATCTGACCAGATTCCACCTTTACGCTTACCTTTATATCACCATTATATCCTACGGCACTACCCTTGTACTCACCATCTTTGTATTTACCACCAGATGAACTTGATCCCTCGTTTGAGTTATCATTATTTTTGGATTCTTCCTTTGAATCAGCTTTTGATTTATCGCTTTGTCCACCATCATTTATAACATTACTTTCAACCTTATTTAAAGACTCAGCATCATTTTTTACAGTCTTATTATTTTTTATATTTGTTCCTAACACTATTGTTATAACTAGCGCTAATGACACAAGAGCCGTTATTACTATGTTTTTATTTTTCATTACAAACCTCCAATATTTATTAAAATGTTACAATCATTTAATCGAAACCTATGGCATCTTATTATTATTTAACTACTAAGCCAATATTTTTAGATTTCCTTTTCTTGTCTGTAATCGCTTTAATCTTGAAAATTGTGTATGAAATAAAAACAAACAGGTAAAAAATAATATTTAAATTCCTTACTATTGATGATGGCCTAGAAATATAAACCATCATAACCTGAACAAAAACCATTGCATAAAATATATACGCAAATTCTTGTAAACTCTTCCACTTCTTACCTGTCATTTTCTTTCTTATTAACCTAAACGATGTTACAAAAAGAGGCAGCATTATACCTATAGCAAATACACCCGCACTAAACATCATTAAGTTTGTCCATAAGGGAATACCTGTCATCCTTACAATATTTTTACTATTGAGTACAAATCCAAAGAAATAATGTACATTATGAGGTATAGTAAAAATACAAGCAATTATTGATAATTCTCCTCTATTCATCCTCAATTTTTTTGATATTTCATATTTCATATCCAGAACACCCATATACATAACTATAATAAAGAATGCTCCCCCCATTGCTCCTGAGTCAATTGCTCTCATAAACTGCTTAAGTACAGGTATATAATTAACACTATAACCATTTATTATATATATAGCATGGATTATAGACATTAATGAAATAACTGATACCACAATGTATATTTCTTTACAAAACTTTTTTATATAGTCTGCAAAGTAATATGCCAAGGCAAGTATAAGTAAGATACTTACTTCAATAACCAAACTTATCACTCCTTCCCAAAATTTTCTTATTAATATAATATGCACTCGTATAAATTTTAATTATATGATCTTAAAGTATTTTTATAGGTCTTTTATATTCGTTTATATGAATATCATTTAAACCTATATAAGCTCCCTATTCATTTTATTTATTATGTGACTAATATTCCATTTATATATTCTATGTGCTTTTATATATGCTTTTATATTCTTTTTTATATGCTTTTATATGTTTTTATATGTTTTTTATATAAGTCCATTACATTTAATTAGAATACTTATATTCTATTTGACCTTTTACTTTGAATTTTAAATTATATTCTATTATATTTTTATTTTTTTAATTTTTAATATTGCAATTTTTACGTTTATAAAAATAGCAACACCATAATTTCTTACGGTGTTGCTTATCTTTATAATTGTAATTGAATATTTGATATACCCTTATTACTTAGTCAAGGTAAACTCTCCTATTAGAACTTTTTGTAGATAACCTTCTTTTTTGTTTGTACCAAAATTATAAAGGTATAATTTAGTTGTACCTTCTGGGTTAAGTATTTCACCAGCAGGTTTTGTTAGATCAACAATATCTGCATTTGTATACTCTTCTTTATCACCCTTTACGACAGCAACAGGAAACAGCTTTAAGTCGTCAAGATTATTAGCAGAAATATTATCTATTTCTTCTATATTCCACACGCCCTTAGGCCCTACTACATTTGAATACGTCAACCAATATCCTAAATAGTTAGGGTTAGGCCCCTTATCACGAGCTATATTTATGATTTCACTTGGTCCATAAGCCAACTTTGTAGTCTTGTTGTACATTGGCTTATTGAACCTTGGATGGAAACCTACTACTTGATATTTAACTACTTCAAAAGTAATATTAAAATCTTCTTTCAAGTCTGGCTGACCATCTAATGTCACATTAACTCTTGCCACATATGTACCAGCTAAATTAGTATTAATCTTAGCTATTTCACTATCATCTATTTCGACTTTCTTTATATGAATACCACTAGCACTATCTTCATAAGTATTCTTTATGAAGTTAGTAAGTGTTTCAAGGCTTGTATTACTATTTGTATTTACAAAACTAACTAATCTTTCTTTTTCACCATCACCTTTTCCATTAAAGTTTGTCGGTAACTTTTGAACTAACTGAACATGTCTTGAGTTTATAGCTTCTTCAAACTTGACTTTTAGAGGGCTTGCAGCCTTCTTAATGTCGAAGTATACAGGAAGTCTAAACATGTATGATGAACCATCACCAAATTCAAACTTAACGTCAAACTTTGCCTGTGATTTAGTTTCTGCAGCCTTAATTGCAGTAGCTACTTCGTTATAATCAACAATAGGATTTGCCTCTTCTAATAGAGCCTTTTCTTTTTCATTCATTAGCCCCTTTTGGAATGCATCCTTTATAACATTTGCATCAAGTTTTGTTCTGGCTAGAGTTGCCAATTCTTCTACAGTTTTTGATATATCTTCCTTATTAATACTAATAGTCTGTGTTCTAATATCATACTTCTGGCGTGAAAGTTTATCAACCGCTTCTTTAAAATCACCAGACTTTATTCCATTAAAGGCAAATCTGAAGTTATCAATACCTGCCTGATCTAGCCTATACTGTTCATGACCTGAAGTAAAGTCTTCCTTATTTACACTTAGTGAATAATAACCACTGGCATCAAATACTGGCCATACCATCTCACTGCTACTCTTTAAATTAAATATTTTTTCTTGTTGATTATCATCCCTTCTTGTTAATAGCCTAAACTTAAGCTTCTTACCCTTTAGTTCACTTGACAAACCTTCAGGCATTGTTAGTTTTTGACTAAAATTTAGTGTTTTAGATGTTGGATCAAGTGTTGCATCAAAGCCATTTACATCTTTCCAATCATCCTTATCCGCTTCACTTACTTGAACCTTTTCAACAGTACAAACAACCTTTGTGTTATCGAATATCTGTATAGGCTTAACAAGTTTAACAGTATTTGTCGCTTCATGAACTAATCTTAATGATAGACCCCTCTTAGTGTCATAACCTAGACTTTCTTTAGTTAGACTTAACTTGCCGTTAATCTCCTTAAGCTCACCATTAGCATGATTCACATAATATAACTTTATACCATAGTTACCAAATTCACTAAACGGAATCTTAACAGGACTAGTTTCGCCCTTCTTTAACATTTCTGCCTTAAAGCCTATTTGGTTAAAGTCTATCTCACTTCCTCCAGTGTAACTAGCCTTCAAACCATTATCTTCAGCTATAGTTAGGTCGGTGAAATTCACACTAGGATCCGCCTTTTTAAGAGCATTAGATATAGCCTCTGCAGTTCCTGTCGCAGTATAAGTAGCACCACTTATAGTATCTACGTTGTACTTGTAACCCAACTCTTCATTCATATATGTCTTCACTAGATAGTTCAATCTTCTACCTAGTACATGTGGTAGAGTTGTATCAAAATGACTATTAGTTACAGACTGTTTTGATGAACCAAATTCATGTTTAGAGAATATGCTATCTAATATTCTATTAACCATCTCTAGTGTAGGTGACTGACCAGTCTTTTTCACTTCACTCTCTACTTTTCTTTCAGGCTCTCTAGCTGACTTTAAGAAATAATGTAGTCTATTTATCTGACCTTCCTTAGCTAAACTTATGACACCATTATAACCCTTGATAAATTCCTTACCATCATCAGGAGCATCTGGATACTTATCTTCTGGAACGACCTTTGTAACTTCCTTGCTCACAAACTCAACATTTTTTATTTTACCATTTTCAACAGTAACCTTTAATGGAATTGGCTTGCTATCTATGTAACCAAAACCATCACCATAGTAAACTCCATCTGGATAGTTTACATTTTCATCTAGTTTAGCGAACTCTTCCTTTGATAAAAGGGCATGCTTTTCTTCTTTAGCTGGTTCTTCCTGCTTAGCTGGTTTTTCTACCTTCTTGATTTCTGCATCACCATTTATTTTCTTGATAAGTTCATAACTTCCCTTATACAAGCTCGCAGTTGTATAGGTAGCAGATGATACTATGTCAACACCATGGTCTTTGTTTATCTTATCAATACTTGATTTGTTAGGACTATTATTTATTATATCGTATAATTTGCCTGCAATTGTATTTAGCTCACTTAACTTGTCAGCCTTATCATCAGATAGGAAGTAACCATTATTTTTTAATTTATCAAACAACTTATCCTTATTCTTATTAAAAGGATTTTTAAACATTTCCATGTCAGTATCATGGTATTCAAATTCTATGTTCTTTATCTTGCCACCTTCAACTATTGCAATTAACTTATTATTAACATTGCCTGCTGGTGCTAATTTTGAATAACCAGGTGCTTCTACTTCATACCTACCATCTTTTAAAACCTTTACGTTTTCGTATTCTACAGTCTTTTCAGGTTTCTTATCTGCCGGCTTATTGTTATCTGCCGGTTTATTGCTATCTACTGGCTTATTATCATTAGATGGTTTACTACTTGTATAGTTTTTAGAAGGTTTTACTGGGTTATTAACCTGCCCCGTCTTCAAAACACTTTCAATATCCTTAGTTAAACCTTCTGAAATAGAGTCTGTTCCTCCTAAAAGGTAAACCTCCTTAACATTCTTATCTAGATAATTAGAAACACTTGAATCTAACTTATCAGCATTTGTCAATAAAACTGGTGCATTTTTACCTAGGGCTAAATTGACTGCAGATATAGCATCTATGTAGTTAGTTCCATTAGCTAGAGCTACACTATCACTACTTCCTTGATAGTATTTTTCTGCTAATTTAGCTGATGTTTCATATCTACTAGAACCAGATATTCTATCACCCTTTAATCCCTTAATGTTCAAAGAGTCAATACCACCTATTATTATATTATTAGGTGAGTTAAGATCCAATACAGATTCTGCCCCCTCAGGTAGATTTTTTCCATCTGTAAGTATTATTGACCTATTTAACTTAGCAGCAATTGAACCAGCAATTAATGCGTCTACAGTATTGGCATTAACTATGATATTATCCTGCTTAGAATCCTTATTTAGGACCTGGGCAAGTTTAATAGAAGTTTCATATCTATTCTTACCACTTATTCTTTGAACCTTATAAGTTTTAGATAATTGATCTACTACGGTCTTAGAAATACTTTGTTCTCCACCTACAAAAACAACATTTTTTACCTTCAGTCTCTTTAATTCATTTACAACTTCATCAGGTAGACTGTCTTTTTTTGTAAGTAATAATGGTGCCTTTAGCTTTGCTGCTATACCACCACTTGTCAAGGCGTCATGCACCTTTTGACCTGATGCTATTATAGCAACATCCGAACTTACGAATGATTGCTTAGAAATATTAACACAAGTCTCATACCTATTTGCACCATTGACCCTCTCAACTGCTGCATTTTCGAAATCAGCTAAAGAAGGATTTGATAGTGCTCCTATACTACTAGTTGCTAATGTTGCAGCAAGTAGTACACTAGCTTTTTTCTTCATAAAATACCCCCAACTCTTTTATGTCTATGCAAAGAATTACTTTGATTCCCCATTTTATACTTTTAATATTCCATGTATAATTCCTACAAGTATTTCAAATGATAAACATAAATAATTTTTACAATTTATTGATAATTAATTTTACCTATATGCAATAGTTATTATACAATATGTTTAGATATATATCAATATTGATTTTCAAAACTTTTATGTTAGATTTTTCCCAATTTAAAAAAGAACCAGCAAAACACTGATTCTTTCTTAATATTAATTTGTGATTAAAAACAAAATTAATATGTGATTTTTTATTTTTTTGTCTATAATACTTTTTATGATCATCAACTTATATAATGGTAATATTAATTATCCTTCATAAAGGTTGCTTGATTGATAAGAATCATCACAGGTTACATCTATTCCTAGTTTCCTGAAAACTTGTTCGTCATCCTTGTTAAGTATAACTGTTGAATGTGCTTGAGACCCTAATAGGTCTGGTAGCTTACTCATAGCAAACTGTGATAGGGTATTGGTTACTGCGCTAATACTTAGTGCCAAAAGTACTTCTTCTGCATCCAAAGCTATATTCCTACTCTTAAGCACATTCTTTTTTAGGTTTAGCATCGGTTCCAAAACAAGTGGAGATATTAGGTGAATATCATCTTGTATATCTGCTAAAATCTTGATTCCATTTAATATTGCTGCTGCTGAACCAGTCATTATTTCTGAAAATTTTCCTGTTACTATTTTTCCATCTGGTAATTCTAAAGAAACTGATTGACATATTTCGCAGGTTTGATGTGTTTGCCTATACTCTCTCGCAACATTTACAACCTTCCTGTCTTCTCCTTTTAGTCCCAACTCTTCCATAATCATCTTCATTCTTGAAACAGCTTCCTTATCTAAACTGCCCTTTTTGTAATCGCATAATGTTTTGAAGTAGCGTCTGATTATTTCCTGAATTGCGGCCTCTCTAACTGCCTCATCATCAATTATACCAAAACCTACCCTATTTACACCCATATCCGTTGGAGATTGAAATACACTTTCTTTGCAAGTTATCTTTTCAATTATTTTCTTTAGTACAGGGAATAACTCTAAATCCCTATTATAATTTACAGTTGTTTCACCGTATTTTTCAAGATGAAAAGAGTCTATCATATTAACATCTTTTAAGTCGACTGTTGCAGCTTCATAGGCAAGGTTTACAGGATGCTTCAAAGGTAAGTTCCAAACTGGAAATGTTTCATATTTTGAATATCCTGCCGCTATTCCCTTCTTATGTTCGTGGTATAGCTGGCTCAAGCATGTACCTAATTTTCCGCTATTGGGACCTGGAGCTGTCATTACTACGATTGGTTTTGTAGTTTCTATATATGGGTTTATACCAAAGCCCTTGTCGCTAACTATTGTGTCTACATCAGTTGGATATCCATTTGTTGGAGCATGTCTATATACCTTTATACCCCTTCTCTCTAGTTTGTTTATGAATATAGTAGCGGCCGGTTGATTTTCATACCTTGTTATTACTACAGAATTAACATCTAGATCATATCCCCTAAGATCATCTATTAACCTCATTACTTCCATATCATATGTAATACCAAGATCTCCCCTGACTTTATTTCTTTCTATATCCCCTGCATATACGCAAATAACAACCTCTACCTTGTCTTTAATATGACTTAGAACCTTTATTTTTGCATTCTCGTCAAAACCTGGTAAGACTCTTTTGGCATGTAAGTCTCCAATTAATTTACCACCAAACTCAATATAGAGTTTGTCGTATTTATTTACCCTTTCTAGTATATACTTTGATTGTTCCTCTAAATACTTTTTGTGGTCAAAACCTAGCTTCATTTTTATATCCTCTCCTATCAAAAAAATAAATTTTATAAAAAAACTTGACAGGCCGAAACAATTATGCTAATATAGAATTCCATCACAAATTCAAATAGCATACAGTTTCGGCTGTGTGTTTTTTCTTGTAAAAAAATAACTTAAGTATTAATTATACCTTTTGTAAAAAAAAAATACAAGATATATTTCCAAAAATATATTTCTTATTTTCTTAGCTATCAACAAATATGTTACACTCATGATAAAAAAAATCAAAAGTATTTCTTATTCTTGATCAAAAAGAAGTATCTCTTCTTTTAAGACTTCACCTATATCTCTTATACCTTCCATTATCTCTTTCCTAGAAAAATTTTTTGCTTCTAATTCTTCATCTGTCATATCCATAAGCAGAGTATAAAACTCACCTGCTATAAAAATCGAGTTTTTTGTCTTATTTTTTTCAATACTTGAAAATAGTAGGTCTTCTGCCTCTCCTATCTTACCATTAAAAAAAAGTCTTTTTACACTGATCAGGGTTATTTCTTCCATAGGTGTATAGACCAACTTAAAATCATTTAAACTACTATACTTTTTACCTAGGAGTTCCTTAAACACTAACTCTCTCTTTCGACTTTCTAACCTATCTACTAGCCCCATACTCTACCCCCTTTAAAATATTTAGTATTATTATATGTATTATATGTATTACATGTATTACATGTATTACATGTATTGCATATATTATATGGTTTTGTATACGATACATATTATTTCTATATTCTTCTATGTATTATACAGTTTTATATATGTTGTATATGATTTTATATATTTATTATATGTTTTTTTATACGATACATATTAATCCCCAGACACTGTCTAGGGATTAATAAATTATATTTATTATTTAGTATTATCGCTAAGAACTTCTTTAATACCCTTAAAACTACCTAAAAAGTTAACTGCTTCAGATGGAATAACTAACTTTGAAGAGTCACTTTCACCCAACTTTACCAAGGCTTCCATAGATTTTAATGCAAGAATATTCTCATCTATATTAGATTCCTTCATAGCATTAAATACCATTCTTAAACCTTCTGCATTTGCCTCTTGAGTCTGTCTAATAACTATTGCTTCACCTTCTGCCTTAGCTTCAAATGTCTTTCTAATAGCAGATGCTTCACCCTCTGCCTGAAGTATTTTTGACTGCTTTTGTCCTTCTGCCTCTCTAATCATTGCTTCCTTTTTGGCTTCAGCATTTAATATAGCAGACTGCTTTTCTCCTTCTGCAATTAGTATTTTAGACTGTTTTTCTCCCTCAGCTTGTAAAATAGCCTCTCTCCTCTCTCTTTCAGCACGCATCTGTTTTTCCATGGCTGCCTGTATATCCCTAGGAGGCATAATATTCTTTAATTCGACCCTATTTACCTTTATTCCCCAAATATCAGTTGCTTCATCCAAGATAGTTCTCATCTTGGCATTTATTAAATCTCTTGATGTTAGAGTTTCATCTAAGTCAAGGTCACCTATAATATTTCTTAAGGTTGTTGCTGTTAGATTTTCGATTGCTGAAATCGGATTGGCTATTTCAAATACATAGCTCTTAGGATCTGTAACCTTATAATATACTACCGTATCTATTTGCATTGTTACATTATCCTTAGTAATAACAGGTTGTGGTGGAAAATCAACCACAGTTTCTCTTAAATCTATCATATATGCCATTGAGTCTAAAAATGGAACTAAAAAGTGTATGCCTGTCTTTGCTTCTGTACGAAACTTACCTAATCTCATAATTATGCCCATCTTTGACTGTTTAACTATTCTGATACATCTTATCGCTATAAACAGTACTATTAAAATTAAAAATAAAAGTAGTATTTTTCCTATCATATCCTTACCTCCTATTTAAAAAAATCATAACATTTAATTTTAGAACAAGTAGTTTACTTTTAACTTGAAATAACTTTTTCTACTCGTTTTCCTATCATATGCTTACATCCTATTAAAAAAACATAACATTTAATTTTAGAACAAGTAGTTTGCTTTTAACTTAGAATAACTTTTTTATAGTAGTAATCCTATTTTTTTAACCTTTATTTCGTTATTATAATAAGTTACGTCAAGGCATACTTACTTCTTAATAATTGCTGATAAATCGCACTTAGAATTTTTTTATATATCTTATTTTTTCTCAACAACTACTAATTTTACACCTTCAATGCCAACAACTTCTATTTCAGCTCCAGAATCAATTTCACTTCCAACTTTTGATATTGCAGTCCAATCTTCCCCCTTTACTTTAACTAAACCGGGTTTATGAAGACTTATTTTATTTAAAACAATTCCCTGCTTACCTACAAGAGCCATAACATTTGTATCTATACTTGATAAGGCATTTTTATTTTTACTTCTATCCATACTTATTAGCTTTCTTGTCGCTACAAACAGCGAACTTGATGACACTATTATAAAAACAAGCAACTGTATGATTATGCTATCTGTGAAGTAAGAAACAGCTAGGGCACACATAGCCCCTATCGAAAACCACACCATTGTCAAGGCTAAGGTAGCTGCTTCCCCTATAGCAAAAGCTATAGCAAGTATCATCCAAATGATTTTTATACTTAATCCAAACAAGTTAACACCTCCTAACCTCATAAGAGTAATAAAGATACTCTTATTATTCCTATATTCCTATATTCCTATATTCCTATATTCCTATATTCCTATATTCCTA
>CAUQSL010000031.1:0-10904 GCA_963520775.1 uncultured Peptostreptococcus sp.
TTTAATAGATTTTGTTGATTTAAATTATCACCAACGTTATTTGACATAGAGCCTTAAATAAACAAAGAAGGAGTCATATATGACTCCTTCTTTGTTTATTTAATTATTAAAAAAAGGAGTCTTATATGACTCCTTTTTAGTTTGTTTAATTATTGTTGTGCACCTTGTTGTCTAGTATAGGTATTTGCACCTTGTTGTCTATTATAAACATTTGCTCCTTGTTGCTGTTGTCTAATAAAGTTGTTAATTCTTTGACCCTGGTTAGTACCCTGTTGATTTCCAGGAGAAGCGACCTGACCATTGTTTGGGTTATTTGTAGTTTGTGTATTATACTTTGTAGTCTGAGGAGCTACTGCATAACTAGACCTTTCAGGAGCAGTACCATCTATGAAGGCTGCTAATACACCGTATGATGAACGTCCACCATCTATTGCATTTACGGTAGTTGTATATACATGGCTAGGTTTTATAAATGTCTTATATTCTAGGTTTTGATGGACCCTATTCATTATCTTTGCCCATAATCTAGATGATGTCATGGAAGCACCACCTTCAATACGACGTCTTTGCATAGTAGTACCATTTTCATTTTTAACACCTGCATCATCACCTATATATGTTGATCCAACGTAATATGGAGTATATCCTACAAACCAAGTATCTAGGTAGTTATTAGTAGAACCTGTCTTACCAGCTACTGGGATACCAGAACTTAAGGCTGCATTTGTACCGATACCTTCTTTTATAACGGCAGTCAACATATCAGTCATTACATAGGCTACATCAGGATCGACAACCTTGTGGGTCTTTGGTGTATTTTTGATGATTAACTCGCCATTATAGGTAGTTATAGTAGTAAAGACCTCAGGTTCGATATATACACCACCATTAGCAAGTGTACCAAAGGCAGCTGCCATCTGTAAAGGTGATACACCCTTAGTCAAACCACCTAATACTAGGGAGTTAAAATGACGGTCACTACGCTGTAAACCAGCCTTTTTTTCTTCCTTGAAGTCAAGAATAGATGTAATACCGAAGTTTCTTAGGTAGTCCATCATAACGTCTATAGCATCATCATATGTAGGACCTAGTAGTTCTCCTGTCTTATATGCTATTGTATTTGAAGACAAGGCTAGGGCATGTCTTAAACTCATAGAACCATAACCATTAGTTGTAGTTTCTGGATTGTCAGCCCTATTTTGCTTGAATCTGTAGCCATTTCTAGCATCTGACATTAGGGTAGACTGGGTAACTTTTTGAGTATCTATGGCAGGTGTGTATACTGACAGAGGTTTTATAGTAGAACCTGGCTGGTAAGGTGTGATCGCCCTATTAAGAGTCTTTCTTGCCTTGATATTTCTACCACCAATTAATCCCTTTATATTACCTGTCTTATAGTCTATGATTACACTTGCAGATTGAGGTTGACTCAAACCATTGGCTGCTATAGTATCATTAGGGAAGTTAGAGTTAATAGCGTATTCAGTTTCTATTGATTTTTGTATCTTAGGATCAATAGTTGAGTTTACTATTAAACCACCGTTGTAGTACATATTTCTAGCTTCTTCTTCCGTCTTACCTTGTTCCATAAGGGCGTCAATTACATCATATTCTATTAAACTTTCTACTGAGTTTGCAATTTTTTCATTCGAGTCAGGGAACCTGATATTTATTTTTTCATTAATAGCAGATATATATTGCTTTTCTGTTATTACACCAAGATCCTTCATCTTGCTAAGAACTACTTCTTGTCTAGTTTTGGCATTTGGGTTATTTACAGCCTTTCTAATTAGAAGGTCGCCACTTTTTAACTGCTTATATGTATCTTGATCTATAAGATCCCATTCATTTAATTTTTCATACATGGATTTTTCGGTTGAATTAGCACCTTCTAATCCTTCTGTTGGAAGGAAAAATATCAGTTTGTGGTCTAGATCTGACTTAGATTCATCGCCTGTAATCCTAGCTGAAGTATATGGGGCATATTTGGACGGATTCCTAGTTACGCCGGCTAACATTGCAGCTTCGGCCAGTGTAAGGTCCTTGGAGTGTTTGTTAAAGTATCCTAGGGCACTTGCTTCGGCACCACATAAACTTTTACCTACAAAGTAGTTATTTAAATAAGTTTCTAGAATTTTATCTTTGTTTACAGATTTGCTCATTTCAAGGGCATAATAGATATCTTTGATCTTACGACTCATAGTCTGGTCGCTACTAGTTAGTAGTACCTTTGATACCTGCATAGGGATTGTACTACCACCCTGCCTTCTACCTAAAAGCGTCTTTACTACAGAACGTCCTAAACCAAAATAGTCGACACCATTATGGGAATAAAAACGCTCATCTTCTATTGATACTATGGCCTTTCTAAGGTAAGGAGACATATCACTTAGAGGGATAGGTGTCTTCTTATATTGGGTAGGGGCTGTTGACATAGTTTCGCCATTTGAATACTTAATAGTAGTAGTCTGGTGGGTCAACTTGTCAAGTAGGGCTTCATTAACCGGTTTTACATCCTTTAGTGAAGCAAATACAAAGCCTAGGCCTAAGGCAGCCATTATTATAAGGAAGGCTATAATGCCACCTACAACTTTTTTATGTTTCTTTGCCTTTAACTTTCTTCTAAGAGTTTTTGAACCCTTACTTTTTGAAAGAGTATTTCTATTATTACTTGTATTTTTTCTATTTCTACTTGTTGACTGAGAGTTTTGACCTACAGACCTAGTTTTAGTCTGGGGGTCGCCATTAGAAGAAGATCTTCTGGAACCTGTTGAGCTAGATCTAGTTTTTCTCCTTGAAGAGCCTTCGCCGATTCTAGAGCGCTCTGATGGTAATACCAGGTCAGAATCGCTGAGTCTAGAAGGTCTACTAGATTGATTAGCAGGTCTCCTTCTTATCTTATTATCTTCAGGATTTTCTTTTTTCATATATTATTAACCTCCTTACTATCTAATAATTATACTGTAAATATGTGTATTTTACAACATTTTTGCTTGAATAAATCATGAATTAATAATATCATATAGTAGAGAATGGTGCTATATTATTAATGGAAAAAGCTCATATGATAATTAATAATATTATCTTGTATTAGTGAATGGTGATATATAAGGCATAGATGATATATAAGTAATTTAAAGTGTATAATGTATATATGACATATTATAATTGTATTTTGAAAGACAATGCTAAGAAAAATTAGAGTTGATAATAAATATTAGGAGGATTAAATGTTAGTAGTAGAAAATGTTAGTCATGGTTTTGGGGCTAGGACTATTTTAGAAGATGTGTCGTTTAGGATTAGAAAGGGTGAGCATATAGCCCTGGTAGGACCAAATGGAGAAGGAAAGTCAAGTTTTTTAAATATAATTACTATGAGGCAGATGCCAGATGCAGGAGATATTAAGTGGTCAAATAGGGTTACGGTCGGATATTTAGACCAGCATACAGTTTTGGAGAAGGGTAAGACGATAAGGGAGATTTTAAGAGATGCTTTTAAGCATATGTTTGATCTAGAAAAAGAAATGCTAGAAATCTATGACAAAATGGGTGAAGCGAGTGATGATGAAATGAGCAAGTATCTTGAGGATACTGCTGAAATACAGACTGTGTTAGAACATAGTGGTTTTTATACTATTGATGCCAAAATACAGGAAGTCGCTAATGGACTTGGTCTAGGAGAATTAGGTCTTGATAAGGATGTTACAGACTTATCTGGGGGGCAGAGGACCAAGGTCTTATTGACAAAACTTTTACTTGAAAACCCTACTATACTTGTTTTAGATGAGCCGACTAACTTTTTGGATGAAGAGCATATTACATGGTTGACTAGGTACCTACAAGACTATGAAAACGCATTTGTATTGGTATCGCATGACATTGACTTCATAAATAATACTTGTAATGTTATATATCATTTGGAAAATGGAGAGCTAAACAGGTACAAGGGTAATTATGATGAGTTTGAGAGATTAAATGAAATCAAGAAGCGTCAGGAAGAACAGGCCTATGAAAAGCAGGTTGAGGAGAGAAAAAAACTTGAGGACTTTATAGCTAGAAATAAGGCTAGGGTTGCAACTAGGGGCATGGCTAATTCTAGGCAGAAACAGTTAGATAAGATGGAAATACTAGAAAGGCCAAAGGAAAAAATCAAGCCTAGTTTTGCCTTCAAGAATGGTCGTACTTCGGGTAAACTTATATTTGAGACTAGCGACCTAGTATTAGGATATGATGATCCTTTGACTAAGCCACTTAATTTTAGGCTTGAAAGGGGGAAGAAGATAGCCCTAAAGGGTATGAATGGTATAGGTAAGTCAACCCTATTAAAGACATTACTGGGCATTGTCAAACCCTTCGATGGAGATTTGAAGTTAGGTGATTATTTGGAAGTAGGTTATTTTGAGCAGGAGTCTTCTCATGAAAATACAAATACTGCTATGGATGAAATATGGAATGAATATCCAGGAATGGACAATATTGATGTAAGAAGGGCCTTAGCCAAGTGTGGTCTGACAAACGATCATATTACTAGCCAGATGAGGGTCCTATCTGGTGGAGAGGCAGCCAAGGTTAGGCTATGTAAGATTATGTTAAAAGATATTAATTTTTTAGTATTGGACGAGCCTACAAACCACTTAGATGTAGATGCTAAAGATGAGTTGAAAAAGGCTGTGAAGGAATTTAAGGGAACTGTACTCTTGGTAAGCCATGAGCCTGACTTCTATAATGACCTAGTAGATGAGGTCTGGAATATAGAAGACTTTACTACAAAATTAGTATAGGCAGACCTAGCCTATGTGAGAGAAGGATATAAAGCCGTACTCTTACATGGGTGCAGGAAAAAATATAAAAACATGAGTTTAGACTAGAAGGGGGGTGCCAGCTTGGAGACAGATAATGTGGGTAGACCGAATATTATGATTGGTGTTTTGGCTGCAATTGCCTGTGAGTTTATTTTTGGGCTTAGTTATATGACGACTAAATTTGGAATGGAATCGGCCAGTAGCCTTGCCTTGCTTGGCTGGAGATTTTTTGTAGCCTTTATAGCCATGAGCCTAGCCATACTTTTCGGTATCATAAAAATTGACCTAAGAGGCAAGCCTATCAGACCGCTTTTGAAGGTTGCTATTTTTAGTCCGACCCTATATTTTATAGGGGAAACTCTTGGCATTAGCCATACTACTGCTTCTGAAAGTGGGGTATTTTTGGCCTGTATACCGATTGTATCCCTGCTTGCATCAACTATATTTCTGAAGAAGAAACCAACGAAGAACCAGTTTATAGGAATTTTAATTACCCTATTTGGAGTTCTTTTTACAGTTCTTTCTATAGGGATGGAGTCAAGCCTATCCTTACTTGGCTACCTATTTTTGTTCATAGCAGTCTTGTCCAATGCCTTTTATAGTGTACTTGTTGAGAAGGCAGGATCTTATACAAGTATAGAGATAACCTATGTAATGCTAGTGGTGGGTTCCTCAGTATTTGGACTAATTGCATTTATTGAAGCCCTTATAAATAAAAATTTAGAGGGGCTAGTATGCCTTCCCTTTAGGAAACCAGCTTTTGGTCAGGCTATCCTGTATCAGGGTATAGTCTGCTCTTTAATAGGCTTTTTCCTATCTAATATAGCAATATCTAGGCTTGGAGTAAATAAAACCTCCTCCTTTATAGGTGTTTCCACAGTTGTATCAATACTTTCAGGAACACTCATGCTAGGGGAAAAATTTTCAGGGATACAGATTCTTGGGGCTGGGCTTATATTGATAGGTGTATATAGGGCCAATATTGGGGACAGGTAGACCGAGTTTGAAGAAGGTTAAATAATATAGTTTTTATAAAAATAAGGCTGATGTGATTATTCTACACACCAGCCTTTATTTTTATCCGCCTATATTATTTAACTCTTTAATATAATTATTCAAGATCTAGTTCCCACTCGTCAAACCAAGATTCATCTAGCTTAGATAGCATTTCAGCATATTTACTTTCATTAGCAACCTGTTTTTCAGCTTTCTTTTTGTAGTTATTTACAGTTGCAGTACTCTTGTTAACTGGCTGTATAGTTCCTGTACCGGCAACACAACCACCAGGGCAGGCCATTCCTTCTAACAAGTAACCATTTCTTTTACCAGCCTTAGCTAGCATTAGCATATTTCTACACTCTTTAAGTCCATCTGCCTGATCGATAGGAACCTGCCTATCTGGATCAATCTTCTTTATCACATCGACAACGGCATTTGCAACCCCACCGGATACTGCAAAGCCCCTACCTGCAGCAGTACCAAAATGGACATTGTTTGAAGGCTCCATATCCTCAAGGACTATATCTTTAGCCTGGAACATACCCATTACTTCCTCAAATGTAAGAACGTAGTCTACATGGCTTTTTACAGACTTTCTAGTAGCTTCTAACTTTTTAGAAACACAAGGCCCTATAAATACAACCTTTGAGTCCTTGTATCTTTGCTTGATGAAGCGGGCAGTAAACACCATAGGAGTCATAGCCATGGATATATTATCAGCAAATTCAGGGAATAGTTTTTTAGCCATTACAGACCATGATGGGCAACATGATGTAGCCATAAAGTCTATTTTTTCAGGTACTTTTTTCATGTAGTCTTCTGCTTCTTCTATTGTGCATAGGTCAGCACCTATGGCAACTTCTACCACATCAAAGAAGCCTAATTTTAGTAGGGCAGTCTTTAACTTTTCTGGTGTTACCTTAGGACCAAATTGTCCTGCAAAAGCAGGGGCTATTTCAGCTATTATTCTAGTTCCTGATTTAATTTCATTTATTAACTGATATATTTGTGACTTATCAGCTATTGCACCAAATGGACACGATGATATACATACACCACAAGATACACACTTTTCATAATCGATTGATGCACGACCGTACTTGTCTGATGTGATTGCATCCATACCACATGCCCTAGCACAAGGTCTTTCTAGTTTTGCTATGGCATCATATGGACATACAGCCTTACACCTACCACACTTGATACATAGGTCCTGGTCTATAAAAGACTTGCCATTTACCATTGATACAGCGTTTTTCGGACAGACTTCAACACAAGGCCTCGCCAAGCAACCCCTACATATATCAGTAGTCTTATACACATTATCTGGACATGAATTACATGCAAACTTTATTATGTTAACATGTGGTGGTTTATATATAGTATTTGAAACTGAACGCTCATCTATACCAGCTGGTATAGGGGCGTGTTCAGAAATACGTCTAAGTGGCATACCCATTGCCAACCTTATTCTTTCACCTACAATAGCCCTCTCTAAGAAAATACTCTCTCTATGAGAAGCGATCTCTCCAGGTACTATCTTGTAGGGAATTTCTTCTAACTTGTTGTAATCTGGATTTTCTTCATAGGCAAACCTTGCTACTTCTGTGAAAACGTCACGACGAACTTTTGCAATAGCAGTAAAGATACCTTTTAAGCTCATTTCATACCTCCATATAAATATAAGTAATAAATTTTTTAGAATTCTGTATTCGTATAAAGTATAACACAGAAATATAGCTAAAGAAACAATAATATCAAGATATATTACAATATATAAAAAATACCTGTAATTTTTCTTGAAAAATGACCTAATATACTATATAATCTATTTATTACATAGGAATGATACGTTGAAGAAGAGGAGTAAGTAGGCCTATTTTACAGAGAGAAAATCATTGGTGGAAGATTTTTAAGGATGGCATGCTGAAGGTAGCTTCTGAGTATACTGTGTGAAGCTTAGTATAATGACTAGGTCTAGCGTGGTACGGTTGGCCCCGTTAAAGGTTTTGAGTGTCGACTTTTTTGTCGGAATTAAGGTGGTAACGCGAGCTTTCGTCCTTTTGAGGATGAAGGCTTTTTTTAGTAAAAAATGAACTAGTGATATTTAATGAATTAGCAATAATCAATGAACTATTGATAAGCAACGAACTAGTGATATTCAACGAACTAGCGATATTTAATGAACTAGTGATATTTAATGAATTAGCAATAATCAATGAACTATTGATATTCAACGAACTAGCGATATTTAATGAACTAGCAATATTTAATGAATTAGCAATAATCAATGAACTATTGATATTCAACGAACTAGCGATATTTAATGAACTAGCAATATTTAATAAGGAGGATTAAAATGGATAAAAATTTGGCTAAAAATTATAACCCAAAAGACTTTGAAGACAGAATATACAAGCAGTGGCAGGATAAGGGACTTTTTAAATCAAAGATAGATAAGAATAAAAAGTCTTTTTCTATAGTAATGCCACCACCAAATATCACTGGTCAGCTACATATGGGGCATGCCCTTGACGATACCCTACAGGATATTTTGACTAGGTGGAAGAGGATGGATGGATATGAAGCCCTATGGATACCAGGTACTGACCATGCATCTATTGCTACTGAGGTAAAGGTAGTAGACAAGATTAAGAAGGAAACAGGCAAGTCAAAGTATGAGATAGGCAGGGAAGAATTTTTAAAGCACGCCTGGGCTTGGAAGGATGAGTTTGGTGGCAAGATAGTAAACCAGGTAAAAAAACTAGGGGCATCATGTGACTGGGACCTAGAAAGGTTTACTATGGATGAAGGTTGTAACAAGGCAGTCACTAAGTTCTTCGTAAAGTTATATGAGGAAGGCCATATTTACAGGGGCAACAGGATCATAAACTGGTGTCCAGACTGTAAGACAACCCTATCCGATGCAGAGGTAGAGCATGAAGACCAGGAGGGTAACTTCTGGCACATCAAGTATCCAATCAAGGATAGTGAAGAGTATTTGGAAATAGCAACTACAAGACCAGAAACCCTATTAGGAGATTCTGGTGTAGCAGTACATCCTGAAGATGAAAGATACAGCCACCTGGTTGGAAAGACAGCTATATTGCCATTAGTTGGTAGGGAACTTCCAATAGTTGCAGATGATTACGTAGACAAAGATTTTGGAACGGGTGCCGTAAAGATGACACCAGCCCATGACCCTAACGACTTTGAGGTTGGTAAGAGACACCAGCTTGAAGAGATAAATGTAATGAATGATGATGCCACAATGAATGACCTAGCTGGTAAATATGCTGGAATGGATAGGTATGAATGTAGGAAGGCCTTGGTTGCTGACCTAGATGAAGCAGGTTACTTAATCAAGATAGAAAAGCATGACCATGCTGTAGGTACTTGTTACAGGTGTCATACAACTGTAGAACCAAGACTATCATTACAGTGGTTTGTAAAGATGGATGAATTGGCCAAGCCAGCTATAGATATACTAAAAAAGGGTGAATTAAAGTTTGTTCCAGACAAGTTTGACAAGACCTACCTACAGTGGCTAGAAAACATCAGGGACTGGTGTGTATCTAGGCAGTTGTGGTGGGGTCACCAGATACCAGCCTACTATTGTCAGGATTGTGGTGAAATAATAGTTACCGAAGAAGCACCCCATGAATGTACAAAGTGTAAGTCAAGCAATATCAAACAGGATGAAGACGTCCTAGATACATGGTTCTCATCAGGTCTATGGCCTTTTGAAACTATGGGATGGCCAGATAAGACTGATATGTTGGACTATTACTATCCAACTAGTGTATTGGTTACAGGCTATGACATCATCTTCTTCTGGGTAGTTAGGATGGCATTTTCAGCAATGTTCTGTATGAATGAAAAGCCATTTGAACATGTCTTGATACATGGACTAGTAAGGGATTCAGAGGGCAGGAAGATGTCCAAGTCCCTAGGTAATGGTATAGATCCACTTGAAATAATAGACCAGTATGGTGCAGATGCCTTGAGGTTTACCCTTACAACAGGTAACTCACCAGGTAACGATATGAGATTCTATATGGAAAGAGTTGAATTTGCCCGTAACTTCAACAACAAGCTATGGAATGCTTCAAGGTTTGTATTTATGAACCTAGAAGATGAGAGTCTACTAGATAACTTGACTCGTGAGTCAGTTGAGGCCAACTTAACGCTAGCCGACAAGTGGATAATTTCCAGAGCCAACAGGGTAGTAAAAGAAGTAAACTATAATATGGACCAGTTTGACCTGGGTATAGCCCTACAGAAGGCTTATGACTTTACATGGTCAGAATACTGCGACTGGTATATAGAAATAGTTAAGCCAAGACTATATGGTGATGATAGAGATGCCAAGAGGGCAGCCCTATACACATTGACATATGTACTAGAAAAGATATTGAAGCTACTACATCCATTTATACCATTTATAACAGAGGAAATATATTCATACCTACCAACAGTAGAAGGGTATATTATCACTGCTGAATATCCTCATTACAAGGAAGCTGATGATATGCTAGCTGAAGAGGAAAAGATGAATCTAATCATGGATGGTATCAGAAATGTAAGGAATGTAAGGGCAGAGATGAATGTACCACCTTCAAAGAAGGCCAAGATAATTATTGTACCTACAGATGACAAGAGACCAGCCATGGAAGATGGCAAGGAATACTTCAAGTCTTTGGCATCAGCATCAGAAGTTGAAATCCAGGACAGCAAGGATGGCATACCGGAGGATGCAGTATCTGTAGTAATAGACGGGGTAGAGCTATTTATACCATTAGATGAGTTGGTAGATTTTGAAAAGGAAAAGGAAAGATTAAACAAGGAAAGAGACAAGGCCCTAGCTGAAATAAAGAGGGTAGAAGGCAAGCTGAATAACCCTGGCTTTGTCAATAAGGCACCAGCAAAATTGGTTGACGAAGAAAAGGCTAAAAAGGAAAAGTTTGAAGAAATCCTTAAAACTATAGAAGAAAGGTTAGCTAAGTTCTAATCAACTGGTTTCTAAGTCCTAATTGGATGATTCATATAAAAACGTAATAAAAAATAATAATATAAGGAAGCATCTACAAGCTTGTATCTACT
>CAUQSL010000032.1:0-10601 GCA_963520775.1 uncultured Peptostreptococcus sp.
AAAAACGTAATAAAAAATAATAATATAAGGAAGCATCTACAAGCTTGTATCTACTGATATTAGCTGAGTAGGTGCTTTTTTATTAGCTCTATGTCAAATAACGTTGGTGATAATTCAAATCAATAAACTTTTATTTGATAAAATGATAGCATATTTTATCACTAGTAAATTAAGAAAAATATCAATTATTTTAGACTAGCTAAGTATGAAATTTATGGTCAATATATAGTATACGGATAGTTTTTAAGAGAGAGCATCTATTTTTATGTGTTTTTTTTATCAAAAAAAGCAAAAAAAATGAAAAAAAGTAATGATTTTGTAGAAATTTATGATATAATAATTATGAAAATGGTTATTACTAATGAAAGATTAGCAATATCAATATATACAAATATTCATAAAAATTCAATAAAAATAAATATTTATTTTTTTGAAACTAATTTTATGATGAAAGATGCACTTTGAAAACTGAATAAATAACATATGAAAAAAATATTAGTCTTACAAAACTATTTTTCTTTTTATTTGAAAGAGGTGATATAAAGTGTGTTTTTTTAAGAAAAAGATAAGAATCAAGAAGAATATGAGAATAACTAAGAAAGTAATTTCTTTAACATTGATATTTGTAGTTTCACTAGGTCTTTGGATACTTCCACCATCAAGAGCTAGTGGTATGCCAAATGAGGTTGCTAACTTAGTCGTTTCTGAAATTGGAACATCTGCTTATCCCTTAAAAAGAATGATTGAACCACAAGCAAAATTATATCAAACATCAGAAGGTATAAACTTGGAAGTTTATTATTTTTCAAAGTATAATTATTACAAATCGACAGGTCAATTAGAAGAATCAGGGATTGATAATATTAAAATGACAAGAACAGGCGAATATAAAAATCCTGAAAGTCTTCAATCCACAGTAGTTGAGAGTGGAAATGCTGGTGGTATAAACTATGAATTAAGCAAGGTAAGTATAAAGTTAGCATCTGTGGAGTCTAAAGCTTATTTATGGAGCAAAAGCGAGGGTAAGTTAAAAGCTTGTAGTGTATCAATAAAAGACGCTATCAGTTCGGAAGATACGCTTGAAGATCCGAATATCTTATTTGCAGTGCAGACAAAGGTTTTCCCAATGGATATTCAAGAATCTAATCTTCCTTATATTATGAATAGAAATGGAAGAAAACTTAGCCCATATGACTCAAGAGAGCTAGGTAAGTTTATTCAAAGTGAAACAAGGGGTGTATCAATAAGATTTGAAAAACCTAATTTTGGAGTGAGTAAGGGCGAAAAGTTAAGATTTACCTTAGATGGTAGCGAACCAAATTCAAATTCGATGGAAGCAGAACATCTGTCTTTTAGAGGATATGGACTACCTACCATATATGAAAATATCAACATTAAACCAGAAGATGTTAAAAAGTATGTGGGAAAGAATGGCGGCAATGTAACTTTAAAGGTTAAATATTTTGATGAAAATAATAAGGGCATGCTGTCAACAAAGTTATATACGATTCCTTATGGTAAAAGAGGTGTATATAAGGTAGAAAATTCGTATTCCGAAGCTGGTTGGTTCAGTAGCCAAACATGGAATTTTTCACTTACTGATTCTAATAGTGCCATACCATATGATAGTACAATAAATATAAGTAGTGGAGATGATGATTATTGCTCTAAGGCTATGTATGATTTAGGTATATCAAACTATAAGGCGTTTGATGTTAAGTTAAAAGAGGGTAATAACAGTTATAAACCATTGAGCAGGCAAAATTTTCCAGAATACATTCAGCAATTAGCTATTGACGGTTATAGTGATGTGGATAATATAGCTGTATACACAATACAAGATTCTAAGGCAAAGTTGTTGCCGGCGATGCTGACAAAAGCAGGTCTAGTAAAGATAGATACAAATATGCCTGATGCAAAATATATAGTGGTTCCAAATGGAAAGAACAAAGCTAAGCAAGTTGCACTAAGTGATGCAAGTAAATTAAAGTCCAAGGCACTTGCTATATTAAATGGAGATGCTGAGCAAAAGGATATAATTTATGCTACAAAACTTAGAAATGGTATTCTATCAGTCGATAATAAGATTGAAAAGATAAACAGTAGTTATGATGACTATGTGTTCAAGCTAGAAAGAGCAAATCTTGAGTTAGAAAACTCTATAAGAGATTTTGACAAAGCCCCTAAGCTAACAGTAGCAGAGTTAAAGGATAGGTTGAATATAATCATAGAAAATGCAGACAAGGAAGAACTTTACAAATCAAAGAGTAAGGCTTCTGTAGAAGATTTAAAGGCTGAACTTGTTAAAGCTAAGGAGATAGTAGAAACTTCTAACAAGGCTAGCCAAATAGTAGAAGAAATAGAAGCATTAAATAGAGCTCTTAAAAATCTAGTCCCTGCAGGAAAGTATTACAAGGTACCTTTACAGGTTTTAAAGGAAAAAGATGACAAACCTTCAATGGCTGCAGGTGTATTTCAAAATATAGCAATAGTCAAAAATACTGATGGAAAATCTAGGATAAGTATTGGGTTAAAAGAAATGAAAGTAGGGGACAAGTTTGCCCATCTTGAAAAGTTGTTTGTATATCCTAATATGTCATCAAATACAGAAGCAAAAGAAGCTAATATTGATGAAACAATGGAGGCAGTAGGCTATGATGGCGTGAAATCCATATTCCCTAAAGTAATAAGTATAGACAGAGATAGTATAAATGAAGAATATATACTAGTTCAAGTGGAAAACGATGCTATGGGATCGAGTAAACCGTTTTTAAGATTGAGGCTTGACTATGCTAGTGCTCAAGAAGTAGATGGTGGTCAGCCATATGACAATGGTGGCTCAAATCCTCAGCCACAGCCTGAACAAGATTGGAAGGTAGAACCGATACTTCCAGAAGAAAATGAGGAGGTAATAAAAGAGGTAAATGTTCGATTGGTAAAAGAAGAAGATCATGGTTCAGACTCTATGGCTTCTCCTGCCATAGAAAATAAAGGACAGATAGTAAAGAGAAATGGAAACTACTATGCGAAGTTAGGATTCAAAAAGAATATTGAAATAAATGGTTTACCTGCTTATGTAAAATATGTATGGAGTTTTCCAAATAATGATGTAACATCTGACGACTCGGAAATACCGGTTAGAATACTTGAAGTTTATAAAATACCAATCACACAGGAAAACATGATAAAAACATTTGAAATACCAATTAATGATCCAAATCAAGAAGGTGTGTATGCTATGTTTTCAGTTCCGGCAATGAAGCCATATGAGCCAGTAGCATATTACATATTTAATTAAAAACTAATTATGTAGACAGGAAAGGAAGAATGCAATATGAAAATAAAAAATATAATGACAATAACTTTAGCAGTAGCAATAACAGCAGTATCTTTATCAACATTTAGTGTAAAGTCTGAAGCAAGAATAATTGATATACTTAACGCTGAAGTTGAAAATAGTAGCAGTTATAATCCTAATGAAGGAACACCAGTTAAGGTGACTTTGTGGAGAAGTGATAAAAGAGTAAAAAAACCAAACACTGAATCTATGGCTAATGATCTTGTAGATCATAATGCAAGGTTGGTAACGGTTAATGGAGAAGAAAAAGTAAGAATAACGTTTAAACAACTAGCTTTTACTCCGTTTGACACAAAAGAATTTATAAGACCTTCTTATATAGATAGAATAGTTTATTCACCTTCTTTTAAATGGATAACTACTAATATTGATAGTACAGAATATAATTGTGATGTGGAGCAAGCAAAAGTTTTATCACAGTACAAGATAGTTAATGTAAGGGAAATTGCAAAATATGTTCCTGCTGATAAGATTAATATTTATATAGGGGATGGAACTATGCCGGTGATGAAAGTAAGAACAGTAGAAGTACCAGTAAAGACACTAACAAAATATGGTAAGACGTACAAGAGAGCATATTTAGGTTTTGAAGTGCCAGCTATGCGAGAGAAGGCAGATAAGCCAGTTAAAAGAACAAATGTACTTGTAGTTGAGTAAAAAAATAAGTGAATAGGAGGAGTGTGATTGGTTGACATAAAAGGGGAAGGATTATATAAATTGATTTTTTAGTCAACCTTATCACAATAAAAAATATGAGGGAGAGAATGAGTAAAATTTTAGCCTTATTGTTGGTTTTTTCTATGGTTTTTAACCTTCTACCTTTGGTAAATGCACAAGAAGCAGGAGAAGATGCTAAAATCAGGCAAATAGCTGGTGTCAAAGAGATAGTAGATGGTAGATTTATGACATATATGGACGATAAATATACAAAGGAGATGGATAGTGTACTTGATGGTAATTATCAAAAAGATGTAGTAAGTTATTTAAGATACAATAGTGCAGAAGACTACAATTTAGAAAAATACGAAAAGTTATCCAATCATTATGACAATTATGTTAGAAACTGCGATATTGGGAATATTACAGGAATAGTAACTAAATATATTAAATTTAAAAAAGTAGATGAGAATAAAACTGAAATAAGTCTTAGATTTAATCCATTTTCCATATACAATCATGACATTTTATCTCATAAAGGAGATAAAATTGCTATATCTAATGCATACTTACTTGTAGATAATAAAAAGATAAAACCGGATAAAAAAATCATGATTAAAGATTATTTTCATGGAGAAAAGATAGATTGCCTTGACCAAGCCACATATATAGTTGATAGAGCTATAGACAATATTGGTGATGAATTAAAATTTGAGTTTGAACTTGTAAATACAGAATTCGTAAGAAGGGCATATAATGGAGCCCTTGAATATAGTGAAGGTATTAATACAAAGGATGATGTAAGCTATAAAAAAATAATGGAAACATATAAACCATATATAATTAAACAACTTAAATATAGTAGTTTGAGTAGAAGTATAAAAACTGAAGAATCTGATAAAAAAGATATTGAAGCATTCGAACAAGCATATAAAAAATATGTGGAAAAAAATAAAAATACTAATTGGGATGCTGAGGCAAATAAAATAATAGAAGAATATAGTGATCAAGAAATAGGTAAGTTTGAGGGACTATATAATGGTTTTATTAAAGAAAATAATAAGTTGAAAATCAGATCAACTATTATGTTAGATGGGGAGTGGGAAGCATCAGAAAAGGAGTTTAACAGCCCTAAAAAAATAAAAGATGTGATCATACATATTCAGCATGAGTCAGGTAATGTAGTTAAAGGGCTTGACTTTTTCAAAGCAAATATGTCTGATAAGGTTACAGTCAAAAAAAATGGAGAAGATGAAAAGACCAGTATATCAGATCTAGAAGATAATCTTACTGCATCTATGGCCAATGGGCTTCCAGGTCAGGGTGCTGCCTTGGAAAGGTGTGGACAAATAGTAAAAAGAGCTGATAAGTATTTTCTAAAGGTAAAAATGAATGATACCTTTACAGCCACTGAAGCGTTTTTAAATGGAAGAATAGCTTACTTACAGGGTTCTGGCTTGAGCATTCCTAAAGATCTTACCAGTAATTTGGCAAAAAAGACATACTCGACTGTTAATAAAACAAAAAGAGCGTGTGAAGAAAAGGGTGCTTTTTTAGAAAAAGCTTATGAAGGTTATGTATATGATGAAGCAGAAATCGAACTAGATCCATATGAGTTCGATGAAGATGCATATAATCATCAACAGCCGGATGATAAACCATATGAGGAGGAAGATAAAAGATGGGAGCAAAATATTACTGTTTGTGTTGAAGCAATGGAGTATGGGTATGTTCCTAGTTGCACACTTTATATCTCTGATATGAAAAATTATAAGGGATTTAATTACAAGAATTATAGCAAACTAGATAATTTTAGAAAAAATATGTATAATGCGTTTTATATATATGAAAGATTTGGTAAAATTTGGGATTATAGGTCTAAAATTTTTAAGGAAAAAACTGATATATTTACTGAGGAAAGTATGATAAAGGTAAGAAGTTTTATGCAGAGATCTAAAGATATTTCAAGTATAAATAAAACTTTTCCGGATAAAAGTTATGAAGAAACAGAAAAAATTGTTGAAAAAATTAAAGAAGATATAAAGGGAATTCTAGTAAGAAGAGATGGAAGAGAAGTTACTGACGACGATATTGATTTTCTAAATTTCGGAATGGATAAAATAAATAGTTATCCAGATGAAATGCCATATACTCCTATAGATGCTGATATGTCAAAATCTACAGCAGAACCATATAGTGAAGAATCAGAAGAGGAAGATGTAAGTGTAGATTCAGTAGCAATCAATAATAAAGACCTCCAAATAGAAAAAGGAAAAAGCTATAAACTTGAAGTAAATGTGGTAGGAAAGAATCTAAAGGAAGAAGATAAAAAGGTAGATTGGACTTTAGTAGGAGATTATGATAAGGCTACTACTATAGATAGTGAGGGAAACCTCCAAGTGTCTAATAGTGAAGTCGTAGAAAAAATAAAGGTAAAGGCTACATCAAAGAAGGATTCTTCAAAATTTAATCAAGTAGACTTTACCATCAAGAAATCTGTTATAACACCGGTACAAGGTGAAGATTTGAAAAAATATGATGAGAATAATAACAATATCGTGGCAAAACCTATCTATGAAGATATAGACTATGCATACGAAATTCCAGTAAGTCTAATAAGTCATAATGATAATAAATTCCATTCGATGGCCGAAGAAGCTTTAGCAAATGAAAAGAAAATGATTATCACAGAGAAGAATGGCGTAAAAAAGGCATATCTAGTTTTTGACAAGAGAACAGTGGCTGGAGGAATAGAAGGAAGACTTACAAAATTATTTACATTCAAAGATAATAAGATTGAAACAAAGAATGCAAATGACATCCTTTGCGATATGATTTCCTATAAAAAAGGTAAATACTTAGGTGGAGGAATTGAATTACTATTCCCTCATGTATTTAGTATGAATTATATAAACTTTAAAGAAGGAGAAAATACAATTTATTTGAAAGTAAATGTAGATGCTATGGATGCCGGCGGTGAGGGTTCAGGACAACAAATTACTGATTTAAAATTTAATACTAATAAAAAGGAATCTTTGACTATAGATAGTTTAAAGGAAAAGTATGAAAAGTTCAATCATCCTAAGCATATGAAGATTATATCAAAGGACAAGAAAACCTCTATAAGTATAGCCAACGTAGAAGATAACGCCAAGTTGAATGTAGGTATATCTACTTCAAAGGACAATGAAAAATTAAAGGAAGTAAGCGCTAAGGTTAATACCCTTCCTGAATTAAAGGGCAAGGAAGTTTCAAGGTTAATTCATACATCTATACCAAAGGATACAAGTATAGGAAATGAGCCGATACTTACATATCAAATAGATTGTGAGAATTTGAAAAATTTTAATGTATACTTTGTAGATGGAAGCAAGTTAGAAAGTATAAAGGGGCTTAGAAAGGTAGGCAATACACTTATATTTAACCTTTCAAAACTAGGTGATGTGATAGTTGTATCAGATGCAAAATCACCAACACCAAATCCAGAACCTTCAAAACCAAATCCAGAACCTTCAAAACCAAATCCAGAACCTTCAAAACCAGATACAAGCAAGACTGAGGAAACTAATAAGGACTTGGCTTACTATGAAGTGCCTGTAAGGTTGATGCATGTAGGTAAGACTGAATATGCTGATAATACTCTATCTATGGGAGATAATGCCCTAAATAAGACGGCTATAGTAAAGGTTGAAAAAGGAAGACCAACATATCAAATCAAATTTAATAGCTTAGATTTTATGAATTTACATGGTCATGTAACAAAGCTATTTGCATTTGATGAAAAGGTACAAAAGGGTTCAGATATGACACCAAATCCAAACGGTAGAAAGACTGAAATGAGGGTATTAAGGTATACTGAAGATGAGTCTTTAATCAAGGGATTAAAGAAAAAATTCCCAGAAGTATTTGAGTTTTCAAGAAATGAAAGAGAAGATGAAGTATATGTAAGAGTAAATGTTGATGCTATGGATTCACTTTCATCAGTTGGTAAAAGTGGTAAGCTTGGTGATGTACATTCATATGACGAAATCAAGCAAGGTGCAGGTGCCCAGTCTGCTATATTAAGATTTGATTGGAACAATGCTAAGAAGATTGATAAATCAAACTTTGTTGGAAGCAGTAATTATGGAGAAGAAGACGAAGATAAAGCTAAAGTAGAAGAAAAAGGTAGAATTTTTGGTGATGACAGATATGAAACATCTGTTGAAATATCAAAATCATACTTCAAAAAGGCTGACAAGGTTATTTTGGCTAGTGGAATGAATAATGCAGATGCATTAGTAGCAGCTTCATATGCTGACTTATCAAAGGCTCCAATTTTATTGACTAAGACTAATGATCTACCTAGTCATACAATGGCAGAAATTGAAAGGCTAAATGCTAGTGAAGTCGTAATAGTGGGAGGAAATGCTTCTGTATCATATTCAGTTGATAAAAAACTTAAAGATAAAGGTTTGACTGTAAGTAGAGTTTCAGGAAGTGATAGATTTGCAACTTCTATGGATTTAGCAAAGAAACTAGTAGACAATAAGGCTTCTAACAAGCTTGTACTAATTAATGGGTATAAGAATACGGATGCTCTTACAGTTTCATCATTAGCTACAAGTGAGTCCATACCAGTTATTATGACAGATGGAAATAATATTTCAAATTCTGTGAAAAAATTTATAAAAGACAATGATATAAAGGAAGTAATAATAGTTGGTGGAAATTCATCAATGAGTGAGAGTATGATGAAGCAATTAAATGTAAAGACTAGAAGGATTGCAGGCAAGGATAGGTTTGAAACTGCTATAAAAATAGCAGATGAGATTTATCCAGATTTGAAAAATGTAATAATAGCAAATGGATATAACTCAATAGACGCTTTATCAGCAGGGGCAATAACTAATATTGCAAAGGCACCTATTCTTTTAACAAATAGAAGTAGCATACCATCAAGTGTGAAGTACAAACTTAAAGGTTTAAATGATAATAGAATTATAGTAGTTGGTGGAAAAAGTACTATTACTAACAGTATGTACAAGGAATTAATGAACTAAATTTTCAAATTGTTATTAGTCAAATAATTTGATGAGCTTAATTTCTAAATTATTCGGCAGCATCTTGGATGAGATTTTCGTCCTTGATGTTGCCGATATTTTTTTCTAATACTGACAGTATTTATATTATTAAGCCTATATAAGTTGCCGATTTTTTTCTAATACTGACAGTATTTATATTATTAAGCCTAAATAAGTTGCTGATATTTTTTCTAATTCTGATAATCCTTATATTTTTAAGCTCATATAAGTTGCCAATTTTTTTTCTAATACTGACAGTATTTATATTATTAAGCCTATATAAATTGCCAATTTTATATAAAACAAAAAGGCACACTTATACAAAGTATAAATGAGCCTTATTGCTTACTAGGAAGATATATAGAAAATCCCTAGTTTATTGTATATAAATTTTATTGAATTTAGGGTCAAATTAACCCAACATGATTTTTTCAAGTTTTAGAGGTTCTATGTATTCATCTCCCTTATAAGCTCTCATGTTACCACCAGATATTTCATCTATTAGGGCAACCTTACCGTCAATCATACCGAATTCGAACTTGATGTCGTATAATTCAAGGTCCTTCTTAGCTAGCTCAGCCTTTACAACCTCACCTATTTCTAGGGCAAGTTTTGCTAGTTCTTCATATTCAGCCTCTGACATAATCTTTAGAAGGGCAAGAGCGTCCTTAGTGATTAGTGGATCGTTTCTATCGTCATCCTTTAGAGTTACTTCTACGTATGGAGGGATTACAGTACCAGATGCTATATAGTCACCATATCTTCTGATGAATGATCCTACAGCTCTATAACGAACAATTACTTCAACACCCTTACCAAATACCTTAGCCTTTTTAACCACTGCTTCATTCTTGTCAACATCAGCAGATACGAAGTGAGTATTTAGTCCCATAGCATTTAGTTTTTCATAGAAAAATTTAGTCATAGCAACAGCTGAACGACCGGCACCCTCTATCTGTAGGCCTACCTGGTTTTCACCTGGATCAAAAACACCATCTTTTCCAGTCACGTCGTCTTTAAACTTTAACAAGACCTTCTTATCGTCAATTTCAAATACATCCTTTGTCTTACCAGTATAAATCTTATTCATTTTGAGCCTCCTATGAATAGTAATAATAATATAACAAATGCACATATACGCACATTTAAGCAAACTTAATAAAAATAGTTCGTCTTTTATATTATTATTATCTCACAGTGAGTGGGAATAGTCAATTTTTTTTTTGATATTTTTTAAAAAAGTGAATCTTTTCTAAAAAGTATCTATGATTTTATGTAAATAAAAAAGACCGAGATCAGGAGACAGTTATATATACTACTATAAAACTATTTCTCTTTTCTCAGTCTCAACATCTTAATATCTCAATATCTTAATATCCTAATATCTCAATATCTCGACATCTTAATATCCTAATATCCTAATATCTCAATATATCAATACCTCAATATCTCAACATCTTAATATCTCAATATCCTAATATCTCAATATCTCGACATCTTAATATCCTAATATCCTAATATCT
>CAUQSL010000033.1:0-9553 GCA_963520775.1 uncultured Peptostreptococcus sp.
CGACTTTGAAAGCATTTTTGTTACCATCAACGCTATATATTATAGAACCCAAAAAAAGAGAGTGCAAAGCACTCTCTTGTATATCAAATAATATAATTATTCAATTATTGAAGCAACAACTCCAGAAGCTACTGTTCTACCACCTTCTCTGATGGCGAATCTAAGACCTTCTTCAACACATATAGAGTTGATTAGGTCAACTTCGATTGTTACGTTGTCACCAGGCATAACCATTTCTATACCTTCTGGTAGCTTACACTCACCAGTTACGTCAGTTGTTCTGAAGTAGAACTGTGGTCTATATCCATCGAAGAATGGAGTATGTCTACCACCTTCTTCTTTCTTAAGAACGTAAATTTCTGCAGTGAACTTAGTATGAGCGTTAACTGTTCCTGGCTTAGCAAGAACCTGTCCTCTTTCGATTTCGTCTCTCTGAACACCTCTTAATAGAGCACCGATGTTATCACCAGCTTCTGCCTGATCTAGTAACTTTCTGAACATTTCTACTCCTGTTACTACAACCTTTCTTGGTTCTTCAGTTAAACCAACTAGTTCAACTTCATCAGAAACCTTAAGAACACCTCTTTCAACTCTACCAGTTGCAACTGTACCTCTACCAGTGATTGAGAATACGTCTTCTACTGGCATTAGGAATGGCTTGTCAACATCTCTTTCTGGAGATGGAATATATTCGTCTATAACGTTGTAGAATTCTACTATCTTTTCTCCCCATTCAGAATCTGGGTTTTCAAGAGCCATTAAAGCTGAACCTCTAACGATTGGAGTATCATCTCCTGGGAAATCATATTCGTTAAGTAATTCTCTAACTTCCATTTCAACTAGTTCTAGAAGTTCGTCGTCATCTACCATATCACACTTGTTTAGGAATACAACGATGTAAGGAACACCAACCTGTCTAGAAAGTAGGATATGTTCTCTTGTCTGAGGCATTGGACCATCTGTTGCAGCAACAACTAGGATAGCACCGTCCATCTGGGCAGCACCTGTGATCATGTTCTTAACATAGTCAGCGTGTCCTGGGCAGTCTACGTGAGCGTAGTGTCTAGCTGGAGTTTCGTATTCAACGTGAGCTGTAGAGATAGTGATACCTCTTTCTCTTTCTTCTGGTGCCTTATCTATGTTGGCGAAGTCTACTGGTTCACCTAACTGATACTTGTTGAATAATGTCTTTGTTATAGCTGCTGTCAATGTAGTCTTACCGTGGTCAACGTGACCGATTGTACCAATATTAACATGTGGCTTACTTCTTTCAAATTTAGCTTTTGCCATTTTAAGTTTCCTCCCTTAAGAAATAAATTATTTATTTATTGGAGGGCGTAATACGCCCCCCTTTTTATTCTTTATAAGTATATCACTTTTATACTTATTTTTCAACATTTCATTAAAAATATGATATTTTTTTAGTCTATAAGCTATTTTATAAGCTTTTAACTTTTGTTTTTATGTGTTGGCCCTTGACACAAGTCATTTTTAGGACTACTTACCTTCTGTTATCTTCTTAGCAACAGATCCTGGAACCTGCGCATAATGGTCGAATAACATAGTGTATGTCGCTCTACCCTGAGTAGTAGATCTAAGGTCTGTAGAATATCCGAACATTTCAGATAGTGGAACGTGAGCTCTAACAACCTGAGCACCGTTTCTTTCTTCCATACCCTGAATCATACCTCTTCTAGAGTTAAGGTCACCCATAACGTCACCCATGTAATCGTCTGGAGTAACAACTTCAACTGCGAAGATTGGTTCAAGAAGAACTGCATTACCCTTCTTCATTGCATCCTTGAAAGCCATAGATGCTGCCATCTTGAAGGCCATTTCTGATGAATCGACTTCATGGTAAGAACCATCGTATAGTTCAACAGCAACGTCAACAACTGGATAACCAGCTACGATACCTGACTGCATAGCACCCTGGATACCCTGGTCAACTGGACCAATATATTCCTTAGGCACAGATCCACCAACAGTCTTGTTTTCGAACTTGTATCCTTCGCCTGGCTCAAGTGGATTAACTCTGATCTTAACGTGACCGTACTGACCTCTACCACCTGACTGCTTAGAGTACTTGTACTCAACATCAACTGGAACTGTAATAGTTTCTCTGTATGCAACCTGAGGAGCACCAACTGTAGCTTCAACCTTGAACTCTCTAAGTAGTCTGTCAACGATGATTTCAAGGTGAAGTTCACCCATACCACCGATGATAGTCTGACCAGTTTCTGCATCAGTTCTAACTGTGAATGTAGGATCTTCTTCAGCAAGCTTCTGAAGGGCTACACCCATTTTTTCCTGAGCCGCCTTAGAATCTGGTTCTATAGCAACGAATATAACTGGTTCAGGGAATTCCATTGATTCAAGTATAATAGGCTCATTAGGATCACATAGAGAGTCTCCTGTAGTTGTGTCCTTTAGACCAACTGCAGCAGCTATATCACCTGCATATACTTCTGTTATTTCTTCTCTAGTATTGGCGTGCATCTGAAGGATACGACCAATTCTTTCTCTCTTGTTCTTTGTAGCATTTAATACATAAGAACCTGATTCTAACTTACCAGAATAAACTCTAAAGAAAGCTAGCTTTCCTACGAATGGGTCAGTCATTATCTTGAATGCAAGAGCTGAGAATGGTTCAGAATCTGATGCATGTCTTTCACTTTCTTCTCCATCTGGTAGGATACCCTTTATAGATTCAATATCTGTTGGGGCTGGTAGATAGTCTATAACTGCATTTAGTAGCAACTGAACACCCTTGTTCTTGTATGCAGTACCACAAAGTACCGGATTCATTTCACAAGCTATAGTTGCCTTTCTAATAGCTGCCTTTAACTCATCTATGCTTATTTCTTCACCATCAAGGTACTTCATCATTAATTCTTCATCAGTTTCTGCAACTGATTCCATTAATATTTCCCTATATTCATTGGCCTGGTCTACCATGTCAGCCGGTATATCAACTACTTCGATTTCAGTACCTTCTTCGTTTTTATACATACTAGCCTTCATAGTTAGTAGGTCAATGATTCCTGTAAAGTCTTCTTCACTACCTATTGGTAACTGTATAGCTACAGCATTAGCCTTTAGTCTTTCCTTCATCATTCCTACAACATTTAGGAAGTCAGCACCCTGTCTGTCCATCTTGTTTACGAATGCAATCCTAGGAACACCGTAAGTTTCAGCCTGTCTCCATACATTTTCTGATTGAGGTTCAACTCCTGATCTAGCACAGAAAACTGCTACAGAACCATCTAGAACTCTTAGAGATCTTTCAACTTCTACTGTAAAGTCGACGTGTCCAGGAGTATCTATTATGTTTATTCTGTGGCCATCCCACTGACAAGTTGTAGCGGCAGAAGTAATTGTGATACCTCTTTCCTTTTCCTGTTCCATCCAGTCCATCTGAGATGCACCGTCATGAGTTTCACCAATCTTATGAGTACGACCAGCATAGAATAGGATTCTTTCAGTAGTTGTAGTTTTTCCTGCATCTATGTGGGCCATTATTCCTATATTTCTAGTCTTTTCCAATGGAAATTGTCTAGCCATTTCTTTCCTCCTTAAATTACTTCAAACTCAAGCTGATTACTACCATCTGTAGTGAGCAAATGCCTTATTAGCTTCTGCCATCTTATGAGTATCTTCCTTTTTCTTAACTGAAGCTCCTGTATTGTTAGCCGCATCCATAATTTCTTTTGCAAGCTTTTCAACCATTCCCTTTTCGCCTCTAGTTCTTGTATACTTAACTAGCCATCTAAGTCCTAGTGTCTGTCTTCTATCAGCCCTAACTTCGATAGGTACCTGATAGTTTGCACCACCGACTCTTCTAGCCTTAACTTCTAGTACTGGCATGATGTTTTCCATAGCCTTGTTGAATACTTCTAGAGCATCTTCTCCAGTTCTTTCAGCTACTAGTGCGAACGCATCATATACTATTCTTTGTGACTTTCCTCTTTTTCCGTCATACATTAAATTATTTATTAACTTTGTTACTACCTTACTTCCGTACATTGGATCTGGTAAAACTTCTCTCTTTGGAACATTACCTTTTCTTGGCATTACGCTTCCCTCCTTAATTATTAAAGTTAAATCATAGGTACTCGACATTGTTTGCCGTGATGCCATAAATATATTATTTAAAGCATCGAACTATAATCAATTGCTGGTTACCAGCTACTTGTTTGTCCAATTTTGGCTTGAACCTGCCCCGGGCATACCCCTTCTTTCATATCAGTTTGTGTTGGTCAGTTAAAAGCAACTGACTTAGACTAACCTAAACTAAATAGTTTTTATTTAATTACTTTTTAGCTTCTTTTGGTTTCTTAGCGCCGTACTTAGATCTTGACTGTCTTCTAGCGTCAACACCTGCAGTATCTAGTGTACCTCTTAGAATGTGGTACCTAACACCTGGTAGGTCCTTAACTCTACCACCTCTGATCATAACAACACTATGTTCCTGTAGGTTATGACCTTCACCTGGTATATAAGCTGATACTTCTATACCGTTTGTAAGTCTTACTCTGGCAACCTTTCTAAGGGCTGAGTTTGGCTTCTTAGGTGTTACTGTCTTTACAGAAGTACAAACACCTCTCTTTTGTGGAGCACTGACATCAGTAGCCTTCTTATATAAAGAATTATAGCCCTTCTGAAGTGCTGGAGCAGTAGATTTCTTTTCTACAGCTTTTCTACTTTTACGTACTAATTGGTTGATTGTTGGCATCAACTGCACCTCCTTTTGTTAAAATTTTCGATCTTGTTAATTGACCGCCAACCCTACCAATATGCTTGGCATATTGATTAATTGTTTTGATGCTTTTAGTCTTCACTAAAAAGGTATGCAATCAATAGATTACATACCTTATAATTTTATCACCTCAAACACCTTGTGTCAACTAGTTTGTATAATATTTTTATTATTTTCATACAACCCTTATTTAGTCCCTCCTAAATAAGTCCCTAGTATATACTTTATCCATCACATCATCAAGGCATGAGTCATACCTATTGGCTATTATGCTCTGACTCATACTCTTAAATTTTTCGATATTATTAACTACCTTGCTGCCAAAAAAGGTTGTTCCATCTTCAAGTGTTGGTTCGTATATCACTACTGTTGCCCCCTTGGCCTTTAACCTCTTCATTACACCCTGTATAGACGAATACCTAAAATTATCCGAGTTTGACTTCATCGTCAGTCTATACACTCCAATTATACATTCTTTTTCATTTTCTACTGAATATTCACCGTGACTATAGTAGTCATAGTAGGAAGCTAATTTTAAGACCCTATCAGCTATAAAATCCTTTCTTGTCCTATTACTTTCAACTATTGCAGACATCATATTTTGAGGCACGCTATCATAATTTGCTAAAAGCTGCTTTGTATCCTTGGGTAGACAGTAGCCACCGTATCCAAAAGATGGATTGTTATAGTGGCTTCCTATCCTAGGATCTAAACAGACCCCCTTTATTATATCTTCCGTATTTAAGCCCTTCATCTCTGCATAAGTGTCTAATTCATTAAAATAGCTAACCCTTAGGGCTAAGTAGGTATTTGCAAATAACTTAACTGCTTCTGCCTCTGTAAATCCCATTGATAATATATCTATATCTTTCTTTATTGCACCATCTGCTAAAAGTCTGGCAAATATTTGACTCGCCTTTGTTAAATACTCATCTTTGTTATCTGTTGATACTATTATTCTTGATGGATATAGGTTGTCATAAAGGGCCTTAGACTCTCTCAAAAACTCCGGACTGAAGATTATGTTTTTTGTCTTATATTTAGCTCTAACTGCTTCTGTGTATCCGACCGGAATGGTTGACTTAATTACTATAATTGCGTCTGTATTTACTTCTAATACTTTTTCTATGACAGCTTCTATAGCTGATGTGTCAAAGTAGTTTTTTTGTGCATCATAGTTTGTTGGTGCTGCTATCACTACATAGTCTGCACCCTTATAGGCCATATCCATATCCAAACTGGCAACTAAGTCTAGGTCTTTATTAGCCAAGTAATCTTCTATACAATCATCATGAATAGGAGCTTTTTTATTATTTATCATATCAACTTTTTCTTTTGATACATCCACAGCGACCACCTTATTTGCTTGGGCCAAAAGTATAGCTATTGATAGTCCTACATAACCAATTCCCGCTACGGCTATATTATAAGGTTTTTTTATACTTGTTTCATTTGTATCCACAAACTTCATCCTATACATCCTCTTCCTATTTTTCTACTAGCAACACTATGGCTTGGGATGATATACCCTCTTTTGCTCCAGTAAAGCCAAGTCCCTCTTCTGTTGTTGCCTTTATATTAATATTTGTCTTGTCTGTATCCAAGACTCTAGCAAACTTATCTACCATTGATAATAAGTGTGGTGCCATCTTAGGTTCTTGGGCTATTATTGTACAGTCAGCATTGCCCAACTTGTAACCCTTCTTGTCCATCAGTTCCTTGGCATAGGCTAGTAACCTTAGACTATCTGCCCCCTTATACTCTGGATCTGTATCTGGAAAATGCCTGCCTAAATCACCTAGTCCCAAGGCCCCAAAAATAGCATCTATTAGGGCATGGGTCAATACATCAGCATCTGAATGTCCAAGTAGCCCCCTCTTATGGTCTATCTTGACGCCGCCTATTATAAGGTCCCTACCCTCTACTAACCTGTGTACGTCATATCCTATTCCTACCCTCATTATATTTCTCCTTATTTTATCAAACAAATAACTGTATTTCACTTTTTATACATTACTTCAAATCTTTATATATTACTTCCATTTTATACATATTACCTTTATTTTTTATATATTACTTCCATTTATATATATTGATTCCACTTTTTATATATTACTTCAACCCTTTATATACTACTTCCACTTTTTATACACTATTATCTTATTTTTAACCTATTTATTGTCTTAAATTTGTTAACTTGGCCTATTATCTTAAACTTGTTAATTTTAACCTGTTCTATTGAGTTTATAGCCTGGTTCTTATCTTACACCTATAAGATCTTCTGGTGTTGTGATTTTATTATTCTTGTATGAACCCATAACCATCCTTACCTTATGTCCATATTTTTCAACTAAACTAGCATCATCTGTAGACATAAAACAGTCCTCTTTGGCCCTATTATGGGCATCTCTTATTAAGTCAAACCTAAATGTCTGCGGGGTCTGGGCACACCATACAAGACTTCTTGTTGGAGTATCTATTATCACATTATCTGAATCTACTATCTTGACAGTATCCTTGCTAGGTACACCTACGCAGGTAGCACCCCACTTAAGGGTTTCCGATATAGACCTATCGATTATGTCTTCATCCACAAAGGGCCTAGCCCCATCGTGTATCAAAAGTATATCTGTATCATCTGCAAGCTTCCCTATACAATTATATATTGAGTCCTGCCTTTCTTGACCACCTATTACTTTTTCTATTTTTAGAAAGTTATTTTTTTTTATGATAAGGTCTATGTCAGCCTCATCTTCCTTCCTTATAGCTATAAGTATCCTCCTAACCCTAGGATGTTTGTAGAACTTTTCAATGGTATGAGCTATTATAGGTCTACCCTCTAGGTCTAAAAGGATTTTATTTTTGTCAGACATCATCCTTTTGCCTGATCCCGCACCTAAAATAACTACATCTATATTTAAATCAGTTTTCATATATAAATCTTCCCTAATATCTATATCTTTTATAGTATCCTGTCTTTTATGATACTTATTTTTTCTAAAATCTATCTACCCTACTCATCCTTATTATTAGCTGCTAAACTAATTTTAAAGGCTGATCCTGTCTTCCTAAAAAGGCCTGGAGATATTCCTACCGTCTTAGTGAATACCGTAGAGAAATAACTTACATTCCTATAGCCACACTCTTGACTAATTACAGCAATATTCTTTTCTGTATGTAATAGAAGTTTCCTAGCCCTATTTAACTTCCTATAATTCACATAAGAGCTAAATGTATAACCAGTGTTTTGCTTAAAAATTTGAGATAGGTAACTCTTATTTATATGAGCATACTCTGATACCTCTTCTAGACTTATAGGTCTATGTATATTTTCATCTATATAGGCGAAAACACTCTTTAATGCCGGATTTACCCCCAATACTTTATGTTCCAGCATATCATCATAGTACTGGTCTAGTATCATTTTTGTTGTTTCCAAGAAATTTTTGCTAGTTATCTTCTTATGCATTAATATTGTACAGTGGTAACAACAATGTTTTAATGATTTATTATAGGTAAAAAGAATATAGTAATAAATCGCGTATATTAAGCTATTTAAAAAAGCCCTATAAACTATAATATTCTCACTTTTCACCCAATCTTTGACCATTCTTTCAAACTCTTTTACTGCAGCCTCCATATTTCCCCTAGCAAGACTTTCACACAAGGCTCTATAATCGATATCCATATCAAAACTATCTAGTTCCATTATACTCTGCATACTATCCCCCCACATACTTACCTTCAATAAAAATTAAGTTATTTAGGTATGTATTTTATAATTTATATGACTATATTATATATTATATTTTATCTGAAAAATAGGTCTTATAGACAAAAATACTAAATATAGTTAATAAATTAATAAATATAGTTAATTGATTTTAAAATTCATTGTGATAAAATATACTTATAGTTTTTAATTCGATTTTTATTTTGTTAGCATTTAATTTGATTTTTTTAAGACAAAAGTACAAGCCTTTGAAGATATACCTATAATTTTTATAGATTCTCACCTGGCTTAAATATGGAGGTAGTTATGAAAATTGCTGTAGTATACGGATCATTAACAGGTAATACAGAAAGATTAGCGAAGGGTGTTTTTGAAAGAATTAGCAATAAGTATGAGAAAACCTTATTCAATATAAATGATCAGCCAGACCTAAAGGATTATGATGTAATCGCTTTCGGTTTTTGGGTTGATAGGTCCTTTCCTTATAAGGCAATGAAGGACTTAATATCTGAAACAAGAAATAAGGATATCTTTCTAATGGGAACTATGGGCTTTTTCCCAGACTCTGACCACGGTCAGGCTTGTATAAAAAACTCAGTTGGACTAGTTGACAAGTCTTGTAACCTTATGGGTTACTTCATATGCAATGGTAAGGTTGATATGAAATTACTAGAAAGAGTAGGCCAAATGAAACCTAAAAATATGGGTGAAGAAGCCTTTAAGAAGCATATGCTTGACGAAAAAAATCTAATAAAGTACAAGATGCTTGCTGAGCATGTCAATGAAGATGATATTGCCTATTGTTCAGCTAGGTTTAACGAAAGAATTGCCATGAAGGCAGCTATTGATAGTTTATAATTTCATAATTAAAATATATGGAATTATGATTCCCCAAATTCCTACCGACATAAGTTATATTTATGTCAAGAAAAGGCAACTAACCCCAATTAGTTGCCTTTTTCTTTATATGAAAAATCAAGTAATATTATACAAAAATAAAGGAAGGTGAGTCTATGTAAAAAAGTCTGTAAAATTGTAAGTCCTTCTATGGTAAAATTATC
>CAUQSL010000034.1:0-9261 GCA_963520775.1 uncultured Peptostreptococcus sp.
TTATTGAATTAACCTGCTGTTCAATTTTCAAAGTTCATTATGTCGTTTTTGACGACCTAATAATAATACTATTTTTAGGTCTGCTAGTCAAGAGTTTTTTAAATTAAAATTCCTTTTTTAAGCAAAGTCAAAACTCTTGTTTTTTAAGTCTTTTTTGTTAAAGACAAGTAATACTATATCATCATTTGTATCCTCTGTCAACAAAATATGATTTTTTTTTTATTTTTTTTACTGTAACCTAACTATGTTTACTTTTTTTGTTTTTAAAGTTCGTAATTTCATCTTTTAATAAGGAAAACTGATGCTTGATAAATATAAATATTCGTAATTTAATTTTCATCTACTTTATACTATATACGATTTTTTATTACTTATCCATATTTTTTCCTTGTCTACAACTTGCCTATCATGTGTATATTTTTTTACTATTCATTTGTATATACTTTTTATACTGCACACTATTTCTCAATACTTTACATACCTTCCTTATTATATACGCTTCCCCTCTTCTCAATACCTTGCACACCCTAATTATTATATACAATTCCCCTCCTCCCAATACCTTGCATACCCTAATTATTATATATACTTCTCTTTTTCCTATACCTTGCATATCATTCTTATTATATATACTTCTCCTTTTCCCAATACTTTACATATCCTTCTTATTATATATACTTTTCTCTCTTATCTATGCTTTACATTTATATTAATATTAATTTTTCAACACTTCATTTATTTTTTATATCTTATATCTGATATATCTTATTAGTGCTTATATACATTTTTATATAATTGGTATAAAATATATATATCATTTTGAAATTTCAATGTATTCTATTTTGATATTTTCATCTACTCCTTATGATTTTATAACTTATACGTTGCAGCATCACAAGGAATATTCTTTTATAATAATGAGGTTGTTAGGATCTCTATCTATCCCCTAGTTATTTCACAAATATAATGGGATATAAAAGAAAAATACAATTTTAACTACAAGTACATTATACAAGGAGGTATTTTATGTTATCAAAAAGACTAGATAATATCGCACCATCAGTTACAATTGGTGTCAGTTCTAAAGTAAAAGAAATGAAAAATGAGGGAATAGATGTAATCAGCCTTAGTATAGGCGAACCAGACTTTAATGTCCCAGAGAAAGCCAAAGAATACGGCAAGAAATCTTTAGACGATAATAAGACAAAATATGACTTCCCTTCTGGAATTTTAGAGTTAAGGGAAGAAATATGTAAGAAACTTCTAAAGGAAAATAATATTTCTTATACACCAGATCAAATTGTCCTGTCAAGCGGTGCAAAAAATTCAATCACTAATGTCCTACTTGCTACTACTGATCCTGGAAGCGAAGTCCTTTTGCCCCTTCCATATTGGGTTAGCTACTCAGAAATGGTAAAGGTTGTCAACGCGGTTCCAGTTGAGGTCCACACTTCCAAGGAAAATAACTTTAAATTAACTAAGGAAAACTTGCTGGAATCCATTACAGACAGGACTAGACTATTGATACTTACCAATCCATCCAATCCCACTGGAGCAGTATATACTAGGCAGGAATTAGAAGATATAGCTTCAGTTTGCCTGGAAAAGGGCATCTATATTCTAGCAGATGAGATATACGAAAAAATTAGATTTGATGATAGTTTCGTCTCAGTTGCTTCCCTAAGTCAAGAAATTAAAGACATCACAATTACTGTCAACGGTTTTGCCAAGTGTGCTGCTATGACAGGTACCCGTTTAGGATATACTGCATCTAATACCAATATAGCAAAAGCTATGACATCTATACAGAGCCATATAGTTTCACATCCTTCTTTGACGGCCCAATATATTGGCCTAGGTGCTCTTGTAGAGTGTGAGGACGATATGCAAAATATGGTTGCAACTTATAAACGTAGGTGTCAACTTATCACTTCTAGGTTGGATAAAATTAAGGGAATATCATATATTAAACCATCTGGAGCCTTCTATATTTTTATCGACCTATCTGAAATCAAGAAAAATTTTTCTTACAAGGAGAGCTTTTCTCTTGAATTTTGTGAGGACTTCCTAAAAGAAGAAAAAGTTGCCATAATCCCTGGAAAGGCTTTTGGTATAGATAACTATGTAAGAATATCATATGCTTGCCATGAAGATGATTTCCTTGAAGGTATTGATAGGCTAGAAAGGTATATCAAAAGGTATCTTGATATATAGTGGTGACTATTAGATGAATGTAATTATGGATAAAGTTGATGAGGTTAATTTTAAGCAGGTTAGTAAAATTGCAGGAGCCTTTATTGCCTGGATAATTGGGGCAGGCTTTGCCACAGGCAGAGAAATACTTAGTTTCTTTTCTAGCTTTGGCTACTATAGCTATGGGGTAATAGCCATTATATTAGTTGGCTTTGCCCTTATCGGTATGGTTATTATGGAGGCAGGTTATCAACATAGGAATAATCCAGATTTTAGACAATACGAATACTTCTGCGGTAAAAAAATAGGAAGACTATATTCTATAATAATGCCCATTATGCTATTTTTTATGATGGGTGTTTTAATATCAGCTACTGGGTCAACTATCCACGAGTATTATGGCCTTAATAGGTACGCAGCTTCTTCTGCCATGGCCATTATAGTTTTACTGGCTTATTTAGCAGGATTTGATAGATTTATACAGGTCTTATCTAAAATAGGACCCCTACTAGTTTTATTTTTTCTTTTAGTCGGTACAATAGTAATATTTAAAGACTATAAAAACTTTTCTAGTATCGGTCTTTATAGGGATAGTCTAATACCCTACCAAGCTGCTCCTGTTTGGTTTTTTAGTGGTTTTTTGTACTTTTCACTAGCAATTTCATCTGGGGGAACTTATTTTGCAAAACTTGGTGCCTCTTGTAAAAACATAAAAGTAGCTAAGTACGGAGCTTGGCTAGGTGCCTTCGAAGTATCTCTAGCAGTTCTTATACTAAGCAGTGCAATTTTGCTAAATATAGATGCAATAAGACATGTAGATGTACCAACGCTTTACTTGGCTAAGCGTGTAAGCCCACTTATGTCAAGTGTGTTTACACTTATATTATTATTAGGCATGTTCTCTTCTTCTTCAGCAACTATGTGGAGTTTGTGCCGTTTCGTATATCCGGAAAATAAAAGGCGTAATCGAATGGCATCTATTTGTATAGCCTTTGCAGCGACTTTGATTGGTGTCCTTCCCTTTGCAAAACTTGTAGCGATAATACTACCTGCAATTGGTTACATTGGTATCTACTACATATTATGTGTAATATATAAGGGGATTGCAAAAAGTATAAAATCCAAATAAACAATTAATAATATAAAAGACTGGGTTAGACTTAATCTCCAGTCTTTTTTGAAAAAACAAAAAAACTGGGTAGGTTTATCCTCCCAGTTTTTTAAGTATGTATATTTCTATGATGAGTCTAACAACCATTATATGTCCAATTTATAAGCAGCTACAACTTATTCGTCAGCGCAAGCCCACTCATATCTTATGCACCTAGTTCGTCTATACTAACATCTTGTCCATGTCTTATATCTGTTATCTTATATATGATTTGAATCAACAAGTCGTATACCACTATGGCTAACATAAAGTAAAATGTCATACCGCTAAGTTTTTCTGTAAGAATTGGTGACTTAACCATATATCCATAATTCGAGTTTAGTCCTAAGTTTATAATATATAAACTGATATTAAAGCAAAAAGTAAATAATCTAACCTTATTTTTGCACTTTAGTATATATGATTTTTGTTCCTTAAACACTACATAAGATGCCATAAGGATAGCTATGTGGTAGAAATAAAAGAACGTATTACTAAAGTGAGGGAACTTAAATGGATCCATGCCTGGATGTGCCAAGGCTAAAACACCACCAAAAATACCCCATACATATATAACAGGTGAAACCCTCTTATCAGAAGTAAGCAAGTAGTATATACTTAACAAAGCCGTTACCCTACAATGATAAAGGGGTAGGGACTCTGTAAGACCTGAATACTTACCTACAAAATACCAAGTATATCTCACTATAATATCTGTCAGAAACACTATTAGCAGGATTTTTTTAGTCCTATCTAAAGGTGGATTCTTCCTTATATAATAGTATACAAATATAAAAGCAATCAAGGATATTAACATCAAAACCGACCCATTAACCGGTTCAGTTAAGTCCGGCTTCGTCCTAAAAAAGTATCTCAAAAAATCCACTATCATATCTCCTTCATTCGTTTATTCGTTTGTTTATTCATTTATTTGTCTATTCATTATTAATTGATTAATTAATAAATAAACCCTACTCTTCTATTTCCTCAACTTTATCTCTTAAAGGCTTCATTGTAGGGAACAATAATACATCTCTAATAGTAGTAGAATTTGTAAGAAGCATGATAACCCTGTCTATACCTATACCTAGTCCACCTGTTGGAGGCAGACCTACTTCTAGAGCATTTATGAAATCTTCATCCATTTCACAAGCCTCATCATCACCTAGTTCTCTCTTTCTTACCTGGTCTTCAAACCTTCCCCTCTGGTCGATTGGGTCGTTTAATTCTGAGAAGGCATTGGCAAGCTCCCACTTGTTAGCAAAGGCTTCAAACCTGTCAGTCCTTCTTGGGTCTTCTACATTTCTCTTAGCAAGAGGAGATACCTCAACCGGGTGGTGGGTAATGAATGTAGGCTGGATTAGCTTGTCTTCACCAAATTCTTCAAAGAAGGCATTGATTACTTCACCCCTTCTCATACCTGGAGTGATTTCTATACCCTTTTCTCTAGCTATAGCCAAAGCTTCTTCATCAGTATTTATGTCAGAGAAGTCTACACCTGCATATTCCTTTACACATTCTTCCATAGTCATTCTCTTCCATGGTGGTGTGAAGTCTATTTCAGTTCCCTGGTAATTTATCTTCATGCTACCTGTGGCAACTTCAGCCATATGTGAAATTACATTTTCAGTAATATCCATCATATCCTTGTAGTCTGCATAGGCCTGGTATAATTCTATAGCTGTATACTCTGGATTGTGTTTCATATCCATTCCTTCGTTTCTGAACATCCTACCCATTTCGTATACCTTGTCAAATCCACCAACGATTAGTCTCTTTAGGTACAATTCATTGGCAATTCTTAGGTACATTGGTATATCTAGCGTATTGTGGTGGGTAATAAATGGCCTAGCATTGGCACCACCTGCAATTGTATTTAGAATTGGAGTTTCTACTTCTAAGAAGCCTCTTTCATCAAGGTAGCTCCTTAGGGCCTTTAGGGCCTTTGTTCTAGTAAGGAAGGCATCCTTAACCTCTGGATTAACTATAAGGTCTACATATCTCTGTCTATACCTTAAGTCAACGTCCTTTAGACCATGGTACTTTTCAGGTAGTACCTGTAGCGACTTAGATAATAGGACTATCTTTTCTACATGTACAGAAACCTCTTCTGTCTTAGTCTTAAATACAAAACCTTCTATACCAACTATATCACCTATATCATATGTCTTGAATAACTTGTATTCATCAACTCCTATATCATCCCTCTTCACATAGCCTTGGATCCTACCGTTTTGGTCCTGTAAGTGCATAAATGAGGCCTTACCCATGATTCTCTTTGACATGATACGACCTGCAAGGCTAACCTTCTGGCCTTCTAGGCTGTCATAGTTGTCTACTACCTCATTTGAGTGATGACTTACATCGTATTTACTAATCTTGAATGGGTCTCTCCCCATCTTCTGAAGTTCACTTAGCTTATCTCTTCTTACCTGTAAAACTTCGCTTAAATTTTCTATCTGACTTTCTGGCTTATTATTTTCCATTGTCTCCTCCTAATGTTTTACCTATATTATTAACTTTAAAACTCTTATCTTTTTATTTCTAAGACCTTTAATTTTGAAACTCCATCTGGAACTGTAACTTCTACTAGGTCCCCCTTTGCCCTACCTAATAAGGCCCTGCCAACTGGAGATTCATTAGAAATCTTTCCATCATATGGGTCCGCCTCTGCACTACCCACTATAGTATACTCAAGTTCTTCATCAAAATCTTCATCATATATCTTAACTATTGACCCAACAGTTACAATGTCTAGATTCACATTATTTTCATCTATTATCACGGCTGTCCTAGTCATATTTTCTAACTTTAAGATTCTTTCTTCAAGAGCTGCCTGCTCCTTTTTTGCTTCATCATACTCAGCATTTTCTGAAAGGTCACCAAAGGATATAGCAACTTTTAGCCTTTCTGCTACTTCTTTTCTTCTTGTTGTTTTTAGTAGCTCTAATTCGCTTTCTAGTTTGTCATAACCCTCCTGCGTAAGTATAATCTCTTTACTAGTATTTTCTTCCATTTTAACCTCCAAATTGATATTTATATTATTTTTATTCTGTCTTTTCTTATTTAACTTAATATAGTAAATTGTGTCAATTTTTGATACAATTTACTATGTGTCCGGTATATTATATTCTAAAACCAGCAAAAAGTCAAGGTTTTCTAATGCTTTCAATATAATGTTTTTCTGTGAGACCAAGCTTGTCCGCCTAATAATATGGGATAAGATTACTTGCTCTCGATACTATCTTCCACTAATTTTTCTTCTCGCTTTACGAAATTAAAAATAAAAGTAACCAGACTGTTATACTTCCTAAGAAGATATACTTATTTGGTTACTCTTTACTTTATTTTATTTATCGATTATATTTATCCTTTATATTAACCTACCTTAAATGAAATCGCACAAGCCCAGGGGTATTAGGGTATTAAAACCAAAAATTATGCTGTCTATTTTTGTGTCCATATAAAGTGGATCAAAAAGTGTTAGTATCAGAGTCCATATAACTAGACTCACTATAAATAATAATACTTTTTTTAGCCTTTCTTTAAAAGACCTTCTAGCTGGCTTATAGTCTTGAATCGACAACATTAGTATATATATGGCAATATAAATGGCTAACATTAGACCATTATTTACATTAGTATAAAATGTAATTAAGGATACTCCGTATAAGATTATCACTAGTGGTATTATCATATATTTTGGTATATTATTTTTCAATGATATCATCTTTTCATACCTGCCTTTTCAGTCATTACAGGGTCCTTACCCTTTGTTATTATGATTTTATCATCATAGTAATTTAAAATCAATAATTTATACAAACTTGTTTATGATATTAAGAATAGTAGACCTAAGTAATCAATAATAAAATTATAACTTTATTTTTTTGCTCTGACCTATCTTTTCATAGCTATAAAGGTTTCGATTTATGTCCCTATTTTCACTGGTGTTTTCATTGTTAAAGGCGTTATTATCTTCTATATATTTTATATCTTTATCTAATTCTTCAACAAAAGTTTCTGGCTTTATGTTCTCTTCCCCCTTTATCTTATAAGCCTCTAAAATTATGTAACTACTTTTTAAAAACCTAGATATATCTTTGTTTTGACTAGTCATCGTCCTCATAATGTATCTGATATCACTATCTCCTTGCCCATTTCCTATCATAGGACTTAGCCTAATTCTATCTCCCTGATCATTGATTGCTATTATATCCAAAGCATGTCCCTTGTCATTATCCTTGTCAAAATAATAATGTATGTCTGCTTGAATACCTAGTTCATTTATAGATAAAGACCTACAAATAACTTTATCGTTGCCATTATATATAGAAAATTCGTCATAGTAAGATTTAGTTGAATCCCTTAAGTATACCTTATCCATATTTTCTATGGAAAAGTCTAAGACTTGATCAAATCTCTTGATTGAGTCTCTCCCATCCTTAATGGCTAGTACATAATCTATTTTACGGTTATTTTTTGCTTTTTCATATGCATCTAATAGCTTCTTCTTGTCTATTTCCTTTATCTCCAAACCTTGTATTTCAAAGTCTATACTGTCTATTTTTTCATCTATACTGGATTCAAGATCTATTTCATAATCGATTCTAAACAGTTGCTTTTTTTTATTCTCATTATTGACTAAACTTACGGTTTGTCCAAGTCCACGATCTTCTACTTCCTTACGGTTTATTTTAAGGCATATTCCACCAAAACTTGGTTCCTTAACAAGATTAACATTGTAATCAAGCTCAACAAAAAAGCTCATATATACCTTATTCTCATCTAGTAAAATCTTATCCAATCTAATTTTATTTTCTCCTATCTTCTTAGCCTTTTTCATATACTTTAGGCTATATTTATCAGCATCTTCACCTATAGTAAATAAATGACTAAAAGAATTTTTCACATCTTCAATAGCTTGACTGATAAGAATATTTGTATACTTATTATTCATCACACCTATTCCAATCAGCAAAATAACAACTGCTGCAATCAAAATAGATTTTTTCTTCTTATCTTTCTTCACACCATTTTTTCTAATTTCCAATATCCTCTTCTTATCAACAGTAAAATCTAATCCCTCTAACTCATCACTGTCAATTTCTTCCATGCCTGATAGATTATATAAATTATTCAATATATCATATATATTAATATTATTTTTCATCAGATACACCTCCAATTCTCTTTATTATCTTTTGTTTGGCATAATAAATTCTGTTGTACACAGTTTTTTTGGATAAAGAAAGCTGATCGGAAATTTCCTCAATTGAATATCCTTCTATAAATCTAAATTTCACTATACGCTTATCTATATCAGATAAGCCTCCTAATATATGATCTAAGTCTTCTTCAATTTCTGCCTCAATATATGATATATCAACTTGAACTTGACCATTTATACTTTGCTCTCTTTTATCTTTATAAACTTTTCTTAAATAGTCTAGGCACTTGTACCTGGCTATACCAGCTATCCAGTTTTTAAGGCTAGATCTTGCTGGGTCATATTTATCTATGTGCTCCCAAATAGCAATAAATATATCATTTATACACTCCTCTGTATATTCTGGATAATTACCTAACTTCTTTATAATTATAGACTTAATTATCCCACCATATTGACCAATTATATCTTCAAGCGCCTCTTCTTCTCCATTTTGTATATTTTTCTTGAGGATTTTGTCTTTTATATTTATTGTCAAGATGACCACCTCCTTTAACCTATAATTCGAATATTGATTAGTTGTTTTCTTACAGTCTAGAAAATTTTTAGTAAAGTTAACCTCGTAAATTTTATTGTTGTAATGTTGAACTTATAATACAAAATGGCAACATCCATAGCTATAAGTTTGCTATAGATGTTGCCTTTTTGTATTTTATACCTTTCCATTAGCATTATCCTTGCCTTAAAA
>CAUQSL010000035.1:0-8853 GCA_963520775.1 uncultured Peptostreptococcus sp.
TTCTCTTAATCTCAATTGTTGAAGATGGTGTAGCATACCCTGTAATAAATCCAGAATTTGCTACGACAATACCAAGATTACCTCTATTGGTATTTGTATCAATTGGTGCTGAACGATCCATACTACGTTCTTCTATATTTGGACCTTCGTTACTATCTGTTAAATCTCTTTTCCTCCTACTAATTGGCTTATCACTTAGCGCTTCAATTACGGAAGCTTTTGTGTTCAATACAAGCACCAACTTCTTGACTTCATCTTGACTATTTGAATCTTTATATATGTTTTGGGCATTTTCGATAGCCTCTTTTGCCTCTTTGATTAAACGTTCTGCATCTTGCTTTTTATCAAGAGAAGTCTCTGCCTTTGCAGCCTTTTCAGCATTTTCGATGGCATCTTTGATACGGTCTATCACTTTTAAAAGTTCTTCTTTGGCATTTAAAAGTTCTTCCTTACTATCTTTTCCTTCTTCTTTTCCTTTATTATCTTGTTTGTCACCAGCTGCTTGACTAGATACAGTAGAATCATTAGGTTTGCTAGCTACACCATTTGCTTGATTTTCTGAACCAGATTCTTTTTCTCTATTTACTCCTCCAGCTTCTTTCCCTGTATCTGCATTAGCTTCTGTACCTGCACTTACTGTGGTGGCTGTTTCTGAACCTGTCCCATTAGCTGAAACTGGTCTTTCCTCTCCTGTTCCTGTTAGACTTGCTTCTTGAGCCTGAGCTGAACTCTTCAGTCCAAACATCATAAATGCTGCTACTGCAACTGAAGCAACCCCAAAGCTGTATTTTCTTATGGAGAATCTTTGTATTTTTTCATTATTACACTTCTTGTTTCTCGTATGCATTTGTTTTTACCCTCCTTACCATAATGCACATTTTTATACTTTAAATCTATTTATGTTTTTTATACCCTTTATCTTATAAATGTATAAAAAAATGGCAGAAATTAATCTACCATTTTGTAATGCGCCCAGCGGGACTCGAACCCACAACCGCTTGATTCGTAGTCAAGAACTCTATCCAGTTGAGCTATGGGCGCAAATTACAAAGCTCCTATTGTACACTCCTTAGTATTATAACATAAAATTTTGAATCCTACAAATAAAATCATCTGTATTTTTATATTATTTTGTAATAATACATTGGCTTTTAAAATATAAATAACGACGAAGATAATCTCGCCATTATTTATATTTTTCATATTTAAAGAATCCATTGACTTTGCGCTTAAATCTTGACCTTTGTCAAACTCTTATTCTATCAGACCTTTAAAAGTTGGATTTTTCATCAGGTTTTTGAATAATACCACTCCTAAAATTGTGACTATTATAAATTCAGATAGCATAATTTGAGCTGTAACTACTATAAACGATACTGGTTCAGGAGATATAAATACTATCTCAAGCCCTATCAATATGCTAAATAGTGCTGGCATAAGCGATGCTAGCCAAATATTTTTTATCTTAGACATTGCTGTCAAAGCTAGGAAAGATGCCAGTGTTCCGACTACAACGTCAATCATTCCTAGAGATGATAGTAGGTTTGAAATCGCACATCCTACTGTTAGACCAACTATATATTCTGGATTGAAAAATGCTAAAAGGGTCATTACCTCTGACAACCTAAATTGAATTGGCCCATATGATAGGGATGGTATCATCCATGTAAGTACTGCGTATATTGCTGCTATCATGGCCTGCCTTACTAATATTTTTCTGTTTACTAAAGATTTTGCATTCATATTTACTCTCCCCCTACACCAAAGTCTGTATTATTCCATAGAATTTCAATATTTTCCATATCATCCATATAGGAATACTTTTCCCTAAAGTAGTCAATTATTGACTGGTCTCTCTTGACTGGAGTAGTGTTCTCTACATAAATATTAATACAGCCCATTTTGAAATTTTCTTGCAGAAGTTTCATGTCCCTATCTATCATTTCTTTTGTCTGTCCCTTTATACCCACCAAAAGACATATATTATCAAAATATGAAGCCACCTCTTTGGCATCCTCAAACTTTATATTTTTATTCAAGTAGCCATTTCTAAATTTTTCATCAAATGTTTCAATTCCGCATTTGAAGGATACCTCTATCCCCTCGAAAAAATCCCTAATTTCATCAAGTTTTGTCCTATAATTATAGTAGGCTTCAAAAAAAATCTTTTTTATACCCCTGTCTCTACAAATATCTCTTATATCATCTAGGGTCTTTCGGGGTAGTTCAAATACTGAGGCAGAATTAATTACTTCTAGACTAGTATATTTACCGCTTACTTTTTCTAAGACTTCCTTATTTACTTTAATCATTTCTTCTTCATTACTTGAGTTATCGTCGATATAATCGCAAAAAAAACAGCGCCCCCATCTACATGGATGAGAACGCAGTAAAACTATCTCTCTTGGATTTTTATCGTCAATTATACTATAACGATTCATTTAACCACATCCTTGTTTTTTAAGTAGGTGACAAGAAAACTCTATATCTTGTTTTTTAAGTAGGTGACAAGAAAACTCTGAAACCCATTATACCTACTTTTTTTATATCTGTCAAATAAGGAATTGAAACCTTTACTTGCAAATTATTTTTTAACCTTCATGCTTTACTTATATATGTTTTGGATTTTTCATATTTTTGCTTGAGGTATATATTTGCACTTTACAAGTTAGAATTTTAATCTATTTAGCCCACTCCTTGACAAGTTCTACAAGTAGATTTGCACCTGCTTCTAGGGCTTCTATACTTATCATTTCATTTCTTCCATGGAAGTTAATACCACCTGCAAATAAGTTGGGGCATGGTAGGCCCATAAAAGATAACCTAGATCCGTCAGTCCCTCCTCTTATAGGGATTATCTTTGGCTCTATTCCTATGTTTTTCATAGCACTTATAGCCTTGTCTACTACCTGCATATTATCCTCTATTATTTCCTTCATATTGTAATAGCTATCTTCTATGACAAGGCTAATCCTACCACCGTTTTTTGATGATATATCATCTATTGTATCTTTGAAAAACCTCTTCATTTCTTCGAACCTATCCTTATCATGGTCTCTTATTATGTAGTTAAGAGTGGTTTCTTCTACACTTCCCCTTATATCATTAAGATGGAAAAAACCCTCATATCCATCAGTCGTCTCTGGTCTATTTTCTTTTGGAAATGCCTCCATAATTTCACTTGCCAGATATATTGAATTTATCATCTTACCCTTAGCCATACCAGGATGTACGTTTCTTCCCCTTATAGTTACAAGGGCTGATGCTGCATTGAAGTTTTCATATTCTAACTCTCCTACTTGACCACCATCAAAGGTGTAAGCATATCTTGCCCCAAACTTGTCAATATCGAAATGGTCTGCCCCACAACCTATTTCTTCATCTGGTGTAAAGGCTACCATAATATCTCCATGCTCAATGTCTGGATTTTTTACTAAATACTCTATGCCTGTCATTATCTCTGCTATACCAGCCTTATCATCTGCACCTAAAAGTGTATGTCCATCTGTTACTATAATAGTCTGACCCTTGAAGTCAGCTATTTCCGGATAATCTTTTAGGCTAGTAACTATCTTGTTTTCTTCATCTAAAATGATATCTTTACCATCATAATTTTCTATGATCCTTGCCCTTACATTTCTGCCTGATAAGTCTGGGCTGGTATCCATATGGGATATAAATCCAACTGCATCCAAACCCTCCTTATTAGCAGGCAATTTTGCCATTACATAACAATTTTCATCTAAACTTACATCTTCTAATCCCATCTCTTCTAGTTCTTTAAAAAGACTTCTTGCTAGATCAAACTGCTTACTAGTGGATGGACTTGTTTTTGAGTTTGGATCTGACTGGGTGTCTATTGATATATACTTTAAAAATCTTTCTAAAACTCTTTCTCTCATTTTTTTCTCCTTTAAATTTATAGCTTTTATCATAGCTTGTATAAGTCTTTTTTCCTTACTTATATATGTATTTTATCCTAGATTATATAAGTTTTTTTATCACTACTTGTATAAACCTTTTTTCCTTGCTTGTATAAGCCTTTTTTCCTTACTTATACATGTATTTTACCCTAGATCATATAAGTATTTTATACTTACTTGTACAAACCTTTTTTCCTTACTTATATATGTATTTTATCCTAGCTCATACAAAAAGCTCTTTTGTAATTATGTTCTTTATAGCATAGTGAAAATTAAAAGTCAAGTTGTACAGGTGGGTCTCCTATGATATAATATTATGTATGATGTGCGCCTATAGCTCAACTGGATAGAGCTGCAGACTTCGGATCTGTGAGTTGTGGGTTCGAGTCCTACTAGGCGTGCTTTTTATTTTTTATAGGAGTGTAGTATGTACGTACTTTTTAGAGAAGATCTAATCAGCAGTGATGATATAAGAGAACAAATAGAAGACAAGACCTTGTTTAGGGTTGAGACAGACTTGACCAAAGCAACCAAGAGGGAAGATGTCATGGCATTTAAATTGTCTATACCTACAAAAGACCTTGAAGATAAGGTCCCTTTTAATTGGGAAGACGATGAATTAGTAGATGAGTTTTTTTCAAAATCTCAGGCCCTTACAAAAGACTTTCTAGGATTTTTTCCGAAGTATACTATTCAGGCATCTAGTGCCTATAAGTGGGATGAATTAGAAGATAGGATATATTTGCTTGTCGTTATAGCCAATATAGACATCAAAATGAAGAAGCTGGAACTTGATATATTAAAACGTATGATGAAGCAGGTAGACTAATCTACCTGCTCATTTTTTAGCTTGTGTAATATTTAAAAACTATCTCCCAAGGCTAATTTTTCACAAAAAGAGCTGAACACTCCTCCGGTCTCATGTATAATTTAAATCACGAAAAAAATAAAAGACTGCTGGTATAACATCTATTGTAATGCTACAGTAACATATCTATTGACAGCTAAGATTTTATTTCAAAAAAATATTAAAAAGTATTGACCTTTTTTTCTTTAATGTTATAATAGAGATACAAAGATAGATAAATAACAAACTTTCTCATAAATTTAAACCAATTTTAATTAGGACATAAGAGTATTATTTAAACCTGATATTTTTCGTAGGAATACAGAGCATCTCGGCTCTGTATTCTTATTTTTTTCACTTGATAGCCCCAAAGCAGAACTAAATTTAATAAAGAGAATCTTAAAACGTAATGGTGTGTATGGGTTGGCAGAAGTGTATATCATACCTTGTGAAAAGAGATATAAAAGAGGATTTTCGAGTATGTGTATATAAGGTTATAGAGTACCAGAAGTATGTCAGAAGAGCTATACAAACTACAACAGGATAGATGAAAAATACCCAGGATACAAAGTTCAAATCGATATAAAATTTCACAAAAAAGGCAGGCGTTTTGAAAATCTTTTTATCATGAGTGTAACATATCTGTTGACAGCTAAGGGAAAATTTACTGGCCTATTTTAAATTTACTATGGAAATTTTCCATTTTTTATGTTAATATATTATAGTAATATTTAGCTATATATACAAATGGATTAGCTTATATATTTTCATATGATTAATATGTCCCCGTAGCTCAGCTGGATAGAGCACTCGCCTCCTAAGCGAGGGGTCGGAGGTTCAAATCCTCTCGAGGACGCTAAAAACATAGGTCGTTTGATCTATGTTTTTTATTTCTAACAAACAAAAAGAGGTCCTTTCCACTAAGTTATCCTCTAGCATAAGAAACCTCTTTAAGTTATCTTTTTATTAGTCTTGTATAGCTACTTCTTCATTTGCACTTATTTTTGCCCTAGACTTAGATAGGGACTTTAAAGTATTTTTCAAAAGCACTGGTGCAATTATAGTTGTAACTACAACCATTAGTATTATTGGCGAAAACATTGTTTCTTCAATTAGACCAAGTGCATGACCCTTTTCTGCCACAATCAAGGCCACCTCTCCTCTTGATACCATACCAATTCCTATATTTAAAGCTTCCTGCCTATCATACTTACAGAGAATAGCCCCTAGACCTGCACCTAAAATCTTTGTAAGCATTGCTACTACAGTAAGCATAATAGCAAATATAAGAATGTCCTGATCAAACTTACCAAGTTGAGTCTTTAAGCCTATACTTGCAAAGAAAATTGGTGAAAAGAATATATAGGACATTATATTCATCTTTTGTGTAATCTGGTGTCCAACAGGGAACTGGCTTAATATCATACCAACAAGGTAGGCTCCTGTTATATCTGCAATACCTACATACTTCTCTGATATGTATGCTACAATCAGAACTAGGGCAAATAGATATATAGACAACCTCTTCTTATCATTATTAAAGCTAATTATCTTAGATAGGAACTTTATAATAATTGATAGTATGAATATTGCCACTACATATAGGGCTAATTTCATTAATACATTTGACATACTGATATTTTCATCCCTGAAGCTAGTTACAAATGTTAATATGATGATACCCATTATATCATCCACTATAGCTGCCCCTAAAATCGCATTACCAACCCTACTGTTTGCATATCCTAATTCCTTCAGTGCCTCTACTGTTATACTTACCGATGTAGCTGTCAATACAACACCCACAAATACAGCCTTTAATATATCCATCTCAGTACCAGACATTAGTAGGAACTTAAAATAAACTATGTAAGTCAATGTTCCACCTATCAGTGGTATTATTACACCAAAGAATGCAATTGTAAGGTATGATACACTATTTTTCTTTATTTCTTGCAAATCAGTTTCTAAACCTGCCATAAACATTAAAATAATAACTCCCAATTGTGAAACCATGTTTAGAAAGTCTGTTGCCTTTACTATACCCAACATAGAAGGACCTATAATTATACCTGCAAATAAGGCTCCAACTACTTGGGGCAAATTAAGTTTTTTCGTCAAAAGACCAAATGCTCTTGTCGAAAGTAGTATTATTGCTATACTTAACATATAAGTATAATCCAACATAATAATCGCCTCCATATATTTACATTAAAACATGTTATTGGTGTAGGTTACACCTGGTCATCAACCATTTGTATATAATCTAATACCTCAAATCCCAGTTTTTTATATAGCTTTATAGCCTTTTTATTGCTTGAACAAACTTCTAGTCTCAACCTTTTGACATTGGGAAAGTCTGTCTTGACCTTGGCAAAGTACTTCTTAGCTATCCCCTTAGACCTATAAGCTTCCCTTATATATAGGTCTTCTAACTGTAGGGTTGGACCTGCTACTTCTGATGCATAATATTTAGTTACTATCCCAAACCCAACTAAAATACCATCATATATAGCCTCATAACCCCATATAGGATGTTTTTTTGATAAAATATCCTCTAATAATCTTTCTATCAGGGACTTGTCTAGTGGCTCAGTAACAGCCTCAGACCTATAAAAACACATCATCATTTCTAAAAGGTCCTCGTAATTTTCCTTTTTGAAATATTCAAACTTAATCATATTAACTCCTGTTGTAACGAATTAGATTTTTACAATTTTTACATGTTTATAATATAGTATATCATACTTTTAACAATATATTGTAATAAATTTAACTAACTCTATCACAAAAAGGGCTAGACCCCTTGATTTACTTAGGTGGTGCTAACCCTATTTTTTTATTTTTAATCCTAATCTAATTAACTTTTAGCATTTTTTATCGACTTTTATACCTTTTTAAGCCCAAATCCTATTTACCGTCATCTTTCTTGAATGTTAAAAACCAGTCTAACATATTATATTTATCAGTATCCTTAGCTAGTTCCATCCTATGTGCTACTTCTTCACTTGTTGTTGGAGGTGGCACTATTACATCCTTACCAGGTCTCCAATTTGCTGGTAGTGCAACGGCATCTTTTTCCGCCTTCTGTAGTCCTAGCAGGACACGCTTTATTTCATCAAAATTCCTGCCTAATGATGCTGGATAATATAGGATAGTCTTTATTATACCCTCTGGACTAATAAAGAATACTGCTCTTACAGCATGAGTATCTGATTCGCCTTGTAACATACCATAAGCCTTAGCAACTTCCATTCTTATATCTGCTATTAGAGGGAACTTCACCTTAGGCTTTTCTATACCATCCCAAGTGTATCCTTCTATGGCTTCTAACCATCCAAGGTGTGAATGAAGGGAGTCTATAGACAGACCAACCAATTCTGTATTATATGATAAAAACTCATCATGCATATTAGCAAAAGTCATAAACTCTGTAGTACAAACTGGAGTAAAGTCAGCTGGATGTGAGAAAAGTATTACCCACTTACCTTCAAAATCATTAGGAAAGTGTATAGGTCCATTTGTTGTCACAGCCTCAAACTCTGGTGCCCTAGTACCTATCAAGGGGAAGTTGATTTCTTGGTTTAATGCTTCTAATCTTTCTTTATTCATTTTTAATCCTCCTAATTTATAATTTTTATAGTATAGTATACTAAATTAACTGTTTTTAATAATGAAAATTATTTATTGTCAATTCTCATTATTATTATACCTCTTTTTCTAAAAAATAAACTAGTTTTTTTGCAAATTTTTCAAAAAAATTACGTATTTCCTCTACCTTCTTACATATCCTATATTTTGATATACTTATTCTTCCTACAATGCTTATACTATTATGAAAATGATTAAAATTATTAGAAGATTTCATATAAGCCTAGATCTAAATAGGTTATTTTTACAAAAAAGGGGTTGTATAATGTTTTACTGATTTAAATTATCAACAACGTTATTTGACATAGAGCCTTTTTCTCTCACCAACGCTAAATATTATACAACCAAAAAAAGAAGGCAGGTATCCATTGATTTTCGGTTCTTTGTCAACTAGCGTTGATGAATAAAATCCGAAATTTATGCGACAGCATC
>CAUQSL010000036.1:0-7060 GCA_963520775.1 uncultured Peptostreptococcus sp.
TACTATAGATTTAGTATTTATTTACTATAGATTTAGTATTTATTTACTATAGATTCAGTATTCGTTTATTATAAGTTCAGCATTTATTTACCATAGATTCAGTATTTATTTATTTAAAAATATATCTTAAATTTATCTATATTTGCCCCCACTTATGCTATAATATTCTTGTTATTAAACTAAAAATATTCCTTAAAATTAGTGTCTTACAACCTATTGACTAGGCTGGTACTTCTTTTAGGATACATAATATAAAAATATACATAGGAGCTTTTATATAAATGATAAACTACAAGAAAAAAGCATGTAAAATCTTATCAGTAGGACTTTGCTTGCCCTTTTTAATACAAGGAAGCTCTATGGCTCAAGCGAGATACAGTGACCCTTACTCTCGTTGTGCCATAGTCAGTGATATGGACACAAATAGAATCGTCTATGAAAAAAATGCAGACCAGGTATCTCCAATGGCTAGTCTTACAAAAATGATGACACTACTGCTTACCTTTGATGCTATAAGTCAAAAAAAGGTGAGCTATGAAGATGTAGTAACCATCTTGCCTTCAGATGTTAATAGACTTGGAACAAACATGAAACTAAATACCGGTGACCAAATTCAACTTGAAGAATTAATGAAGGGTATGATGATAATATCTGCTAACGATGCAGCCCTAGCTATTAGTCACCATGTAGGTTCATCCTATAGCAACTTTGTGGACAGTATGAATAAAAAGGCAAAAGAGATTGGTATGAATAATACTAAATTTTACAACCCTAATGGTCTGCCTACAAGCATACTTGTAGATGGAAAGTACATAGGTGTTGAAAATCATACAAATGCTAGGGATGTTCTGACCCTAGCTAAGTACCTTTATGCTAAGTACCCCCACCAATTGACTGCAATAACTAATATGTCAACATATGTAAATCAAAAAAAGGCTATAAACGAAAAAAATACTAACCCTCTTTTACCCCTAATAGCCAATGTAGATGGACTTAAGACTGGTTTTACAGGTGGAGCTGGCTATTGTTTAGCCTACTCTATGAAAATAGATAAGGATAATGGAAATGATAGCACTAACAGACTTATTGGTGTCAGCCTTGGTGCCACAAGTAAAGAAAATCGTAAACTAGCAGCCTTTAATACGCTCGACTACATAAACAAACACTACAAGACAAAATATATAGCTAGAAAAAATGAAATTATTGGCAGGGCTAGTATAAATGGTATTCCTTTTGTCAAATTTGACCTAGTTGCAAATAGGGACCTCTACCTTATAAAAAAGGACTCTGAAAGATTAAATAAAACTATAAGATACAGACAGGTCAACATATTTAAAAATCCAGACCAAGCCCTAGGCCACCTCGTATATACAGATGCAAACGGCAAGGAAGTTGCCTCTTTTGATATTAGTAGTAGGAAGTCCCTTAGCAAAATGAATTTCTTTGAAAAGACCTTGGTCAGCTTTTGCGCAATTTGGGGCAAGTTCACAAGTCCTTTTATAGACAAGGATAAATCTGGTCCTGGCTATACTTTTTAAAATATTTTTACATATTCTATAGTATTTTTACATATTTTAAAATATTTTTTACAAAGTTTAGAGAGTATTTTAGTATGTACTTTACATATTTTAGAAAGTATTTTAGTATGTACTTTACATATTTTAGAAACTGTTTTACACCTCGAATATGTTAAGATAAAAAAGGGGGGATTAAGTCGTCATACATTGACTCTTAATCTCCCCTTTATGCTTACTATATTCAATTTATTACTAGCCTATATCCTTTTATCACAGCCTATACTTCTATTGCTATCCTATATCCTTTTATCACTAGCCTATACTTCTATTGCTATCCTATATCCTTTTATCACTAGCCTATACCTCTATTGCTTTCTTATATTCTTCTGGCTAAGACACACACAGTTTCATCTAGTTTTTTAAACTCAACATCAGTTTTTTCTGTTAGACCCTCAATAAACTCTTGTCTAAGTGGTAGGTAATACTTGTTAAAGTCCACATTCAAGTATGCCCAATATTTGCAAGTAGATGGTCTTATCCTCTTCCATATTATTTCATCATATTCTTCACTAATTACTTCATTTAGTTCTTCATTTCTTGCCCCATCTAATAATAGATCCCTAATTGTATCATATATATGTCTAACTGGTAGATCCTCATAATCAGGCTGAAATTTCTGGCCTAGTCCATAAAATCTTTCTTTCAAATTTATAATTTGTCCTTCGTCATATTCTACAACCGTCTTGATAACAAAGGCAAACCTGTTTTCTATTATATTCAGACAATTATCTATCCACTTATTATCACCTGCATACTTATTTGCCATTTGGTCTAAATCCCCTATTTCCAAACAACCAAACTCTTCATCAACCTTATTAGCAAGGTCTAGGTCTAAACCCTCATCTTCTGATAGGCTAATTACTTCTTGCACAAATTTTTCCTGCTGTAATATTTTTATATACGTTTTCTTAAAATAGTCCCAGCTATCCATCTTAATATTCTCCCATACAAACATATTTGGACCATTAAAGCTAATAGTCCTTCAAATAGTTATTAGCTAGCCATTATAGTCCTATACATATTATAAAACATTTGATAAATTTTTCATATACTTTTTTGAGAATTTATGGAAAACTTTTGCAAAAGTATTATGTACCCTGTTTTGATAGTATTTGAAAAATATATTTAATCGTATCTTATACTTAAAAATATAATGTATTTTTTATTATATGCGCACTATATGTTTATTATATTATTTTAGTTTGCCTTTATTTTTAATTTTATCGATATATTAAACCTATCTATATTTTAATATAAGCACCTTTTATATAGCTATAATTTTAACATATTTACTGACCTATACAAAAAAAGTTGGCTAGGCAAATGCCAGACTGACCCCATTTTACATTCTGTGAATTTAGCATGTTTGATAGCTTGTACAAAAAAGGTCAGCTATATAACTACTAGACTGACCATCTTTTACATTCTGTGAATTTAGCATATTTGATAGCTTGTACAAAAAAGGCCAGATATATAACTACTAAACTGACCCCATTTTACATTCTGTGAATTTAGCATGTTTGATAGCTTGTACAAAAAAGGTCAGCTATATAACTACTAGACTGACCCCCTTTTACCTTCTATGAATTTAGCATATTTGATAGCTTGTACAAAAAAGGCCAGCTAGGCAAATGCTAGACTGACCCCATTTTATTATCTATAGTAAAGTTTCATATTTTTTAGCTGAAGAATAATTCTATATCATCTTCTACTGTACCTATACCGGCTATACCAAAGTTCTCAACCAATACTTTAGCTACATTTGGTGATAGGAAGGCTGGTAGAGTTGGCCCTAGATGGATGTTCTTTACTCCTAAGAATAATAGTGCTAATAGTACTATTACTGCCTTTTGCTCATACCAAGCTATATTGAATACTAGTGGTAGGTCGTTGATATCTTCTAGACCAAACACTTCCTGTAACTTCATAGCTATTACTGCTAGTGAGTAAGAGTCGTTACACTGACCAGCATCTAAAACTCTTGGTATACCGTTTATATCTCCAAGGTTTAACTTATTGTACTTGTACTTAGCGCATCCTGCTGTTAATATTACTGCTTCTTTTGGAAGGGCCTTGGCAAAGTCTGTATAGTAGTTTCTACCTTTTTGTCTTCCGTCACAACCTGCCATTACTACGAATTTCTTGATTGCACCTGTCTTTACTGCTTCAACAACCTGGTCAGCTAGGGCTAATACCTGATTGTGGGCGAATCCACCAACTATTGTACCCTCTTCAATCTGAGTTGGGCTGGCACACCTCTTAGCATGCTCAATAATTTCTGTAAAGTCCTTAGTTGAACCTGCTTCACCTGGTATGTGCTTACATCCTGGGAATCCTGCTGAACCTGTTGTATATACTCTGTCCTTGTATGAATCTTTTGGTGGTACTATACAGTTAGTTGTCATTAGGATTGGTCCATTGAAGCTTTCGAATTCTTCTTTCTGCTTCCACCAAGCATTACCGTAGTTACCTACTAAGTTGTCATACTTCTTTAGTTCAGGATAGTAGTTAGCTGGTAACATTTCTGAATGTGTATAAACATCTACACCAGTCCCTTTAGTCTGCTCTAACAATTCCTTCAAATCTGATAGGTCGTGACCTGAAATCAAGATAGCCGGATTATTTCTAACTCCAAGGTTAACCTCTGTTATTTCTGGGTTACCAAATGTACCTGTATTAGCTGAGTCTAGTAGGGCCATTCCCTTAACGCCAGCTTCGCCAGTTGCCAATACTAGTGCTATCAACTCATCTACACTTAAAGCCTGAGTAGTCTTGTATAGGGCTTCCTGTAAGAAGGCATCTACCTCTTCACTATCATAGTTAAGCATATTGGCATGCTTTGAATATGCTGATAGTCCCTTTAGGCCGTATATTGTAAGTTCTCTTAAAGACCTTACATCTTCATTTTCAGTAGCTAAAACACCTACTGTCCTTGCCTTTTCATCCATAATATTTACATCTCTTTCATCCCAAAGAGCTACTGGACTTAGGCTTGATGAATCATCCAACTGGGCTATTAATCTCTTCTTTGCGTCTAGAGTATTGTTGATTCTTTTTACGAATACATCAAAGTCAAAGTTAGCATTTGTTATAGTTGTGAATAGGTTAAGAGTAATCAGATGGTTGTCTTCCTTGCTTATAGTCTTGCCTTCTGCTCTTAGCTTTGTAGTTACTTCTGATATACCCTTAGTTACATATACTAGCAGGTCCTGGATCCTGGCAACTTCTGGTGTCTTTCCACAGACACCCTTTACTGTACATCCTGTGCAACCTGCTGTTTCCTGACATTGATAACAAAACATGTTTATTTCTTTCATACTTAATATCTCCTTTTCATTCCAATAATTTTTTTGATTTTTAACATACCTTTTTTGATTTTGCCCTCTAGGATATTGAGGGCCATGTAATTTGTGCTTTGTGTTTCACTTTTATTTAACTTATGTATTAATTATATTATTCGAAGCAAAAAAAATCTGTTGCAGATGCAACAGATGAAAAATATTATATTCATTTTTTTATTACTTATGCATTATACATTTGACCTTATTGCTGACCTAAAGTAGCCTTATTAACATGCCCCCTTATATCTCCAACCAAAAACAGGGATCCAGCCCCAATAATGGCTTTTTTCTTAGGTTTTTCACTAGTGTTTTTCCTTTGTCTGGACTTGGACTTCTTAGATTTTTTTTCAGCTTCGTGTGTTCTGACCTTTTCTTCCTTGCTTATTTTTTCTACAAGTTCAAAGGAATAGTCTACAGCCTGCCCTATATCCTCTATACATATAATATCTTGACAGTACATCCCTACCCTATAGGCCAACTCTTCTACTGCCATGGCCCTCGGATTATTAGGCAGGGTTACTATCACCCTATCAAACCTAGGTGCTAAGATCTTGACTATACCATCTACATCCTTGTCGGCTAATAGTCCTAAAACCAAAGTCTTATCCCATTCTTCTCCTAATAGTCTGTCAATTTCACCAACTAGGGACTGGGCACCATCCAGATTGTGGGCACCATCTATCATAAATAGGGGACTGTCCATAAGGATTTCCATCCTAGCTGGCCACTTTGACTTTAGAATACCTGAATATATAGCTTCCTTAGTTAAATTATCTGCCAACTTATGTTCCATAAGATAGACTGCTATATTCAAGGCCAAAAGAGCATTTTTTGTCTGGTGCCTACCTATCATCCTTATTTTAAGGTCTTCATACCTATTACCTAAATAATCTACTGCATCAAACACCTGGTTATTTAAGTTTGATTTTTTGATTTCTATACTAGTATTCTTAGATATTATTAAACTTGCTCCTTCTTCCTTGCAAACTCTTTCTACAACTTCAGTAGCCTCTGGTCCTTGTTCATACATAATTACTTGACCACTTTTCTTTATAATTCCAGCCTTTTCATAGGCCACCTTGTCAATTGTATCCCCTAGGACCTTAGTATGGTCAAGACTAATTGATGCTATTGCACTTACAAGAGACTTATCAATGACATTTGTAGCATCATACCTACCACCTAGACCGACTTCCAAGACTACATAATCGACCTTCTTTTGTTCAAAATATACAAAGGCTGTTGCAGTAACTAGTTCAAATTCTGTAGGATGTGCCAAACCAACCTCAACCATATCCCTGCATGCATTTTGAACCTTGGCCACACAATCTGCCAAATCTTGATCACCTATATTACTATTATTTAACCTTATTCTATCATTAAAAACTTCTAAAAACGGTGATGTGTACAAACCGACATCATAACCAGCTTCAATTAATATATTTGATATAAAGCTGGATGTAGAACCCTTACCATTAGTTCCTGCTATATGTATAAATTCTAACCTATCTTGAGGCCTGCCTAGCCTATCAAGAAGACTCCTGATAGAATCTAAACCCAATACCATGCCGAACTTTTCAACACCATGTATAAAGTCTAACGCTTCCTTATAATTCATTTATAAACCAAGGACTCAAATAATAATATTTGAGCCACACTCTCCTTTCTTAGCTAATATTTTCTCCCTGCAATACTTTATGACTATTTTACAATACTATATAAAAGATAATTTGTGATTATTATATAATATATATTCCAATACTGTATTTTTGATAACTTTCAAAAAATATTTTTTATAATTGGCGAATATATATACACAATACTATATTTTCTATTTTTTTTCTACCCATTTAATTATATATTTACATATTAAACCTTATTACTTATCTACATAATATTTACATATCATACCTCTTTACATATCTGCGTAATATTTACATATCACACCTCTTTACATATCTACATAATAGTTACATATTACACCTCTTTACATATCTGCATAATAGTTACATATTACACCTCTTTACATATCTACATAATAGTTACATATTACACCTCTTTACATATCTGCATAATAGTTACATATTACACCTCTTTACATATCTACATAATAGTTACATATTACACCTCTTTACATATCTG
>CAUQSL010000037.1:0-6109 GCA_963520775.1 uncultured Peptostreptococcus sp.
GAAATCCATCAGGTTCAACTAACAACGGAAGTACAGAGGGAACAACTCCATCTGGCCCAGTCAACAATGAAGGAAATCCATCAGGTTCAACTAACAACGGAAACACAGAAGGATCAAACCCATCTACACCATCTAATAATGACAATACTAACAAGGTTGACTTAAAGACTCCTCAAGTGAGTACAACTGGATTCTCTAGTTCTGTAGTGCTTGGAGACGAAAATTTTGGCGGAAAAGTATCAGAAGAAACAAAGAAATGGTTTGAAGAAGTTAAAAAAGGAAATGCAGTAGTAACGCTTACAAGGGGAACTGAAACTAAAAAACTAGAACTAGATCCAGCTATTGATGCTAGAGGTGGAGTAGGATATTATACATCTGAATCACTATTAGAAAATAGCGTTAGATTTGGTGCCGAAAAACCAAAACAAGGTGATGTCTATACTATAAAGGTAGAAGGTTATAAGACTGTAAAGTTAACAAATACTTCTGATAAGAATCTTTTCTTTAATAAGAATATTGAATTTGAAGATAGTTCAGCAACACCAGCGGGTCCATCTAATGGAGATAGTTCAGCAACACCAGCGGATCCATCTAATGGAGATAGCTCAGCAACACCAGCGGGTCCATCTAATGGAGATAGTTCAGCAACACCAGCGGGTCCATCTAATGGAGATAGCTCAGCAACACCATCAGGACCATCTACTAGCGAAAATACAGCTCCTGAAGAAAAGAAGGTAGTAGTAAAGGCAGTCAAAATGTCAGGTCAGGGTCTAACTGGTGAAAATGGAGTTTATGAGGCTAGATTAGAGGCAGGCAAGTCACTGAACCTAACTAGTGAAGTATTGGATGCTAATGATGAAAAATTGACAGGTACAGATGGGGAATACACTGTAGAACTTGAACCTAACTCAGTAGCAGGCATAAATGTTGATACAAATTCAAATCCTATAGCTGTTAACGCGGACGCTAATGCAGAAAACAATGCTACAGTTAAGCTTATAGTAAAATCTAAAAAAGACCCATCTATTAAATCTGAAATAACAGTAATTGTTTACCAGTTGAAAACTCCTGAAGTATCGGTGTCTTTTGGAACATTAAGTGCTAAAAAATCTGCAAAAGACTGGGTAGATGCAATCAAAGCAGGAAAAGCAAAAGTTACAGTTACAAATGCTAGTGGCAAGTCTTTAACTTTGACATATAAGCCAGGTGGACCAGGATCTAATGTAAATAATACTTATGAAGTTTTTTCTGCAAATAGCTTTGAATTTTATGTGGATGGGACAAAAGCTGGTGATGTATTTGCAATAGAGGTTGAAGGATATAAGACTGTTAAGGTTGTAGCCAATAATGGATATGTATCTGCAAGGCCTTCATTTAATAAACCTACAATAGAATAAACAGTAAATATATATGGAAATAGAGGTATGTATGAAAAAGATTATTTCGATATTAATGTCGTTGACCCTAACTTTGTCAGTACTAGTTTCAGGAAAGACTTTTGCTGATGAGAAGACATCACTGGATGTTAGGGTAGTTACTGTAGCAGATACAGTATCGTATTTAGTAGTTGATTCATCAAAGTATAATTCAGGTGTAAAAGAAGTATACCTTGATGGTGCAAAGAAGGCATTTTCAAATGTTGATAATGCACACAAGATAGTGAAAAGAGAATTTGATGGTTCTCATTCAAGACTAAAAGTAGTGTTGGATAATAATAAGGTTATTGAGGAAGATATATCTAGTATATATAAGAGGTTCCCATACAAGTATACAGGTTCAGGTGAAAACTCTACTCCAGAAATAGTAGTAGGTCATGCTGTAATGGCTGTTTGGGATTACCACAGTATAGCAAAGGATGCAAATGGTAAAGATTTAGTTTATCCTACTAGGACTACCTTTGATGTAGACTACACTACAAAGAAGGCTGTAGACACTGTAAGTGCACCTACACCAAAGACTACACAGGCTACAAATAATACAAATGCTCCAGCAATAAATTCTCTTCCATTCTTTAAGTGGGGCGAGAATATTGAGCTAGAGTACAAGTACAATAATAAGGAAGAAAGGGAAAAATTCAATTCTTCAAGAAAAGTATACCTTTCTGACAAGAATACAAAAAAGAAGCTAAATGCTAGCAAGGCTATAAGTGGAAATAGGGCTATAATAAAAATTGCTGGTCAAGTAGCAACTTCAAACCTTAAAAAGGGTGAAAATGAATTAGTAATTGAATTTAAGAATAAGTCAACTGAAAAGGTGAAAGTATTATATGATGATAATAAAGCATTAGCATCAGCTAATTCTTCATCTAATGCCACTCAACCAGCCAAAGATGTAAATACAAATCCAGGTGAAAGTGCCGATTCAAAAGTCTTTGATTACAAGAGGGACCTAGTATTCAAGTATAACTTGAGTAATACTGAAGAAAAGAACAAGTATGACCACCTAACAAAGATCAACAAGCTTTATACTGACCCTAGCTCAGAAGCAGGGTTAATGGTGAAAAAGTCTATATCTGGTGGAACAGGGTATGTAACTATTTCATATAATTCTTCAAGGCCTATACAGAAAAATGGAAAGCACCTGTTAAAGTTCTACTATGACAATGGGTCTAATGAAGTAGAAACTATCTACATAAAGGATAAGGCTCCAGAGGTGATATTGACAGCAGATTCAGGTGAATATATAACTGGTAAGTCTACACTATTTAACCTAAAGGGCTTTACATATATATTCCAGCAAGATACAGGAATACAGACAGTATACTTAAATGGTCAGAAACTTACTAGGAAAAGAGTAATAAATCCAGATGAGAATTATTTAAAGCTAAGAGCTAGGGGTGAAGATGTTGCTGAAAATGAATCAGAAAATCCTTGGCATGTAGTAGGTGAGACATTTAGGATAAAAAATGATGGAATTAAGTACCTTAAGAGGGGTGTAAACAACCTTACTATTAAGTATGATGGTTTCCATGACAGCAACTTTAAATTTATTTTAAATGCCAATCCTAATGAGAAAAAGCCTGAAAATGAAGCAAGAACTAGAACTAGAAGGGCTGCTAGAGTTGATGTAGTTACATCTGCTACAACAGGTGGTTTAGGTAAGGCTAGTGTAGGTAGAGATGAAAGTGGTGGCAGTGTGACTGTACCAGCCAAAATAGCCTTCAAGTTTGATATGGTTGCCAACGCCTTTATACTAGAAAAGTTATCATATAATGTAGATAGTGCAAAGAAAGTTGCAGATGCTTGGGAAGGTACATCAAAGGAAGTTGCCCTAATGAAGGGAACAATAAATAAGAGAGTTGTTTGGGATAGATACCTTACTTATGTTCAAAATAACAGGCTAAATAATGGTGTATATAAGACTTTTGCTGAATATTATATGGATAAAAATGTATTCTTATCACAAAACGGATATAATACGGTAAAGTATGCTTTTGAAAATGGATTTGGTGCCCCAATATATAACATGAATTTATATGAGGGATCAAACGAAATATCAAATCCTGAAAAGTCTACAAATGTAGATGTAAGCGTGAGATTCAGGGCAGAAGGATATGTTAATAGGACTATGAGGGTAAACAATGAAGCCAAGTTTGATATACAGGATATGAATGCCCCAGAAGTTACTGGTTTAGAGATAATTAAACCAAGTAAAGAAAGAGTAAAGATTAATAGTAAAGAATATAGTTATATCAAGTCTTTAGGTATGCTATCAATCAAGTCTAATCATTTTGCCAAAGAAGGAGAATATACTGTAGTATTCCACTTTGACGGTGCAAATGATGCTGAGTCTGTATTTACAGTTGAAAAATAGATTTGTAGGATTGTATGTAGGCAATATAAAGACCTATAATATAGATATATAATTAGACAAATTAGATAAGAATATAGACACAACATCTATAAAATTATGTAAATTACATAAGAATATAGACACAACATCTATAGAATTATGCAAATTACATAAGAATATAGATTATATAGCTATATAGCCATATAATTATATAATTCACATAAATTTGTATAGCATTTCAAACCTCCTCGATTTTTAATTCGAGGAGGTTTTTTAAAATAAAAAACATGCAGTTAGACAATAAAGTAGGCAATTAAAAAACATGCAGTTAGACAATAAAGTAGGCAATTAAAAAAACATGCAGACATACAATAAAGCAGGCAATTAGATAAAAAACACAATTAAAAAAATGAGGGTATCTAACTAAGTTCAATAATTAAACAAACTATCATTAAAAATCAGGTAGTCATATAATAAAGTTGAACAAAAATAAAAAGCTAATTAAAAATCCAAATTCAAATAAAATGTAAGGATTTTTTGCTAGATAGTGTTTTTTATGAAAATAACAATTGATTTTTTTTTTCGTTCGATGTATAATTACAAGAATGTGTACAAAGTATGTACAAAGAAAGGAAAATATATGGAAATAACAAAATTCAATGAGTTACAGATAAGTGAAGAAATAAAGAAGGCTATAGAGGATCTAGGTTATGAGGAGCCATCTCCAATTCAAGCTAAGGCTATACCTACTATGATAAGTGGTCATGATGTTATAGGTCAGGCCCAGACAGGTACAGGTAAGACAGCTTCTTTTAGTATACCTATATTGGAAAATATCGACAAGGATGAAAGGTATTTACAGGCAATAGTATTATGCCCAACTAGGGAGTTGGCTATACAGGTCTCTGAAGAGGTCAGGAAGCTTGCAAAATATATGCAGGGTATCCGTACCTTACCTATATATGGTGGACAGCCTATAGACAGGCAAATAAAGGCTCTAAAGGGGGGTGTGCAGGTAGTAATAGGTACACCGGGTCGTGTGATCGATCATATAAACAGGAAGACTCTAAGACTTGATAAGGTAAAAATGATTGTTTTAGATGAGGCAGATGAAATGCTTGATATGGGATTTAGGGAAGATATAGAAACAATCTTATCAAATGTGCCTGAAGATAGGCAGACTGCCCTATTTTCAGCAACTATGCCTAGGCCTATCCTAGAGATAACTAAAAAATACCAAAAAGAACCAGTTCATATAAAAGTTGTGAGAAAGGAACTTACTGTTTCAAATATCAAGCAATACTATATAGAAACTAGAAATTCAAATAAACTAGAGGTTCTAACAAGACTTATAGATGTTTATAATCCAAAGTTAACAGTGGTATTTACTAACACAAAAAAGGGTGCTGATGAATTAGTGTCGAGTCTACAGGCCAGGGGTTATGGTGCAGATTCTTTACATGGTGACCTAAAGCAGGTACAAAGAGATATTGTAATGGACAAGTTTAGGTCAGGTACAATAGATATACTTGTGGCAACTGATGTAGCAGCAAGAGGTATAGATATAGATGATGTAGAGTGTGTAATCAACTACGAGCTACCACAAGATGATGAATACTATGTTCATAGGATAGGTAGAACTGGTAGGGCAGGAAGAGAGGGCATAGCCTTTTCATTTGCCTTTGGTAGGGAGATGAGGAAGCTAAAAGATATTGAGAGATACACTAAGTCAAAGATTGTAAAGCACGAGATACCTTCTGTAAATGATGTAGAACAAAAGAAGGTTAGTCAGTTCTTTGAAACGGTAAAGCGAACTCTTGAAGAAGGAAATATATCCAAGCAGGTCCAGTGGATAGAAGATTTTTGTAATGAAGAAGACTATTCTATGATAGATATATGTGCTGCAATCCTAAAAAATAGTATGGGTGATGAAGAAAAGCAAGAGATAATAGAAGAATCACCTAGGTCAAGAAATAAACATAGCCTAAACCAGTCTGATGTTACTAGATTATTCTTGAATGTAGGTAAAAATCAGAGGATATTAGCCAAGGATATTCTAGGTGCAATAGCAGGAGAGACCGGTGTTAGGAGTAAGTTTATAGGCAATATTGATGTATATGATAAGTATACATTTGTAGATGTAGATAAGAATAAGGCTAGAGAAATTATAGAAAAAATGAAAAATAGAAAAATAAAGGGAAATAAGCTAAATATAGAAAGAGCTAATAGGACTAGTCGTTCAAGAAGAAAAAATAATTAAATAAGGTTGTATAATATTTAGCGTTGGTGAGAGAAAAAGTTCTCTCCCAACGCTAAA
>CAUQSL010000038.1:0-4222 GCA_963520775.1 uncultured Peptostreptococcus sp.
AGCTTTATCTATATCATTAACTTTATCTATGTTATTACCTTTATCTATATCAGTACTTTTAATGTAACCACTCTTGTCTATATCTTTATTCGTATCTATATTCTTATTCTCATCTATCTTATATGAATTTTTCTCTATTATATTACTCCTCTTCTCCATAAGCTATAACCTCCATATGAGATGCCTCTATTGCTGACCTTACTAGACCTTCTACATCTAACTTAGACTCTGATTTTTCTATCCTTTCTAGTCTTGGCTTAGTTACTGGTTTTTTTGGTGAAAACAAGGCACAACAGTCAGTTTCTGGTAATATTGATGTTTCATAGGTTCCTATTTCTTCTGCTAACTTGATAATATCAACCTTATCCATAGCAATAAGTGGTCTAAATATAGGTAATGATACAGCAGCATTAGTACAAACTATACCCTGCATAGTCTGAGATGCTACCTGACCTATACTTTCACCTGTTATTAGGGCATCACAATATCTCTGCCTACCTATTTCTTCTGCTATCCTCATCATAAATCTTCTAGATAGTATAGTCGTTTCTTCTTCATTACACTTTTCAGCTATTGACTTTTGTATATCAAGTATATTTACCATATGCAACTTTATTGGACCGCAATACTTTGACAAAATCCTTGCCAGATCCCTTACCTTTTCCTGAGACCTTTCATTAGTGAAAGGATATGAATGAAAATGTATAGCCTCTATATCTACCCCCCTCTTGGCAACCAACCAAGATGCAACTGGACTATCTATACCACCTGATAACAAGCTAATTGCTTTACCGTTAGTTCCAAGTGGCAAACCACCATAGGCTGCAACTGCATCTGTGTACACTAGTATATGTTCTTTCCTATATTCACAAGTTATAGTTAGTTCTGGGTTTTTCACATCAACCTTCACATTTGGGTTATTTAGCTTACTTAATACATACCCCCCTATATCTATACTCATTTCTTGAGAAGTCAAGTTGAAGGACTTATCCCCCCTCTTAGATGCAATCTTAAATGTCTTAATACCTTGATTAACCCTTTCTTTTAACATGGCTAGGGCAGTTTCTTTTAATAGGTCATAATCCTGTTCTCTCTTTATAGCTGGGCAAACACCGACTAAGCCAAAAACTTTTCTTACTTCACGTATTACTTCTTCATAATTGCTATCGTCTACATCAATATATATTCTTCCATACTCCTTATATACATTGAACTGACCCATTGGCTTTAGCATATTTCTTATATTTCTAATCAACTTATTTTCAAATATATACCTGTTCTTACCCTTTACACCTATCTCACCATACTTGGCTATCAAAATATTATACATACCTACTTCTCCTTATCTCCTGTTTTTTTTGGCAAAAAACCTAATCATCTCTATATGCTTTTGTAGCTTTTCAACTACATAGTCTATTTCTTCTGTTGAGTTTTGTTCTGATAAACTGAACCTAATCGCCCCATCTACTTGAACGGGACTTAGACCCATCGCATTTAATACGTGACTTCCCTTTTTCTTAGATGAGCATGCCGAACCAGTGGATACAGAAATCCCTTCATCATCTAAATAATGGAGTAACACTTCTCCCTTTATATCCTCAAAACTAATATTTAATATATGACATACCCCTCTTAATAGGTCCGAGTTAAGCCTTATATCTCCTATTTTTTGGGATATTCTCATATATAGGTAATCCTTGTTTTTTCTTATAGTTTCTATGTTATTATCTAGGTCTTTAAATAGTATATCTATGGCCTTACCTAAACCATATATTCCTGGTACATTTTCCGTTCCTGACCTTAGGTCAAACTCCTGACCTCCTCCTGTGAATAAAGGTTTGAACCTGTTTATATCCTTTATATACATAAATCCTATCCCCTTAGGTCCATGTATTTTATGGCCACTAACTGTCATAAAGTCTGCACCTATTTCAGACATTTTAAAATTAATCTTACCATAGGCTTGGACAGCATCTACATGGAAAAATGCCTGTTCATACCTAGATACTATCTCTCCTATTTGTTGGACTGGTTGTATTGTTCCTACTTCATTATTAACATACATTATACTTACAAGACAAGTCCTGTCAGTGATTGACTTTTCTAGTTCATCAATATCTATAAGACCAGTTTCATCTACACTTAATATTGTTACATCAAAACCTTCATCTTGAAGGGACCTTATTGTATTTAAAACTGCTGGATGTTCAATAGCAGATGTTATTATATGGTTTTTTCTCCTCTTGTTAAGACTGGCTACGCTTCGTATAATAGCATTATTACCCTCAGTTCCACCAGATGTAAATATTATAGATTTATCTTCAACTCCAATAGTCCTAGCTATATTTTCTCTTATTTTTTTTATTTTTTTTTCAACCAAAAAACCCTTCCTATATGCTGATGATGGGTTGGCAAAGTCCTCTGTCAAGGCCTTACACACTTCCTCTACTACTTGATCGTATGGTTTTGTAGTTGCACTGTTATCTAAATATACTTCCATAAAATCAACTCCTTTTCAATGCTTAGTTATATCATACCTTTTTCAATACTTAAATTATATCATATCTTAACTGATTATAATACCAAAACAAAAAGCCATACAACATATATCCTTTTTTGAATAATGTGATGACTTTTTGGTTAGGCTCAATACCAATTAAACCTATTTTTTATATTATTGTTTTTCTTGCATTATTGTCTTTCTTTTTTTCTTTTATGAGAAGCTACATACATACCTAGTCCAGTTAAGATTGATGCTAACTCAGCACTTACAAGAACCTTTGATGCTTGACTACCAGTTTTTGGCAATTTTGTACTTGTATTTGATGGATCATTATTATCTTTCCTGTTATATTTGTTCTTAATCACCTTGTTATCTTTCTGGTTAGGCTGAGGTTTTGTCGTATTAGACTCTTTTTTCTTGTATATATGGACAATACTTCCATCTTCCAAGTGACTTGTCTTTAGTAGGTCATAACCATCTATAATCGCCGGTTCTAGTATTCCCTTTTCAACCTTTTTAAGGTCCTCCCCACTCGTACTTCTCCAATATGTAAATACCTGTTTGTTACTATCAAGGGTGTCATCTGTATAATTATATGACCATAACCATTTTGGTCTAACATTCATAATATCTTCAACAGCCTTTTGCGTAATGGCTTCTACTTGCTTTTTATCTTTTGATATTTTGATGTCATTAATAGCCTTGGCTTTAATTCTTTGAACCTCCTTATTAATTGCCTGTCTTTCAGATTCAGTTAGCATAGAATCTTTGTTTGTAAGATTCGTCTTTTCTAATTCTGCCTGTAGTACTTCTGCAATTGCCTTAGCCTTTGCTTCATCTAGTTCAGACACATCAGCAAGTACTATATCTGAATCTTGTCCTGGTTTTGGACTAAAGGCTTTTATATTTTCGGCTATTTTTTCGCCTAGGGCCAAGGCAGTTCCTGAGCTCGATGTTTCTGAAATAGAATTCCAAGCATCATTACGAGCCTTTTCAACTGCTTTGATAGCATCATTTCTCTCTTGATCACTTAGACCTTCTTGCTTCCTAATTTCAGCAATTTTATCATTTTTTGCTTTTTCAACTAGCTCCAATGCCGCTTCCTTTGCCTGAGCAAGGTCATCAACATTTTGTGGATTAGTATCAGACACAGAAACCGGTACCTTTACAGATATTACTGACTTATCAGCTAATTGAATTTTAACAATAGCTTCAAAATTGCCACTAGCATCTGTTGACGGTTTAGTAATTTCTAAAACTTTCATTTCGTCTGAAAGGACTAATTGTTTTTTGATATGATCATCAGTTAACTCTTCACCCTTATTAACAATCGCTGTACCAGATACTAGGCTTGTTTGGTAGTCTAGCTCAGGTAATGCTAGGACTGCAGCTTCATGCGCATTAGAAGATAGCGGTTTGTGGATAGCTTCGATTTTCTTAACGCCCTCTTTAGCGAATTTATTGACATCATCGTTTGTTGTTGCCTGTTCGATTTTAGCTAGTTCTTCATTTAGAACCTTATCTACTTCAGTTAACTCATTTTTTCTAACTGCATCAGTCAATGCTGGATTTTCGTCAAATTTTATTTCAGCTTTTTCACGTTTTGCGGCTTCTATTAGGTTACTTTTAGCAAGTGCTTTAATAACTACCAATTCTATTGCCTTGATTCCTTTTGCTTTTTCTTCTGATACTTTATCAGCTGTATTTGTTGTATCCTTG
>CAUQSL010000039.1:0-3997 GCA_963520775.1 uncultured Peptostreptococcus sp.
GTCAGGGTTCTTAAAAATTTCTATAAAATTTGAAATACGAAATTCTACTATAATTAGAATCTATATATAGCTTACTTCTGGTCATTTAAAACGAGCATTATTTTCCAATGCGTATATACATTAAGTAAATCAGCCCCAAGGTAAAAAAATGCTAACTAGTAGGTTAAAATTACTAGTTAGCATTTTTGTTTCCTCAATTAAACAAATTGTTACAAATAACCAATTAATATTGTTTAATCTTTTCACATGTTAGGCAGCATTTAGGTTATCACTATTAAAATCTACTAAGTTTTTCCACACAAGTGAATTATAATCAATTTCTTCAGAGTGAATGTAATTTTGATCTAATTCGTCTAGCGTGTAATGTTCAGTATTTGAAAGATTATAATAATTTTCTAGACCATTTTCACGATTGCTTTGGAAATATCCTAGTAGATAGGTCACAGCTTTATCCTTGTTAATTCTATAGTAGGCAATAATTCTTTGATTTGCTCTCTTATTGGTGGAGTATTGTAATTCAGGATCAGGGGCATAGTATCGGATGGTACCATCTTTATAAATCTTGATTCCACCATCAGTTCTACTATATTTTAACTGTTTTGTTTCTTTGTCAAAGAAATAGTAAACTGGAGATATATGGTTCACAGAAGTAGCTAATGGCGGTTGGGAAAATTCAAGATAAGTAATATTACCTTTTCCATATGTTCCTGACGCAGATTCTTGTCTAGTTTGTACAGTACTGGTTACGATATACAAGATTATATCAGACGCTTTAAAAATTAATTCAGGTGTTCCATTTCCATCAATATCATAGAAAGCATATTGAACAGGAGAATTAATTAAAGGTTTTAGATTGCCTGCTAAACCACCAGCACCAGTTTGTTGTCTATCTCTTTCGTTTTGTGATAAATCTTCTAATAAATACTTATATCCTAGCCATTTTGTAAGGTCAACTGTCTTAGAAAGATATGGTGTGAAGGTTTTATCACCGTAATAGTCTCTCAAAATATTTTGAGGATATTTGCTAAAGTCCACTTCTGGGGATTTAATATATTTGGTATTTAAATCTGCTAAACTAATATGTTCATCAATATTGTTAACATTATAGAAGTATGCAAAGTCTGTGGTCCAACTACTCTCATAATATTGTTTATCAGTAAATGGACCCATCATCCCTTTTCTTATAATATCATAATGTTTTTTATCTTCATCGTAAAAATCTTTCCTAGAATAAGTTATTTTTATTGTACCATCTTGATATATAGTCATTTTTGGTTCTTTGGTGCCGCTCCTAATACTCCACATACCATCTATATCAGCAACCCTAGCCACATCTGGGTGTGGGTTTTGATTGGTCCAACCGGTCCAAGTCCAGACTGAAATAGGATGGTTATCTGCTAAAAAGATAAGCTCTGGCAGACCATCTTGATTTATGTCATACAGGGTATAAGTAACTGGTCGTCCAACAGACCTTGTAAACGAGGCCTCACGGCCTGAATTATTAGCAGTATTTTCAAGTAACCGCTTGTAAAATGGATAATCTTTTAAACTATAGAGATGGGAATTGGTATTAGATATAGTATTCGAAGAAGTTGTTTCGCCCTCTATATTATTATCAATATTGTGATAATGGCTTGCTTGGGTAGCTTTTGAGCTGTATTCCCCTTTGCTTATTGGAATCTCAAAGAAACGTTTGTTTTCGATGAATTTTCCGCTTCCCTTATAAATCCAGGCATCTATATTGTATCCCATAGTATAGTCTCCAAATAAGAGAACTTTTCCACTAGCCTTATCAAGAATTGGATTTTCTGTGTTTTTTTGTGTTACAGAAGCATGAAACTGTCCTTCCAGACCTAAACCTACAGAAGTATCGAATGAAACTATTGATAAATTCAGGAATCTTGGACGTATTATAGTTTTAGGTCCAATCTTTAACAAAGCATTCATATCCACATCAATTTTGTTATTAAGACTGATGTTTGGAACATAGTAAGGGTTCTTGTCTTTTAGACCAATTTCTGCGGATACTCCAAAATTAGATTTTGTTTTTATGTCTAAAGAACCACTAGCATTTACAAAAAGGTAAAGCTCAGTTTGTATATTTACTCCAGTTTGAGAAGTGAATACTAGCTCACCAACTTTAACTTCTGCATTAATTGTAGCTTTTGCATTATATTTAGAAGACAACTCGATGTCTAATGCTGGCTTCACATATAACTTATTATTTACAAGTTGAATATCAGCTTCAACACTACCTTTTATAATGAGATTGACATCTATTCCAGAAATCCTAGTATGTAATTTTTTAGTTGCAGAAATTGAAACTGAACGATTCCATTGGTCAGATCCCTCTTCAGTAACTGTAACGCCTTCTGCTGGTTTAAATGTTGCCTGATCTACATCAAATTTTTCATGATATGAGATATTCTTTGTAACTTCGTCGAGTTTAGCATCTATCACAACTATCTCAGTCTTACCATTAACAATATTTGAAGAGATAACTTTGAAAGCAAAACCACTAGGGTAGGTTCCATTTGCTGGTAGTACAATAATATCACCAGAATTCAGTTTCCGTTCTTCTGCTAAAGTTACATGGTGTTCTTTATCAGACACAGTATAATCGACAATAGTATCAAATACGGCAACTGAAGGTTGAAGAATTACTTCTCCTGAATCAATAATTGTTTGTTTTCCTGCTGAAAAACGACCTAAAATATTTTCAATTTGAAGGTTATTATTACTATTTGCTGTGAGCCTTACTTTAAAGTCTTTTGCAACTAATGTATAGGTAAGTCCTTTTATCAAATGTGTGTAGAAATATCCATCATTTTCTGTTTCCACAGTTTGAAGTGCTATGTTGGGAGCAGAAATAGTGATGTTAGTTTCCTCTAATGCTTTGTTTGTAGTACCTGAGATTGCATATCCCGAAATCAGTATTTCTTCCGGTGGCGTTAATCTAGGTGTAGTTGTAGTGTCCTCACTGGCAGTGGGTTGACTAGGGGCAACTGGTGTAGTTGTAGGCTTCTCACTGACAGTGGGTTGACTAGGGACAACTGGTGTAGTTGTAGGCTTCTCACTGACAGTGGGTTGACTAGGTTCCTTTTCTTGATTTTCCACTTCTTCAGAGTGAGTTTCTCCCGAATTTTGTTTAGACACATCAACTTTTGAAGGTTGTTTATCTTCAAAATAAATATGTAAAGTTACAGGGATTTTATTATCAAATAAACTAATTCGATGACTCACTGAGAATTCTTTATAGGTAGGGGCCGCTTTCACGAAGCCTCCTATTCCTAGTAGAGAAACTATAAAGAATATAAAAAATATAAATTTTCTTGTTTTAGAAAGGTAGTAAGCAACCAAGAGCAAACTTATAATTAATATACCAATCAAGGTACACTTACTCCAAGTTTCTCCAGTACTTGGCAGAGCCTTTGAAGTTTTTTTATTTTTACATCAAATTTATGTGTTTGGTGGCTCCCTAATTCTTGTAAGGTTAGTAGCTTATCCACTAGCTCATAACCCGCAGGTAAGTCTAGTTGGTAACTTAAATTTTCTAAAGGTCGCTCTTGTTGATTTTCAACATTAATTGTAATAGTGTCCTGACCATTGGAATTTATTGAAGTTTTAATTTCCTGGTCAGCAGAAACAATATTATAAGAAGTGAAAAGAAGAAGGATACCTGAAAGAATGCTAATGAAAATTTTTTTCAAACCTCTTTACCTCCTAACTTCTTTTTCATAAAAATTTATGTTTTGTATGTTATTTTAGCCTACCTATGTATTGGTGGGGAATTACAATAAATATTTTGGAAAAGCATAAACATATATAATTTACCTTTTCTTGGTCTACGAATAACTACCCTTTGCCTGTAAGATGAACATTTATAGCCACATATACAAAAACTCTCATAGTATTTCTACTTGTAAGTGCCTTGACTTATGAGGCTCTTTGTCAACTGTAGTGGGTTGAAGAAAAGCTAAGCTCTAGAAAGGACAAA
>CAUQSL010000040.1:0-2813 GCA_963520775.1 uncultured Peptostreptococcus sp.
TCTTACGACTTTGAAAGCATTTTTGTTACCATCAACGCTATATATTATAGAACCTGATTTTCTCTGAATACCTACCTTCATCATGTCCTAGATCATTTCATCTGGATCATAGTCACTATTTACTTCTTCTATCGATTCGATTGTTTCATCAACAAGCTCTTCTACTTCTTTTTCTATTGCTATATTTCTATACTTCTTCATACCCGTACCTGCTGGTATCAGTTTACCAAGAATTACATTTTCCTTTAGACCTATTAGGTGGTCTTCTTTACCCTTAATTGCAGCATCTGTAAGGACTCTTGTAGTCTCCTGGAATGATGCAGCCGATAAGAATGAGTCAGTTGCAAGAGATGCCTTTGTAATACCTAGTAGGACCCTCTTAGCCACTGCTGGTCTTAGACCTTGCTCAAGAGCTTCGTCATTGCACTTATTATATGTAAGAACCTCTTCATATCCACCTGGTAATAAGTCTGTATCTCCAGGATCTTCAACCTTTACCTTAGATAACATCTGTCTTACTATTACTTCTATATGCTTGTCATTGATGTCAACACCCTGTAATCTATATACTCTTTGTACTTCCTTAACGATGTAGTCCTGTACACCACCAATTCCGTTAACCCTTACTATATCGTGTGGGTTAATAGAACCTTGAGTTAAAGGCTCTCCAGCTTCTATATAGTCACCGTCTTTTACCTTTAGCCTAGAACCGTATGGTATCTGGTAGGCCTCAGCTTGACCATCTTCTGATGTAACTATTACTTCTTTTCTCTTGGCAGTTTCATCAACTTCTACCCTACCTGATATTTCTGTAATTACTGCTAGACCCTTTGGCTTACGAGCTTCGAAAAGCTCCTCAACTCTAGGAAGACCCTGTGTGATATCTCCACCGGCTACACCACCTGTATGGAAGGTACGCATTGTAAGCTGGGTACCAGGTTCACCAATTGATTGGGCAGCTATGATACCTACTGCCTCACCTATGTTTACTGGCTTACCAGTAGCAAGGTTTCTACCGTAGCACTTAGCACACACACCATGTTCTGTCTTACAGTTTAGAACAGTTCTAATCTTAACCTTTTCTATACCGCAAGCTATTATCTTGTCAGCATCATCTTCTGATATCATATGATCGCCTGCTATTATTTCTTGTCCAGTTTCAGGATCTGATATTGGATCTATTGTATACCTGCCTATTATTCTATCTCTTAAGTCTTCTATTACTTCATTTCCATCTCTAATAGCAAATACTTCTGTTGTTTCCCCTGTTCCACAGTCTATATCCCTAACTATAACGTCCTGGCTGACATCAACTAGTCTTCTAGTCAAATAACCTGAATCGGCTGTACGAAGGGCTGTATCTGCTAGACCCTTTCTGGCACCATGGGAAGATGTAAAGTATTCCATTACTGATAGACCTTCACGGAAGTTAGACTTAACTGGTATTTCCACAGTCTTACCTGATGCATTGGCCATCAGACCACGCATACCTGCTAACTGTCTGATCTGGTTTTTAGAACCTCTGGCTCCTGAATGGGCCATTATGAATATATTATTCATTCTGTCTAGACCATCCATTAGGGCATCTGTTACCTTTTCAGTGGTTTCTGTCCAAGTTTCTATTACTTTTTCGTATCTTTCGTCATTTGATATAAGACCTCTTCTATAAGCTTTTTCATACTTGTCAACTTGGTTTTCTGCTTCTTTGATATATGTATACTTAGCTTCTGGTATATCCATGTCAGCAACTGCAACTGTTATACCTCCAACTGTTGAATACTTATATCCCATAGATTTTACATAGTCAAGTAATTCTGCTGTCTTAGTATTTCCATGCTTTCTAAAGCACTTGTCAATTATTTTTCCTAGAGATTTTTTATCTGCTAGGAAGTCTACCTCTAGGCTAAATGGATCCTTGGACCTATCTACAAATCCTAGGTCCTGAGGTATACCTTCATTGAAGATAAACCTACCAACTGTAGATTCAACTAGGGAAGATCTTCCATCATCCAGGGTTAATCTCATCTTTACTAGGGCATGTAGGTCAACCTTATGGTTGAAGTAGGCTAGTAACAATTCGTTGTAGTCTTTGAATACTGAACCTGTTCCTCTAGCACCCTCTTGGGCCTCTATTGTCAAATAATATGATCCAAGAACCATGTCCTGAGAAGGAGTAGTTATTGGGGCACCATCTTTTGGTGCCAGTATATTATTTACAGATAACATCAAATATCTAGCTTCTGCCTGGGCCTCTACTGATAGTGGAACGTGGACAGCCATCTGGTCACCATCAAAGTCAGCATTGTAGGCTGTACAAACTAGTGGGTGAAGCTTGATGGCCTTACCCTCTACTAAAACTGGTTCAAATGCCTGAATTCCTAGTCTATGTAGGGTCGGGGCACGGTTAAGTAGGACTGGGTGACTCTTGATTACATCTTCAAGTACGTCCCATACTTCCGGTTTTACCTTTTCTACAACCGTCTTAGCAGACTTTATATTATGAGCAAAGCCTCTTTCTACTAGCTTGTCCATTACAAAAGGTTTAAATAGCTCAAGTGCCATTTTCTTTGGAAGACCACACTGGTAGAACTTAAGTTCTGGCCCGACTACAATAACAGAACGACCAGAATAGTCAACTCTCTTACCTAGTAGGTTCTGTCTAAAACGACCCTGCTTACCCTTTAACATATCTGATAATGATTTAAGAGGTCTATTACCTGGTCCTGTAACCGGCCTTCCCCTTCTACCATTATCAATCAGGGCATCTACTGCTTCCTGCAACATTCTTTTTTCATTTCTAACTATGATTTCTG
>CAUQSL010000041.1:0-2705 GCA_963520775.1 uncultured Peptostreptococcus sp.
TCTTCATAGATGGGTAGGTGGGAGGAAGTCCCTGAAGAAATATATGAAGTATTCTTTGATGAATTCTTTGTAGTAATCTCTGGTAACGGTTCATGCAATTTGCCATAATGCGTTGGTAGATTTTCATTGAATGCATCAGTGCTATATGCATCATTGCATTGGTGCATTTTGCCCTAATGCATTGTGCATGGTATTTTGACTTTCTTTCTCTAAAATGCTTCTTTCATGTTCCAGCTTTTTCTTATTCAATTCAAGATATAATTCTTCTAATTTTTCATCATTTATCGTATACCATTTTGTTTTATCTCTTGGATCTTTATTATAATTTCCAACCAAAAGATAACCCGCCTTTTCAAGTTTGGCAAAAGTTCTTTTTACTGTATCAACACTCATATAGTCAAAATCATTTTCTTGCCATGCCCTTATAGAATTGTATGTCCAATATTTCTCATCATGATAGTTTTTACCGGACTTCTTATTTATCTCAATCCAATAGTTTATCTGTTGCAATACTAAGGCTTCATTTAACCCTAATGCTCTTGCTAATGCTTTATTTGCAACAATAGGCTGTTCATCAAATAAATACATACTCATATCGTCGCCTCCTTTCTTTTCAATTTTTAGCATGAAAAAAGACGATAGTATTTTATCTATCGCCTCATTAGTTTCTTTATATTTCTTTCAATCTATCTCTTGCAAATTCAATATATGCTGTAACCCATAATGCAATTTTAGGTAATCCATAGGGACTTATCAAAAATGCTATTATCAGTGCTTGAATAAAAGTAGTTGTGTCTTTTTGCACAAGTGCTGCAATCGAACCTAATACCACTAAGAATGATAATATTCCTAAAATCATTCCACTAACGCTGATTATAAATTTTAGAAAAGAAATTAGTATTGATAGAAGTAATATTATTGGAAACAAAATTATTTTTATTATCCATCTCATAAATACCCTCCATTTCTACTAAATCATTTTAAAATGCTTTAACGCATCCATGATAGCTTCCTCTTTTTCCGGTGTGCATTGTGGAATAACCTGTTTCTCTTTTTTTGATTTATTATAATGCTCCCTCAGTACAATTCCACATTTCTTTTTAATCTGTGCAATATAGCGTGTCGAGACCTTTAAATCAAATTTTTCCAATATATATTCCTTGATTTGTGCATAAGTCGCTTTACTTTAGGCACCTGTCAAATCAAGCTCATCAAGCTTAATTTCAACATCTATATGTTTATCGACATATCAAGTTTGGACAATAGTGCTACCGTCTCAACATGTACACTGTGCGGGAATAAGTCAACAGGTTGTACTTTTTGACACTTATACCCCCTATCTTCTAAGTATCTTAAATCTCTAGATAAAGTGCTTGGATTGCAACTTACATATACCACCCTATCAGGTTCCATCTCAACTATAGTATCTAATACCCTTTCATCGCAACCTTTCCTTGGCGGGTCTACTACGACTACATTGGCCCTTTTTCCATCCTCATATATTTTCGGAACTACTTCTTCTGCCTTGCCAACAAAGAACTCAAGGTTGTCCATACAATTTATCTCTGCATTTAGTCTGGCGTCCTTGATTGCATCTTCAATTACTTCTACCCCGTAGACAAATTCTGCCTTTTTTGCCAGAAAAAGCGATATAGTGCCTATTCCACAATATATATCAAAAACCCTGTCCCCCTCTTTTAGTCCTGCATATTCAAGGGCTTTGTTGTAAAGGACCTCTGTCTGGATTGGGTTTACCTGGAAGAATGACAGTGGCGAAATTTCAAACTTTAGGTCTCCTATGTTGTCTACTATCTTGCCATTTCCATACTTGTTTATATTCTTTAATCCCAGGATTGCATTAGTCTTATCCTTGTTTATATTTACCACTAGGCTAGTAAAGCCTTCAACCTGGTCCTTTAGACTTTCTATAAGCCTATCAAGGTTATTAAACCTATCCTCTGTAGCTACTAGGACTATCATTACTTGACCACTAGTAAATCCTACCTTGGTTACTATATGCCTTAGTAGTCCCTTGTGGCTTTTTTCATCATATATGCTGATATTTTCTTCCTCTATGTACCTTCTTATAATCTCTATAATAATGTCGTTTTTCTCATCTTGGATAAGACATTTGTCTATATCAATGATGTCGTGGCTTTTTTTCCTATAAAAGCCTATCTTAACTTTTCCATCTTCAAGCTTAACTGGAAATTGAGCCTTGTTCCTATACCTAAAGGGTTTTTCCATTCCAATTGTATCAAAGACTTGGACATCCTCTAGGCCACCTATCCTCTTAAGGTCTTCCTTGACTACATTTGTTTTTAAATCCAACTGCTTCTGGTAGTCTAATTCTTGTATCTGACAGCCACCACAAGATGAATATTTAGGGTTACATAGTCTATCTACCCTATAGGGTGATCTTGTCTTTATTCTTGATATTAGACCTTGTGCATATTTTTTCTTAGATTTTGTGATTTTTACATCTACTACTTCTCCTAACAGAGCTCCATCTACAAAAACTGTAAAACCTTGATGTTTACCTATACCTACGCCATTTTCGCCTATATCTACTATTTCACATTCATACTTTTTACCTTTTTCTAACATACTTCACCTTTTCAACACAATATACTTATCTATTACTATATTATTTATTACTGTATTATTTATTACTGTATTATTTATTACTGTATTATTTATTACTG